>CAUWEA010000034.1:0-25726 GCA_963557735.1 uncultured Faecalimonas sp. | reverse complement strand
TTGAACCCAAAAGTTTTTTCAGGAAGTGATAACCTTGGTTCCTCCTTAGGAGGCACTTGTTATATCCATTTAACTAAGGGAACATGCATCTGCTTTGCCGAAACAAAGCAATATGTTTTTTTCACACTGTTATTAGTATACCAAATAATTCTGAATTTTAAAATACCCATTTTAAAACTTTTCAAAACTTTTTAATCAGTTTTCTTTATTGCCCTTATTGGAAATTGATCATCCCCTGCAGCCAGATATTTGCTTTGAATCTGCGCCCCACCTCCGGGACTCCGAACACTTTATCTTTCGGTACGCAAACATCAAATCTCAGTTCATTGACATCCATGGTAAAAACATAGATTTCTTTTCCTGTTTTCTCGTTTCTGCATTCGCGGATCTTTAAGATTTCTCCCAGGATCGAGTACTGATCGCATTCCGCACCATAAGGCATAAAATATGTATCCACGATCGTATATACATCGTTTGTCATCAGCTTTTTTGAAACTTTTGAATAAGTATCCATATCATCCAATGTCAGACTTTCCATCGCTTTCTCATCGCCGCTTTTTGCAGCGCTTAAAAGCAACATACGGTTTCTTGCTTCCTCCTGCTGGCTCTGGATCTGATAATCATTTTTCTTGATCGGAAGCAGAACGTTTCCCGAAAGCGCCATCGCAGAAAGTGTCAGAGAAGTCGACCGTTTAGAGACTCCGCCTGCATTTTTCACCTGCCGGTATTCCATCCCATTGATCAGATGAAAGATAAGACTGATGCCCACCCGGACATCTTCACATATTCCAAGATACATCTCACGGTCAATTTTCTTTTCCACAATGATATCTTCATAAGAAGTAATACCACTCCCCTTTAAATAAGGGAAGTAGTATTCCATCTCAAATGTTTCTTCTTCACAGTCACCACAAAGAATGATCCCCATATCTTCTGAATATTCTTTCCGGTATTCACAGAATTTCTCGCTTTCTGCACTGTCTGTGATTTCGTAGCTTGTAAAATTTTCTTTTGTATCTTGAAGAACTTCTTTTAGTTCTTTCTTTGTTTTCAGATGATCAAATCCAATTGCTTTTAAATATTGATGCACGCTTTTTTCCTCTATCTGATTTCAGTCTTACCACCCATATATGGCTGTAATGCAGCAGGAATCTTGATAGAACCATCTGCCTGAAGGTTATTCTCCAAAAATGCAATCAGCATTCTAGGTGGCGCAACGACTGTGTTGTTCAATGTGTGAGCGAAATATTTTCCATCCTCGCCTTTTACTCTGATATTTAATCTTCTTGCCTGGGCATCCCCGAGATTAGAACAACTTCCGACTTCAAAATATTTTTTCTGTCTTGGTGACCATGCCTCTACATCGACAGATTTCACTTTCAGATCTGCAAGATCTCCGGAGCAGCATTCCAGTGTACGAACCGGAATATCAAGAGAACGGAACAGATCCACTGTGTTTTTCCACATCACATCATACCATTTCATGCTTTCTTCCGGTTTGCAGACAACGATCATTTCCTGTTTTTCAAACTGATGGATACGGTAAACACCTCTCTCCTCGATTCCGTGTGCTCCTTTTTCCTTGCGGAAACATGGAGAATAAGAGGTCAATGTTCTCGGCAATGTCTTTTCGTCAAGCATCGTATCGATAAATTTTCCGATCATAGAATGTTCACTTGTACCGATCAGATATAAGTCTTCTCCCTCGATCTTATACATCATAGAATCCATCTCCGCAAAGCTCATAACGCCCGTCACAACATTGCTGCGGATCATAAATGGAGGGATACAGTAAGTAAATCCTCTGTCGATCATGAAGTCACGCGCATAAGAAATCACTGCAGAATGTAATCTGGCGATATCTCCCATCAGATAATAGAAACCGTTTCCTGCTACCTTTCCTGCACTTTCAAGATCAATGCCATCAAATTTTTCCATAATTTCTGTATGATATGGAATGTCGAAATCCGGTACGACCGGCTCTCCATATCTTTCTAACTCCACATTTTCACTGTCATCTTTTCCAATCGGAACAGATGGATCAATGATGTTTGGAATTGTCATCATAATTGTCTTGATCTTCTCTTCTACTTCTTTTTCTTCCACAGAAAGTTTCTCGATCGTGTCACCCTGGGCAGACACCTGTCTCTTATACTCTTCCGCTTCTTTCTTCTTGCCCTGAGCCATACATGCTCCGATCATTTTGGAAATTTTGTTTTTCTCTGCACGAAGCGCTTCTACTTCCTGCTTGATTTCTCTGTTTCTCAGATCCAGTGCAATCACTTCATCTACAAGCGGAAGTTTACTGTCCTGAAATTTGTTTTTAATATTCTGTTTTACAATATCCGGATTTGCTCTTAAAAATTTAATATCTAACATGTATCTTTCTCCTCATACCTTCTTATTTTCTTAAATCTGCAATATCTTTGAGTGCATATGCTTCCTGGAAAATTGCTTTCTCCAATGATTCTGTTTCTTCTGATGACAATTCCACATAACTTTCACCTTTTACAATTTCCTTAATATAGTTATAGCAGCCTTCCCGGCTGTGCATCGCATTCAGAATAAAACCATTATCATTTGCATCAAGTAATGTCAGTACAAAGCTGAGATTTCCTCCCATTTCCTGAAATGCATCGTACTTGACAATTCCAATCTTCTGATAATTTCCTTCCAGTCTCCGGTAAATTTCTTTTATGTTCTGCCGGTTTAACTTTGCCATGTGGGATAAATTATCAATTTCATCTAACCGGTCGGTAATACTCTTTTCCATCGACCGTCCGTCTTTGCCTTTCATAAATGCATTGTAACTGTTTTTTAATCGATTATATTTCATATTAATATTTATGATAAATACAAATAAGATCACGATCAAAATCAGCAACGCAAGTAAAAGAAATACTGGATCAAATCCAAGATGAAATAGTAAACTGTCTTCCATGTTTCCTCCTTTTCAAATGGTTCACACCATATTTTTACTGATGGATAGACATGATCATCTCAAATATATGTTCCAACTCTTCATCGGAATAATATTCAATTTCTATTTTCCCTTTTCCTTTTGATTTTTGATTGACACTTACTTTTGTCCCGATCACTGTTCTCATTTTTTCTTCCAGATCCCGGTAAATAAAATCATTTGCATTATCCTTTTTTACTTTTTCTTTCTTCGGTGTTTTCAAAGCTTTTACAAGTTTTTCTGTATCACGCACACTCAGCTTTTCATCAAAAATCTTATTGGCGAGAATATACTGCTGTTCTTTATCCTCAATTGCGAGCAGCGCTCTTGCATGGCCCGTAGAAATCATATCATCAATGATCATCTGCTGCACCTTGCCATCCAGTTTCAGCAAACGCATAGAATTTGTAACCGCTGTTCTGCTCTTTGAAACACGTTCTGCCACCTCATCCTGCTTCAATTGAAATTCTTCCAGCAGTCTTTTAAATGCCTGAGCCTCTTCGATCGGATTTAAGTTTTCCCGTTGAATATTTTCAATCAATGCGATCTCTACCATTTCCTGATGTGAATATTCTCTTACGATCACCGGAACTTCTTTCAATCCCGCCATCTTTGCAGCGCGCCATCTTCTCTCTCCTGCGATGATCTCATAGTAATCATCTTTTTTCTGAACAAGAAGCGGCTGAAGTATTCCAAACTGCCGGATAGAATCTGCCAATTCAATCAAAGAATCTTCATCAAAATTTTTTCTTGGCTGAGTATGATTTGGCTCTACTTTTGTTATCTTTACCTTTTGTTCTGCAGCAACAGGCATTTCGGCTTTTTCTTTTTTTGCAGCTGACTCACTTGCTTTTTCCTTATTTACACTTGCCTTTGGTTTATGATCCGGGATCAAACTGTCCAGCCCTTTCCCAAGACCTCCTCTTTTTACTGCCATTATTCTTCTCCTTTATGAATCACTTCTTCTGCCAGAAGCATATAGCTTTCGGCTCCTGATGATTTTGGGTCATAAATATTGATTGGCAATCCATGACTTGGCGCTTCCGCCAGTCTGATATTTCTTGGTATAATCGTTTTATAGATTGTCTGATCCAAATTATCTTTTACATTTTCTACAACTTGCAAAGACAGATTTGTTCTGGCATTATACATTGTGAAAACAACGCCCTCCATCTCTAAATCCGGATTCAATCTTTCCTTTACAAGTTCAATCGTATGCATAAGCTGACTCAAACCTTCCAATGCATAATACTCACATTGGATCGGCACTAAGACTGTATTCGCCGTTGTCATTGCATTAATTGTCAACATACTGAGCGATGGCGGACAGTCTACAATTACAAAATCATAATTTTCTCTGATCTTTGCCACCTCATCGCGGATAATAAATTCTTTATTTTCCACGCCGATCAACTCAATCTCTGCAGCTGACAGATCAATATTGGTAGGAAGCAGATCAAGATTTTCAAACACATCTTTACACAGGCACTCTTCCACACTCGCACGCCCAATGATCAGATCGTATACGGTTCTCTCTACATTATCCTTATCTACTCCCAGTCCACTTGTCATATTCCCTTGTGGATCCATATCTATCGCTAATACCTTTTTACCCAACGCGCTCAAGCATGAGGATAAATTAATAGCTGTGGTCGTTTTTCCTACGCCACCTTTCTGATTGGCAACTGCTATTATTCTTCCCATATCAGTGTCCCCTTTCTCTTGCTTTTTTATTATATCACTAAACAGAAGTTTAATCTACACAATGTTTCACGTGAAACATCTATTTTAGATTTTTTTCATTTAATGTTTCACGTGAAACATTATACTTTATCATCCTTGTATCAAATTTGATTCTTTACTTCTGCGGCTATTGCATAGCAGTTGTATAAATACTATTCTTACTTTTACATTTTATTTCTATTTCATTTGTAACACCTGACTATTTGATAACAGAGTCCCTTCTATCTGCCTCAAATGATTCTAATAACAAACGCTCACTTCATCACAAGGACAGAATCAATTTTACAAACATTTTTATTTCTCAAATCGTATTTTTCTATGTGCTAATAAATGTTTCACGTGAAACATCAGTAGTATCTCTATGCTATCTCTTCTTTTTAAATAAAAAATAGCAATCAACAATTTCAGCTTTTATTGCTTTCTTTTGTGTAGTATAATAAAAAGAAACGGTACTGATTCAAAGTGTACTGTAACTATACTTATTAAATATATTACAAAGTCGCTTGCAGTAACACTGACAAGAAAGGAGTTCTTTTATGAGTTGGAAAAAGAAACTTACAACCGGAGCGGTTTTGGCATCTCTTACAGCCGGAACAATTTACACCATTAACAAAGTTATTTCTTTTACTTCAACACTCGATAATTTACTTTGCAAGGATGATGGTCAATACTTTGACTGGAGATTTGGCAAAATATTTTATAGAAAGCAGGGGCAGGGAAAACCAATCCTTTTAATCCACGATCTTACTGTAAATAGTTCTTCTCACGAGTGGAATAAATTAGTAAAATCTTTAAAGAAACGAAATACTGTTTATACCATTGATTTACTAGGTTGTGGACATTCTGAGAAACCTAATCTCACTTATACTAACTTTCTCTATGTCCAGTTACTCACTGACTTTATCAAAACTGTTATCGGTGAAAAAACAGATGTAGTAGCTACTGGTACTTCTTCTTCTTTTGTCCTGATGGCATGTGCAAATGACGACAGCATCATTGATCGTATTATGATGATCAATCCGACCAGTCTTTCAACACTTGCAACAATCCCGACAAAACGGACAAAATTTTTACGATGCCTACTTTTGACTCCACTCATCGGAACTTTCCTATATAATATTCTGATGAGCAAACGGTTATCAGATCAAAACTTTTTTGAAGAAAACTTCCAGGATCCGGAAGCTGTCGATTCAGAGCTGAAAGATTCCTACTACGAAGCTTCCCATCTGGATTACTCTCACGGAAGATATCTGCTCGGAAGTATCCTGGGGCGGTACACAAATGCGAACATGTTCCACGCACTGAAAAATATTAATAACAGTATTTTTCTTGTGGCATCCACTGGAGCCGGAGAGAATATTTCAATCGCGGAGCAATACCGAAATTATATCCCATCGATTGAAATTACAACATTAAAAAATAGTGTACATCTTCCACAGTTTGAAACACCTCAGGCACTCCTGGAACAGATTGACTTATTTCTTAGTACAGAAGAGGAGTCTTAATCAAATTGCAGAAATCCTTTGTTAACAATTGATAAGTTGTAATTGCCTGACCAATGAAAGACGGACAGAATTTTGACTTTCTTATTCTGTCCGTCTTTCCTATTCTAAAATGCTTTCATCTTTTTCAAAAAACAAAATCTTATTTTCAAAAACTTTCCAAACATATGCGATTATAGTTTTCTAGTTCATTTACTCTGCGCTACTTTGCTGCTCCCTATGCAATCCCAAGCGGTTCTTTCGCAGGAAGTCCTGCTTTTCTCGGATACTTTTTCGCAGTCAGTTTTATCTTCTCAATCTTCACAAAGGATCTTCCAATCTCACTTCCCGGAAGCTGGAACTTGATGACTTCACTGAGAGTTCCTCCAAGCATGGCGACTGCCTTCTTTGCCTGTGCAACTTCTTCATCGATTTCCCCTGATTTATATGGAAGGAACACACCTCCCTTTCTCACATAAGGAAGACAATATTCTGACAGCGTTGCCAGATTTGCCACTGCCCGTGACACGCAGAGATCAAATTGCTCTCTGTATTCTGGCTGCTTTGCATAGTCTTCTGCTCTTCCGTGAATGGCACGGATTCCCTTGAGCTGTAATTTTTCAATCACAGCATTGAGGAATTTTACTCTCTTATTTAAAGAATCTAACAGCACAACTTCCAGTTCCGGAAATACAATTTTCAGCGGAATCCCCGGGAACCCTGCTCCCGTCCCGACGTCGATGATCTTCTCTACTGACTTCATATCCATCGCTTTTACGATAGACACAGAGTCTACAAAATGCTTCTCATTGACCTCCTCATATTCTGTGATCCCGGTCAGATTCATAAATTCATTCCACTCAACAAGAATCTCGTAAAAGAGATCGAACTGTTCTTTCTGTCTCTCACACAATGTGATCCCCAATGCACTTAATTTTTCTTCAAATTTATGACTGCTCATCTTTTTCCCTCTTACTTCCATAGCTTTCCATATATACAAGCAATACAGAAATATCTGCCGGTGAAACTCCGGAGATTCTTGATGCCTGCCCGATCGAGATCGGACGGTACTGGTTCAGCTTTTGCTTTGCCTCTATACGAAGACTTCCAATTTCATCATAGTTGATCGCATCTGGAATCCGTTTTGTTTCTAATTTTTTAAATTGTTCCACCTGCTTCATCTGGCGCCTGATATATCCATCGTATTTAATACGGATATTGATCTGCTCAATCACATCCTCACTCAGTTCCACTCTTCCCGGATCAATCTCCTCCAACGCTTCATAGGATAACTCCGGACGGCGAATCAGTTCAGCCAGTGTGATTCCATTTTTCAGCGGAGTGCTTCCATACTTCTCCAAAACTTCCTGAACTGGTCTGGATGCTCCTACATTCGTATGTTCCAGCCGCTCTACCTGCTCCTCAATCTGTTGTTCTTTCTTCTTCAGATTCTGATAGCGTTCCTCATCGATCAGGCCGACCTGATATCCGATTTCTGTCAGACGCTGATCTGCATTATCTTGTCTGAGAAGCAGACGATACTCTGCTCTTGACGTCATCATCCGATATGGTTCATGACTTTCCTTTGTCACAAGATCATCGATCAAAACTCCAATATACCCCTGAGAGCGGTCAATGATGATCTGTTCCTTTCCAAGTACTTTTCTCGCTGCATTGATCCCTGCCACAAGCCCTTGTGCTGCTGCCTCCTCATACCCGGAGCTTCCGTTAAACTGTCCTCCACTGAACAGCCCGCTGATCTTTTTAAATTCCAGTGTCGCGTAGAGCTGTCTCGCATCGATACAGTCATATTCGATCGCGTAGGCATTGCGGACAATCTTTGCATGTTCTAGTCCCGGCACGCTCCGGTACATCTCATACTGGACATCCTCCGGAAGCGAACTTGACATTCCGCCAATGTACATCTCATTCGTATCCAGACCTTCCGGCTCAATAAACACCTGATGCCGATCCTTATCTGCAAATTTTACGACCTTATCTTCGATCGACGGACAGTATCTCGGACCGGTTCCCTCGATCATACCGGAAAACAGTGGGGAGCGGTCAAGATTCTCCCGGATGATCTGATGTGTTCTCTCATTTGTATAAGTCAGCCAGCAGGATATCTGATCGATCTGCACATCTTTTGGATCCGTTGTAAATGAAAATGGAACAACTCTCTCATCTCCAAACTGCTCTTCCATCTTCGTGAAATCGATGGAATTGCGGTCGATCCTTGCCGGTGTTCCAGTCTTAAAACGATACATCTCGATTCCGAGTTCTTTGAGGCAGTCACTCAAATAATTTGCTGCCTTCAGACCATTCGGGCCACAATTCTCACTGATTTCCCCATAAATACATTTTGATTTTAAATACGTTCCGGTGCATAGCACTACCGCATCACAGTGATAAATCACCCCTGAAAATGTCTGCACTCCGGTTACCTTCCCGTTTTCCACAAGAATCTCCGTAACCTCTGCCTGCTTGATATCCAGATTCTCCTGCTGCTCCAGCACCTTCCTCATCTCAGTACTGTACTTTGCCTTATCCGCCTGCGCGCGGAGAGAATGGACTGCAGGTCCTTTTGACTTATTTAACATTTTGGACTGGATAAAGGTCCGGTCAATGACCTTTCCCATCTCTCCTCCAAGTGCATCTACCTCTTTGACGAGATGCCCTTTGGAACTGCCTCCGATGTTCGGATTACACGGCATCAGCGCAATACTGTCCACACTTACTGTAAACATGATCGTCCTGACGCCGAGCCTTGCAGCTGCCAGGGCCGCCTCACATCCCGCATGTCCCGCGCCGATCACGGCAATTCCATATCTATCTTTATTTTCCCATACAGAACTTGCTGAATATTTCATTTACCAAATCTTCTCCTATCGTTTCTCCGGTGATACTTCCCAGCGCCTCATAGGCATCCATGAGGTCAATCGAATAGAAATCCTCCGGCATATTAGTTTCAATACTTCCAATTACTTTTTCCAAACTGTCGTATGCATTCTGAAGCGCTGTCTTCTGCCGGATGTTCGTAATATATACCTCATCATTAAAGGAGACTTTCCCTTCAAAAAACATATTTTTCAACGTCTGTTCTACTTCTTCGATGCCATGCTCCTGCCTCGCCGATATTTCAATCATCGGTTTTTCTGTATATTGTTGCAGAAGTTCCTTTGTGACTACCGTCTCAAGATCTGATTTATTTAAAAGGATCAATGCCTGTTTTTCACGGATCATAGACAAAATCTGCTCGTCATTTTCATCAAGTGCGCGCGATGCATCTACAACATAGATGATCAGATCCGCCTCTTTTGCATAATCCTTTGCCTTATCCACTCCGATTTTCTCGACAACATCCTCCGTGTCGCGAATCCCTGCGGTATCTATGATATTCAGACTGATCCCATTGATCTGAATATGTTCCTCAAGAATATCTCTTGTCGTCCCTTCAATATCTGTAACGATCGCCCGCTCTTTCCCTGCAAGAACATTTAGCAGCGAAGACTTTCCTGCATTTGGCTTCCCTACAATTACAGTCTGGATTCCTTCCTTGATTATTCTACCATTATCTGCGCTGTCTAACAACCTGCTAATTGCTTCCAAAAGCTTTTCTACGGTCACTTGAAGTTCTTCTCCATAGCCATCAATACTGATATGTTCCGGATCATCCAGCGCCGTCTCGATAAATGCCGTGTGATATAAAATCTCCTTCCGGATCTCGGAAATCTTCTCCAGCACAGAACCTTTCAGCTGACTTACTGAACTTTTCAATGCATATTCATTTTTGGACCGTATCACATCAATGACCGCCTCTGCCTGCGACAGATCGAGCCTGCCATTTAAAAATGCTCTCTTTGTAAATTCTCCCGGTTCTGCCGGTCTCGCACCATATTTGATCACAGTCTCAAGAATCCGCTTCATCACGTACACGCCTCCGTGACAGTCGATCTCTACTGTATCCTCCCCGGTATAGCTATGAGGACCTCTCATCAGAAGCACTAACACCTCATCGATCGTCTCCTCTCCATCTATGATATATCCATAATGAATCGTATGTGTTTTCTCATTCGATAACTTCTTCTCTTTCTTCCTGCCTCTGTATATCCGGTCAATGATCTCAAAAGCTTCCTCTCCACTGATACGGATAATTCCAATTCCTGATGCTGTCATCGCTGTTGCGATTGCTGCGATTGTATCTTTTATCATCGTTGTCCGCCTCTCCTTCCCGCAAATTTCATAGCATAATTCATTATACCAAAAAATCGCTCAGACTTCACGGTCTGGGCGATTTTTCTATTAGGGGCGTTTCTTACACCCCTGAATTTCTTTGTTATTGTCTTCTGGACGGTGTGATTACCACTCTTCTATATGGTTCTTCTCCCTCACTGTGTGTGGATACATATTTATCTGACTGTAATACAGAGTGAATAATTCTTCTCTCATACGGATTCATCGGCTCCAGAGAAACCGGTTTTCTCGTACGTTTTACCTTGTGGGCAATATTCTTTGCAAGGTTCTCCAACGTTGCTTTTCTTCTTGCACGGTAATTTTCTGTATCCAGTTTTACACGGATATAACCATCCTGCACCTTGTTTGCCACACGGTTTGTCAGATACTGAAGAGAATCTAATGTCTGACCTCTCTTACCGATCAGAATTCCCATATTCTCCCCTTCCAGTTCGATACAGAGTGTTCCTTCACTGTCTACTTCGGAATGAATTTTGACTTCCATATCCATTGTCTTTAAGACATCCTGCAAAAATTTCTCAGATTCACGGATTGTTTCCTCTGTGATCTTCACAGAAGAGCGCTCCTCTTTCTCCACCGGCTTTGTTTCCGGTGCATGATGTTCTGGCTTCTTTGCCGGAGCCTGATGACGTTTCTCTTCTTTCTTCTGTTCCGGTTTTACTTTTGGTTTTTCTAATTTGATCTCATTTAATTCTACCGGTGCTTCTGCTGTCTTCTTTCTTCTGGCAGAAATCACAGCCTGTTTTGCTCCGATTCCAAGAAATCCTGAACTTCCTTTTTCGATTACATCATATTCCAGCTGATCACTGGTCACACCTAACTGAATCAAGGCTTCTGTAATCGCATCGCTCAGTGTTTTTGCGGATACTCTAATCTCTTCCATTCTTTCGCCCTCCCGTTTCTAATGTAGAAATGCGGTTTGAATTAATCGTTTTCGTTAAACTTCCTTACCATATTTGCTTTCGCTGTAAGGCTTCCCGGTTTTGCATTTTTCGCACGTTCAGCTGCCTGCTGTAATTTAGCTTCCTGCTCACTGTCTGTCGCGTGATTATGCTTTTGATCTGCAGCAATATTACGGACTTTCTTTGTCGCCATCTGATTTAATTCTTCTGTGGAAACTTTCTTCTTCTCGTATTTCTTCTTCGCCTTTTCCATATTCTTCTTCACAAGCTCATCCATATCCATACGGTCAAGATACTTGTTGATCGCTACCTGCTGTACCGAACGGCATACCGCACTGAAAATCCAGTACAGACCAAGCCCTGCCGGCATTGTGAAACACATAAATACTGAGAACAATGGCATGATCATATTCATGGTCTTCATAGAACTTGCCATCGGGTTATCTCTGTCATCCATTCCTGCTGCCTGCGGCATCAGTTTAATATTGATCCACTGTGTCAGACCAGATAATACCGGAATCAGAAGTGCAACGATCGCAACAAGAATCGCTCCGGTCTTTAATCCGTCCATCATCAGGTTGACAGGTGCATCGGAAATGTTCGCACCTAAGAAGTTGTTGATATGTGAAATCTGCCCGGATGTCGAATCGATCAAAGATGAAAGATCCGGGAATTTATCTTTTAATGTATCCCATGTACTTGGCTGGAATTTATAAAGTACGTCTACGATTGTATTTGTCTTTGTATAGTCAAACTTATCCGGACTGATCAGAATCGGACTTGCCGAACCGATCTTCTCCATCACTTTCTGATAGCCGTCTGTTGCCATGATCCCATTAACAAGCGGCATATACATATCCTTCACTCCGCCTACATACGCTGGAATATTCTGGATAACCTTCCACAACGCAAGCAAGATCGGAAACTGGATCAGTAACTGAAGACATCCGCCCATCTGTGAGGTTCCGTACTTATCGTACACCATCTTCATCTCTTCCTGCATTTTCAGCATGGATTCCTGATCACGTTTGTTCTTGTACTTTTTCTGAATTGCCTGAAGCTCAGGGTTCATTACTGCACTTAATTTTGAAAATTTCTGCTGTTTGATTGTAAGTGGAATCATGAATGTATAGATGATAACTGTGAATAAAATGATACACAGACCTATATTCTCAATTCCGAATACACCGCTCAGCACATTAAAGATTCCATCCATTAATTTACCGAGCAGCCACGCCACTTGTCCTATGATTGGCGTCGTCGATTGTGTCAAAAGAATACCTGTCATTTTTTCCTCCTTTAAGGCACAGGGTCATACCCGCCTTTTGCAAATGGATTACAACGTAAAATTCTCCATACAGTTAATAACCCACCCTTTAATGCCCCGTATTTCTCAATCGCTTCAATTCCATATTGAGAACATGTGGGAAAATAAATGCAGTGAGTTGTTCTTTTTAACCCGGATAAATATTTCTGGTAAAACCTGATAAGTGCAATAAATATCTTTTTCACCGATTTTACATCTCCATTTTGTTACTTATATCTTATATATATTATGAAGTCTTCCCAGGTGGATCAATGCGCTTTCCATCTCTCTGTATGAGCGCCCATTTGCACTCACTCTCGCAATCACTACTATATCATATCCACTCTGAAAATGTTCTTCTTGTAATCGATAACTCTCTCTGATCAATCGTGTCAGCCGATGTCTCACGACACTGTTGCCGACTTTTTTGCTGACAGAAATACCAAGCCGGTTTCCCCCGGATTGGTTCTCTTTTACATACATTACCAGATACTTATTTGCATAAGACTTTCCAGTCTTATAAACAATCTGAAAATCTTGATTTTTCTTCAATGATTCGGAAAATTTCATTATTATCTTCTCCTGATTTTTAAAGAAGAAAAGGCCACATATATGCGGCCTACGCTGATAACTGTTTTCTTCCTTTTGCTCTTCTGGCAGCTAAAACTTTTCTTCCACCAGCTGTGCTCATTCTTGCTCTGAATCCATGAACTTTCGCTCTAGATCTCTTTTTTGGTTGGAATGTCATTTTCATTGAAATCCACCTCCTTAGACATGAAACCTATATATATAAATATAGACATATTATTTTTTAGACATCGTATTTCATTATAAGCATAAAATGCCATTTCGTCAAGATAATCCTTTCATTTTCTTTTGATTTTATCGATTTTTTCTATTTTTCCACATCCTCCCGATTTCCTTTGTTTTTATTGTTTTCACGCTTTTTTCTTTCTTTTCTTTTTCTTCTTTTTCTCTCCGTTTTTCCCCTTTTTTGACAGTCTTCCACAGAAACAAAAAGGAAATCTGTACTTTTCCACACAGCATATAGTGTTTTTTTCATAAAAAATCATGTGGATATCCCACAATATAGTATTCGTCAAAAATGTTATCCACAAATTGTGGATAACTTGTGGATAACTATAAGGATAAGCTGTGGATTCGATGTTTATAGATGATTTATCCACCTCAAAAATCCTTATTTTTGGGGATTTTCCACTGTCTATAAAGTTATCCACACTTATTTCCATTGCTTAAATATGGGTTTTGATGTAAAATATAGTGGAGAGATTGTCTACAAATTTCTTTTACTATAATACTTAGGAGTTAGAAGAATGAATATTGTTGAGGAAAATTGGGAAGAAATTATACAAAAATTAAAAATTGAGCACAGTCTTACGGATGTTTCTTTCAAAACGTGGATTCTTCCACTGAGAGTATATAAGGTAACAAGTACTACTGTGTATATTCTTGTGAATTTAAAAGCAAGTATCGACTATATTAAGAACAAATACCTGCTGCCATTCCAGGTATGTATTGCCGAAGTCGTCGGAAAAGAATACGAAGTGAAATTTATTGCCGAAAATGAATTTGATCCGAGAGATTTTGAAGATAAAACTGCCACTCCGAAATCAAAAGTAACCGTATCGCAGGCCGCTAATCTAAATCCAAAATATACGTTTGATACTTTTGTCGTTGGTGGAAACAACAATTTTGCACATGCAGCGTCACTTGCAGTTGCAGAATCCCCGGGTGAAGTCTACAATCCCCTCTTTTTATACGGAGGTGTCGGACTTGGAAAGACCCATCTTATGCACTCCATCGCTCACTTCATCTTAGAAAATGAGCCAGAGAAAAAAGTATTATATGTAACAAGTGAGACCTTTACAAATGAACTGATCGAAGCAATCAAAAACGGGAAAACCGGCAATGAGTCCGCGATGACTGCTTTTCGTGAAAAATACAGATCGATTGACGTCCTTTTAATAGATGATATCCAGTTTATTATAGGAAAAGAAAGTACGCAGGAAGAATTTTTCCACACATTCAATCATCTTCACATATCCGGCAAGCAGATCATTATCTCCAGTGATAAGCCTCCAAAGGACATTGAGACACTGGAAGCCCGTCTCCGCTCCCGCTTTGAATGCGGCTTAGTCGCGGATATTTCCTCACCTGATTATGAGACACGAATGGCGATCCTCAGGAAAAAGGAAGAATTGGACGGACTGGACAAATACAATATTCCGGATGCTGTTATGCAGTACATTGCTTCTAATGTAAAATCAAATATCCGAGAGCTTGAGGGCTCCCTGAACAAACTGATCGCATTATATAAGTTAAAAAATGCGCCGATCGACATCAATCTCGCTGCGGAAGCGCTGAAAGATATCGTTTCTCCAAATGAAAACAGACAAGTCACCCCGGAATTAATCCTGGATGTTGTCTCTGAACACTTTAATATCTCTATCGCCGACTTAAAAAGCGGCAAACGAAACGCTGAAATCGCAATTCCGCGTCAGATTGTCATGTACTTATGTCGTACGATGACCGATACTCCGCTCAAAGCAATCGGTCTGACGCTCGGCGGGCGTGATCATTCTACGATCAGCCACGGTGTAGATAAGGTAGCTGCAGATATCAAAGCAAGCGATACCTTCAGTAATACGATTGATATTATTAAGAAAAAACTAAACCCTGTCTAAATCGTTATTTTTTTAACGACAATGTGGATTTATATGTGGAAAAACTGTGGATAGATTGTTCGTTCATTGTGGATAATTTTTTCTGTGGAAAACTCATCTAAGTTATCCCAATTTTGCGAACGTATTATCCTTTGTTTTTCCACACAGTTTTCGAGCCTAAAAATCGCTCAACCACAAGGTTTTTTAGGGTTATCCACATATCCACAGCCCCTACGGCGGTTACGGCGGATAACTTTCATATATTTACTCAAAGCAAATACCGAAAGGAGTTATACACATGAAAATCATTTGCACAAAATCAAATCTGGTCAAAGGTGTAAGTATCGTCTCCAAAGCAGTTCCTTCTAAAACAACAATGCCAATCTTAGAATGTATCCTGATCGACGCAACAACAGATACAATCAAACTGACTGCGAATGATATGGAACTTGGAATCGAAACAACAATTGAAGGAACCATTCTTCAAAAAGGAATCATTGCACTGGATGCCAAGATTTTTTCAGAAATTGTACGAAAACTTCCTGATAATGAAGTTATTATTGAAACGAACAGCAATTTGCAGACGCTGATCACATGTGAAAAAGCGAAATTTAATATTTCCGGAAAATCAGGAGAAGATTTTTCTTACCTGCCTTACATTGAAAAGAAAGACTGTATCACACTTTCTGAATTTACACTCAAAGAAGTGATTCGTCAGACAATTTTTTCTATCTCAGATATGGACAGCAATAAGCTGATGTCCGGAGAATTGTTTGAAGTTGATCAGAATATTCTGAAAGTGGTTTCCCTGGACGGACACCGTATTTCTATTAGAAAAATCGAATTAAAAGAATCTTATGAGCCTAGAAAGGTTGTCGTTCCTGGAAAGACACTTCAGGAGATCAGTAAGATTCTTTCCGGCGAGACGGAGAGTGAAGTGACAATTTACTTTACAAATAATCATATTGTGTTTGAGTTCAGCAATACCGTCGTTGTATCCAGACTGATCGAAGGAGAATATTTCCGGATCGACCAGATGCTTTCGAATGACTATGAGACAAAAGTGCGTATCAATAAAAAAGAACTGTTAAATTGTATTGACCGTGCAACGCTCCTTGTAAAAGAAGGAGATAAGAAACCGATCATCATCAATATTACAGATGAGTCCATGCAGCTGAAGATTCAGTCACAGATCGGTTCTATGAACGAAGAGATCATGATCACAAAAGATGGAAAGGATCTTTTGATCGGATTTAATCCGAAATTCCTGATCGATGCACTGCGCGTGATCGATGATGAGGAAGTCAGTCTGTACTTTATGAATGCAAAGGCTCCTTGCTTTATCAAGGATGAAGAACAGACCTATATTTATCTGATCCTTCCGGTAAACTTCAATGCGGGTGCATAAATATACAAGAAAATAATGCATATTTATGCAAAAAAAACAATTCAAAAGCAGAGAAAGGATAATGTGGAGATGGAAGTTATCAAATTAAGAGAGGAATATATTAAATTAGGGCAGGCGCTGAAGGCTGCGGGAATGGTAGAATCTGGTGTGGATGCAAAATTTGTCATCCAGGACGGGCTTGTATCTGTCAATGGAGCGGTAGAAGTGCAGCGCGGCAAAAAACTTTATGACGGAGATGTTGTTACGTTTGACGGGCAGGAGATCCGGATTGAAAAATAATAGGAATAGTTGGTGCAGGTATGGTAATTAAGTCATTAAAATTAAAAAACTTTAGAAATTATGATTTTCTCAGCATCGAGTTTGACCATGCTACCAATATATTCTACGGCGATAATGCTCAGGGAAAGACAAATATTTTGGAGGCAGTTTATCTGACTGGAACGACGAAATCCCATCGGGGCACAAAAGACAGAGATCTGATCCAGTTTGGAAATGAAGAATCACATCTGGAGACGGTGATCGAGAAAGACGGGGTGGAATTTCAGGTGGACATGCACCTGAAGAAAAACAGCCCGAAAGGGATTGCGATCAATAAGATACCGATCCGCAAGGCAAGCGAACTGTTCGGGCTTGTCCATCTTGTATTTTTCTCGCCGGAAGATCTGAATATTATCAAGAACGGACCTGCGGAGCGGAGAAGATTTATGGATCTTGAACTGTCACAGCTTGATAAAGTCTACCTGAGTGATCTGGCAAATTATAACAGGATCGTCAACCAGAGAAACCGGCTTCTGAAGGATTGTCAGAACCGCGGGGAGCTGAGTGAAATGCTGGATCTGTGGGATATGCAGCTGATTCAGTATGGGAGCCGGATCATGGAACGACGGGAAAAATTTCTGGAAGAAGTAAATGAAATAATATCTGGAATTCATTATAAATTGACGGGAGGCCGAGAAACGATTACAATTTCATATGAGAAAAACATTGGGCAGATGGAATTCGAGTCGGTTCTGAGAAAGAACAGAGAGCGGGATATTCGGATGAAGAGCACCTCGGCAGGACCACACAGAGATGACATCTGTTTTTTGACAAAAGATATTGATATTCGTAAATTCGGTTCCCAGGGACAGCAGAGAACAGCGGCGCTGTCTTTGAAGCTTTCAGAGATAGAGATTGTCCGAAGGATGATCAAAGATACACCGGTGCTTCTGCTGGATGATGTCTTGTCAGAACTGGATAAGAACAGACAAAATTATTTATTGGACAGCATTCACGATATACAGACACTGATCACCTGCACCGGTGTCGATGAGTTTGTAAATCACCGCTTTTCGATCAATAAAATATTTCATGTAAGTAACGGAGTCGTAGTAAAGGAAAATTAGGAGGACTATCATGAGTACAGAATATGGTGCAGATCAGATTCAGATATTGGAAGGACTGGAGGCTGTAAGGAAAAGACCGGGTATGTACATCGGAAGTACATCTTCCAGAGGGTTACATCACCTTGTATACGAAATTGTAGACAACGCGGTCGATGAAGCACTCGGCGGATATTGTGATACAATCTTTGTATCGATCAACAAGGACAATTCCATCACAGTTATTGATAACGGACGTGGGATTCCGGTGGGAATCAACCATAAAGCAGGACTTCCGGCAGTGGAAGTTGTATTTACCGTACTGCATGCCGGCGGAAAATTCGGCGGTGGCGGCTATAAAGTATCCGGGGGACTTCACGGTGTGGGCGCCTCAGTAGTAAATGCGCTGTCAGTGTGGCTGGAAGTCGAGATCTACAACGAAGGGAAGATCTATAAACAGCGCTATGAGCGTGGAAAATCTGCCTACCAGCTGAAAGTTGTAGGAGAATGTGAGGCAGGGAAGACGGGAACAAAAGTTACATTCCTGCCGGATGCAGAGATTTTTGAAGAGACAGAGTTTGATTATAACATTTTAAAACAGAGATTCCGTGAGATGGCATTTCTGACCAAGAATCTGAAAATCGTCCTTGTCGATGAAAGACCGGAGGAACGCGTAGAGAAGACGTTTCATTATGAGGGCGGGATCAAAGAATTTGTGCAGTATCTGAACAAGAGCAAGACACCGCTTTATGAGCAGATCATTTACTGTGAAGGACAAAAAGACGGAGTTGCGGTAGAAGTGGCGATGCAGCACAATGACTCATACACAGATAATACTTATGGATTTGTAAATAATATCACAACGCCGGAAGGTGGTACGCATGTTGTCGGTTTTAGAAATGCGCTTACAAAGACATTCAATGAGTATGCAAGAAAGAATAAGCTGTTAAAAGACAGTGAGCCAAATCTTTCCGGAGAGGATATCAGAGAAGGCCTGACGGCGATCATCAGTGTTAAGATCGAAGACCCGCAGTTTGAAGGACAGACAAAGCAGAAGCTTGGAAACAGCGAGGCCAGAGGCGCTGTTGACAGTGTGCTCAGTACACAGCTGGAGATCTTTCTTGAGCAGAATCCGCAGGTTGCAAAAGTTGTGATCGAGAAATCTGTCATGGCACAGCGTGCGAGAGAAGCGGCGAGAAAGGCGAGAGATCTTACAAGAAGAAAATCTGCGCTGGAAGGAATGTCGCTCCCGGGAAAACTTGCAGACTGTTCTGAGAAAGATGCATCAAAATGTGAGATTTACATCGTAGAGGGAGATTCCGCGGGTGGATCTGCAAAGACCGCCAGAGACCGTGCGACCCAGGCGATTCTTCCGCTTCGAGGTAAGATCCTGAATGTGGAAAAGGCAAGACTGGATAAGATTTACGCAAATGCAGAGATTAAAGCGATGATCACAGCATTTGGAACCGGAATTCATGATGATTTTGATATTTCCAAGCTGAGATATCATAAGATCATCATCATGACCGATGCCGATGTAGACGGCGCTCATATCAGTACACTTCTTCTGACATTTTTATACCGCTTTATGCCGGAACTGATCCGGCAGGGATATGTCTATCTGGCACAGCCGCCGCTCTATAAGTTGGAGAAAAATAAAAAAGTGTGGTATGCTTACAGTGATGAAGAATTAAATAAGATTCTTCAGGAAGTTGGAAGAGATGGAAATAATAAGATTCAGCGTTACAAAGGTCTTGGAGAGATGGATGCAGAGCAGTTGTGGGAGACAACAATGGATCCGGAACACCGTGTGCTTCTGCGCGTGACGATGGATGAGGAATCTTCATCCGAATTAGACCTTACTTTTACGACACTTATGGGAGATAAAGTAGAGCCTAGACGAGAATTTATCGAGGAGAATGCAAAATACGTGCAAAATCTTGATATATAAAGGTTTTTACAGCGTTGATGAAAATGTATTTCAAGTAAGGAGAAGACAATGGAAGATAATATTTTTGATAAAGTTCATGAGGTTGACCTGAAGAAGACGATGGAAGACTCCTATATTGATTATGCAATGAGCGTTATTGCTTCCCGTGCACTTCCGGATGTCAGAGATGGTCTGAAACCGGTACAGAGAAGAATCCTCTACTCCATGATTGAACTGAACAACGGGCCGGATAAGCCGCACCGTAAATGTGCCCGTATCGTCGGAGATACGATGGGTAAATATCACCCGCATGGAGACAGCTCTATCTATGGAGCGCTTGTCAATATGGCGCAGGAGTGGTCTACAAGATATCCGCTTGTAGATGGACATGGAAACTTCGGTTCCGTCGACGGAGATGGTGCTGCTGCCATGCGTTACACGGAGGCAAGACTCAGCAGGATCTCTATGGAACTGACCGCTGATATTAATAAAGACACTGTGGATTTCACGCCGAACTTTGATGAGACGGAAAAAGAGCCGGCAGTGCTTCCGGCGAGATTTCCGAACCTGCTCGTCAATGGTACATCCGGGATCGCTGTCGGAATGGCAACAAATATTCCGCCGCACAACTTACGGGAAGTTATCGCTGCAGTTGTGAAGATCATTGATGACCAGATTGAAGAAAACGGTGAGACAAGTATCGATGACATTCTGAAAATCGTCAAAGGACCAGATTTCCCTACGGGAGCTATGATTCTCGGAACGAGAGGAATCGAGGAGGCATACCGCACCGGAAGAGGAAAGATCCGCGTGCGTGCAGTGACAGATATTGAGCCGATGGCAAATGGAAAGAGCCGAATTGTTGTCACGGAACTTCCATATATGGTAAATAAAGCACGTCTGATCGAGAAGATCGCAGAGCTTGTACGAGATAAGAAGATTGACGGAATCACAGACTTAAGTGACCAGTCCAACCGGGAAGGAATGCGTATCTGTATTGAGCTGCGCCGGGACGTCAATGCAAATGTTGTCCTGAACCAGCTGTACAAGCATACACAGCTGCAGGATACGTTCGGTGTGATCATGCTTGCACTTGTCAATAATGAGCCGAAAGTCATGAATATTCTTGATATGCTGAACCATTATCTCAGACATCAGGAAGAAGTTGTCACAAGGCGTACAAAATATGAACTCAATAAGGCAGAAGAGCGTGCGCATATTTTGGAAGGATTGCTGATCGCTCTTGACAATATTGATGAGGTTATCCGCATTATCCGTAATTCCAAGAATACGCAGGCTGCAAAAGAAGGACTGATCGAGGCATTTCAGCTGACAGATGCGCAGGCACAAGCGATCGTAGATATGCGTCTGCGTGCGCTGACAGGTCTGGAGCGTGAGAAGCTTGAAAATGAATATAAAGAACTCATGGAGCGCATCGGAGAACTGAGAGCGATCCTTGCAGACCGAAAACTTCTTCTTGGTGTGATCAAAGAAGAAATTCTTGTGATCAGCGGAAAATATGGAGATGACAGAAGAACATCGATCGGATTTGACGAGCTGGACCTTTCGACAGAAGATCTGATTCCTGAGCAGGATGTTGTCATCACAATGACAAAACTTGGTTATATCAAGCGGATGACGACAGATACCTTCAAGAGTCAGAACCGCGGTGGTAAGGGAATCAAGGGAATGCAGACGATCGAGGAAGATTATGTAGAGGAATTATTTATGACCTCGACACACAATTATATTATGTTCTTTACTAATACCGGACGAGTATACCGAATGAAAGGCTATGAGATTCCAGAGGCGGGAAGAACTGCAAGAGGAACTGCGATCATCAATCTGCTGCAGCTGATGCCGGATGAAAAGATCACGGCGATGATTCCAATCCGTGAATATGAAGATGGAAAATATTTATTCATGGCGACGAAAAAAGGTCTTGTCAAGAAAACACCGATCACTGATTATGCAAATGTCAGAAAGACGGGACTTGCTGCGATCACACTCCGTGAAGATGATGAGCTGATCGAAGTAAAGATCACAGACAATGAAAAAGATATCATCATGGTGACAAAATACGGCCAGTGTATCCGTTTTAAGGAGCAGGATGTCAGATCGACCGGAAGAACCTCTATGGGTGTCCGCGGAATGAATTTAAGTGACCGTGACGAAGTGATCGGAATGCAGTTACATACCCAGGGAGATTATCTTCTCATTGCCTCTGAAAAGGGAATGGGAAAACGTACTGCGATCGAAGAGTTCACTTGCCAGAACCGTGGCGGAAAAGGTGTAAAATGCTATAAGATCACAGAGAAGACCGGAAATGTCATCGGAGTAAAGGCAGTCAATGAAGAGAATGAGATCATGATCATCAATACAGAAGGAATTGTGATCCGTATGGAATGTGCAGGAATTTCTATTCTTGGCCGTGTGGCATCCGGAGTGAAGCTGATTAACCTTGATTCTGATACGAAGGTTGCAAGTATTGCAAAAGTGAGAGAGACCGTCTCAGAGGAAAACGCAGAAGAGAATATAGAAGAGAAGACAGATCTGGAAAAAGCCGGGACAGAGGAAAGCAAAGTCTCAGAAACAAATTAGAACAATCCGGGATAATCAGGCATCATTTAGAATAATCCGTCGGTGATCAGACATCAAGTGTCACAAAGAACGTGCATCTGCATATGCTGAAACAAGGCAGAACAAGGAATCATGCAGGGGGGAACAGTCTATGATCCAGTTTACAAATGGGACAGCAGAGGCATATGCACAGGTACGGGGAGATACCGGACATTGTGCGATCAAGGGGAATATCTATTTTTTTGAAATGTACGGCGGGACACTTGTTGTAGCGGAGGTAAAGGGACTTCCTAACACAAAAAATGCTCCAAACGCAAATTTCTATGGATTCCATATTCACGAGGGATCCATATGTGCGGGAGACATGGAAGATCCATTTTCTCAGACAAAGGGACATTATAATCCCGGAAATACAGTACATCCAGGTCATGCGGGAGATTTTCCGCCACTGCTTGCCAATGATGGGATCGCATGGAGTGCTTTTTATACCGACCGGTTTTATCCGGAAGAAGTAGTTGGAAGGACAGTTGTGATCCATGAAATGGCAGATGATCTCCATACACAGCCATCAGGAGATTCTGGCAGCAAGATTGCATGTGGGGAGATTGTGCTGCAGTAATCGAGCCAAAAGAAAGAGTTCTAAAAGAATATAGAAAAAAGAGAGGGAATATCTGGTTACAGGTATTCCTTTTCTTTTTGATGTATACTATAATCTTAGATAGATGAAAAAATTGCAGAAGATTCGGATAGATGAGGAGGTCCCTATGATGCGAACAATAGATGTCAGTGAGATTACGAAAAATGTAAAAGAAATGTGCATTGAGGCTAATTATTATCTGTCGGAGGATATGAAAAATGCACTGCAGGCGGCAGCAGGCACAGAAGAATCACCGCTCGGCAGACAGATTTTGGAGCAGCTCCAGGAAAATCTGGAGATTGCAGCGACAGATATGATCCCGATTTGTCAGGATACCGGAATGGCAGTTGTATTTCTGGAGATTGGACAAGACGTACATATCATCGGAGGAAATCTGGAGGAGGCTGTCAATGAAGGCGTACGACAAGGATACGTAGAAGGATATCTGCGCAAATCTGTAGTGAAAGATCCAATTCTCAGAGAGAATACGAAGGATAATACCCCGGCAGTGATCCATTATAAAATTGTTTCCGGCGACCAGGTGAAGATCAAAGTAGCGCCGAAGGGATTCGGAAGTGAAAATATGAGCAAAGTTGTGATGCTGAAACCGGCAGATGGACTGCAAGGTGTGAAGCGGGTGATTCTTAATACCGTAGCAGAGGCAGGACCGAACGCATGCCCGCCGATGGTGGTTGGCGTAGGAATTGGAGGCACTTTTGAAAAATGTGCACTGATGGCAAAGGAAGCGCTGACAAGAGAGGTTGGAGTCCATTCGGAAATCCCATATATAAAAGAGCTGGAAGAAGAAATGTTGCAGAAGATCAATCAGCTTGGGATTGGGCCAGGAGGACTGGGAGGTGTGATGACTGCCCTCGCAGTTAACGTCAATACATATCCGACACATATTGCAGGTCTTCCGGTGGCAGTGAATATTTGCTGCCATGTAAACCGACATATTGTGAGAGAATTATAGGAGTGGAGAAAGGGAGGCAGTTCAGATGGAAAAACATATGACAGTACCAGCAGGAAAAGAGCAGATATGCCAATTAAAATCCGGAGATTATGTATATTTGACCGGAACGATTTATACCGCCAGAGATGCCGCGCATAAAAGAATGAATGAAAGTCTTGAGCAAGGAGAAAAACTTCCGGTAGATCTGGAAGGACAGGTGATCTATTATATGGGTCCATCTCCTGCAAGAGAAGGAAGGCCGATTGGCTCAGCAGGACCGACAACTGCAAGCAGGATGGACAAGTATGCTCCGAGACTTTTAGATCTGGGACTTGGCGCGATGATCGGAAAAGGAAAGAGGACGAAGGAAGTTATCGATGCAATCGTAAGAAATGGATCTGTTTATTTTGCAGCAGTAGGAGGCGCCGGAGCACTTTTATCGAAATGTATTAAACATTCAGAAGTAGTTGCCTATGATGATCTCGGTGCAGAAGCAATCCGGAGACTGGAAATTGAAAATTTTCCGGTTATTGTCGTAGTGGACAAAGAAGGCAATAATCTCTATGAGACAGCGAGTGAGAAATACAGGAAGAGGATAGAGGAAGTTTAAATGAAACGTATTTTATTAATGGTTTTTAAAAATATTTTTCTGGTACCTGTTATGTGGTGTAAGCTCTGCTATTATGCCGGACATGTAGAAAAGTATACAGAGCAGCAGATTTATAAGATGCTGACATTTATCGTACTCCGGGCAAATAAAGGCGGAAGAGTTACGATCGATGTACATGGAAAGGAAAATATACCAGAAAAAGATGGATTTATGTTTTTCCCAAATCATCAGGGAATGTATGATGTACTTGCAATCGTGGAAGCATGTTCCCATCCATTTTCCGTTGTAGCAAAAAAAGAAGTAGAAAATGTACAGTTTTTGAAGCAGGTCTTTAAATGTATGAAAGCATATACGATGGACAGAAGTGATGTCAGGCAGGCGATGAAAGTCATCAATGCAGTGAGCAAAGAGGTGGAAAATGGAAGAAATTACCTGATCTTTCCGGAGGGAACCAGATCCAAAGATGGAAATCATGTTCAGGAATTTAAAGGCGGAAGCTTTAAGGCAGCGACAAAAGCAAAATGTCCGATCATTCCAGTGGCATTGATCGATTCTTTTAAACCTTTCGATACGAACAGCATTGAACCGGTTACAGTTCAGGTACATTTTTTGAAACCAATGTTATATGAAGAATACAAAGATATGAAGACAAATGAAATTGCTGCCGAAGTAAAGATGCGGATTGAAAAGGTGATAGAGGAAAACACTGCCGGATAAAAAGCGATGGCTATCCTGAGAATAAAAACGTACTATAAAAATTGTAAATAAATTGAGAGAATAAAGAAGAATCCAGATTTATCATTTAGAGGGATTCTTCTTTTCTTTTAGCAAAAATCAAATGAAAAATCTCTGTAAAAGATAAATGCTGAAGTGAAAAGTTTATTTCCACTTTGAAAAATGAAAAAATAAAAGTGGCAAT
>CAUWEA010000033.1:0-26120 GCA_963557735.1 uncultured Faecalimonas sp. | reverse complement strand
ACCAGCGCAATGTATCCCGGAATATCCACACTTGCAGGACAGAGAGAAACGCAAGGTACCGGCTGGTGGAACGTACAGTTGCAGCGTCCCTGACGGATGTGCTCTTCATAGTCTTCCCGGTATCCGATCAGTCCCTTATATACCATGTGTGCGGCTTCATATCCGATCGCACAGTCGGCGGAATCCATGATCGAAAGCGCGAGATCCTCCATCAGATCGAGTGTCTGCATGGTCGCCTTTCCGTCAAGAACATCTGTGATCAGATTTTTCAGCTGTCCAAGACCGATACGGCAAGGGACGCATTTTCCGCATGTCTGTGCATGACAAAGTTCCAGAAATGCTCTGGATATATCGACCGGACATAAGCCCGGAGGGCTGGATTCGATTCTTCTCTCAAGGTCTTTGTAAAGCCCCTCCACAACAAGCTGTGCTTTATCCGGAGTCGAAATCTCAAGTCTGCTCATAAAATCACCTCTCATAAATATTTGTCGTTTTGCATTGATAAAATTACGCCTGCGAAAGAAAAAATCTTACCTTATAAGAAAAGAGATTTTCTATAAAGTAAAAAAAGACTCTCTTACAGCGATTGTAACTTATGACGAATAAAAAAGCAATAAAAGTTAAAAGATAGTCAAAATTGTTAAGAAACAGACAAACAATAGAAAAAATCCTTTGACACTCCCGTGATCTATGATATAATAAACAAAGAAAGTGTTTTAAAACAAGAAAATTAAAACAAAAGAAAGGAAGTAGAAGAATGACGGCGAAATTAGTGGAAAAATTTCAGGAACTTTTTGGCGCGGAAGGAGAGATCCGCACTTACTTTGCACCGGGACGCGTGAATCTGATCGGAGAACATACAGATTATAATGGAGGACATGTATTTCCATGTGCACTGACACTCGGAACTTACGGGATCGCAAGAAAGAGAGAGGATCATAAGCTTCGATTCTATTCTGTGAATTTTGAACGGCTTGGAGTGATCGAATCTTCTCTGGATGATCTGAAACCATACAAAGCAGCAGAGTGGACAAATTATCCAAAGGGAGTGATGTGGGCATTTGAGGAGAGAGGATACAAACTGCCAAATGGACTGGATATCTTATTATATGGAAATATTCCAAATGGTTCCGGACTTTCTTCTTCTGCTTCGCTGGAAGTGCTGACAGGTGTGATCTTAAAAGATATGTTTGGATTTGATGTTTCCATGACAGACATTGCACTGATCGGACAGTTCTCTGAAAATAACTTCAACGGATGCAACTGTGGGATCATGGACCAGTTTGCAAGTGCGATGGGAAAGAAGGATAATGCGATCTTCCTCGACACGAACACACTGCAGTATGAATATGCGCCGGTTGTTCTGGAAGATGCAAAGATCGTTATCATCAACAGCAAAGTAAAACACAGCCTTGTAGATTCTGCTTACAATGACAGAAGAAATGAGTGTGAGACTGCGCTGAAGGAACTGCAGGAAGTTGTAGATATCCAGACACTGGGAGATCTGACAGAGGAAGCATTTGAGGCGCACAAGGATGCGATCAAGAGTGAGATCAGACAGAAGAGAGCGAAACATGCTGTCTATGAGAATCAGAGAACGATCCGCGCTGTGGAAGCATTAAAAGAAAACCGGATCGAAGAATTTGGAAAACTGATGAACGAATCTCACAGATCCCTCAGAGATGATTACGAGGTTTCCTGCGAGGAGATCGATATCCTTGTAGATCTTGCATGGGAGACAGAAGGAGTGATTGGTTCCCGTATTACCGGAGGCGGATTCGGTGGATGTACGGTCAGCATTGTGAAGAATGACGCGGTAGACGGATTCATCAAAAAGATCGGAGAAGAGTATCAGGCAAAAGTCGGACATGAGGCAGAATTCTATGTAGTAGATATCGGAGACGGAGCAAGAGTGCTTGCTTAAGCTGCCTGGAACAAAGAAGCCGAGAGAACATTGGATGATTTTTAGGAGAGAAAATATGTTATCAGAAAATATTAAAAGATTAGTACAGTATGGGATCGATGCAGGACTGACACCGGAGTGTGAGCGGATCTATACGACAAACCTTCTGTTGGAATTATTTCATGAAGATGATTATGAAGAAACAGAGTTACATGGAGAGAAAGCGTTAGAAGAGATTTTAAAAGAACTTCTCGATGAAGCATGCAGCCGTGGAATTATCGAGGACAGTGTTGTATACCGGGATTTATTTGATACGAAAATGATGAACTGCCTGATGCCCCGCCCGGCGCAGGTGCAGGAGACATTCTGGAAGAAATATGAGGAGTCTCCGGAAGCTGCCACAGATTATTATTATAAGCTGAGCCAGGACAGCGATTATATCCGACGTTACCGGGTAAAGAAAGACTTGAAATGGACGGTGGACAGTCCATACGGTGAGATCGATATTACGATCAACTTATCCAAACCGGAGAAGGATCCAAAAGCGATCGCAGCTGCAAAAAATGCGAAAGCAAGCAGCTATCCAAAATGTCTGCTCTGTGTGGAAAATGAAGGATATGCAGGAAGAGTCAATCACCCGGCAAGAGAGAATCACCGGATCATGCCGATCACGGTCAATGACAGTGCGTGGGGCTTCCAGTATTCCCCATATGTATACTATAACGAACACTGCATTGTTTTTAATGGAAAGCACACACCGATGAAGATCGAGAAGGAGACTTTTATGAAATTATTTGATTTCGTAAAATTGTTCCCGCATTACTTCCTCGGTTCCAATGCAGACCTGCCGATCGTAGGAGGATCGATCTTAAGTCACGATCACTTCCAGGGAGGACACTACACATTTGCGATGGCAAAAGCTCCGATCAAGAAGCATTTTGAAGTAAAAGGCTTTGAAGATGTGGAGAGCGGGATCGTAAAATGGCCGCTGTCCGTGATTCGTTTAAGAAGTAAGGATGAAAAGCGTCTGATCGAACTTGGAACACATATCCTCGACGCGTGGAGAGGGTATACAGATGAAGAGGCATTTGTATTTGCCGAGACAGATGGAGAACCACATAATACGATCACACCGATCGCAAGAAAAGTCGGGGAGATCTATGAGCTTGACCTGACACTCCGCAATAATATCACAACGGAGGAACATCCGCTCGGACTGTATCATCCGCATGCCGAGTATCATAATATCAAAAAAGAGAATATCGGGCTGATCGAAGTAATGGGACTGGCAGTACTGCCGTCCAGACTGAAAGAAGAGCTTGAGACACTCGCAGAGTACATTGTAGAAGGAAAAGACATCTCAGAAAACGAAATGATCGAGAAACATTCAAAATGGGTAGAGAAATTCCTGCCGAAGTATGATACAATTACAAAAGAGAATGTGATGGACATTTTAAAAGAAGAAGTCGGAATTGTATTTACAAAAGTATTAGAAGATGCAGGTGTTTACAAGTGTACGGAAGAAGGAAGAACAGCGTTTGCGAGATTCCTGAACACATTATAAGAGACAGAGGACAGGCTGCATGTGAGAACATGCAGTCTGTTTTTCTGTATAGAAAAGTACAGAAGGAATTTTTGTACCGCTTGTGGATACCGGCAAGAAGGAGGAAAGATGCTCTATAAGATTATGCTGGTAGATGATGAGGAGGAGGTCCGCACAAGCATCATCCGGAAGATGGATTGGGAATCGCTCGGGTTTCATGTAGTGGGGGATGCTGAAAACGGGGAGGATGCGCTTGAGAAGATCCATATTCTGGATCCGGATGTGATCATCACAGATATCCATATGCCCTATATGGACGGGCTTCAGCTTGCAGAACATGTGCGGGACAAGTATCCCGGGAAGGAGGTTGTGATCTTTTCCGGGTACAATGATTTTGAGTACGCGAAGCAGGCGATGAAGTGCGGGGTGACGGAGTATATTTTAAAGCCGGTCAACAGCGAGGAATTGGGAGAGATCCTTCTCAGGATCCGCCAGAAGAGGGACCAGTATCTGGAACAGCAGCGGGACATCACGATCCTGCGTGAGAATTACCGGAAGAATTTTCCTATTTTAAAGGAGAAGTTTCTAAATGACTGGATGGAGGAGAAGATTGGCAAAGAGGAGTTCTATGAGAAGCTGGAAGAATATGTGCCGTCGATCCGCGAGGCAGACCAGTGGGCAGTGGCGATGGTGTCCATCGAGGAGGATGAGAATACAGACGGCAGGACTGTGATGGAAGAAAAAGAACTGCATCCGGTGTCGGTGGAGAAGGTGATCGACGAGTATCTGACGGAAAAATACCGGTTTGCCAGATTTATCTGCGAGAAAGAGATCGGGGTGGTTGTCGGACTTTCCGGGGAACAGACAGTCAATGAACTGCTCGGTGTGTTTGACCAGATCGAAAAAGTATGCAGACAGATCTTCGGACTTCAGATTTCGATCGGAGTCGGGAGCAGGAAGCAGTGGATCAGGCAGGTGCCGCTGTCCTTTATGGAGGCGAAGGAGGCAGGCGGGTACCGGGCAGTTCCGGATATCGGCAGTGTGATCTATATCCGGGATGTGGAGCCGAAGAAGCGGGAAGCGCTGCTGTTTGAGGAGCAGGAGAAAAATGCGCTGATCCATGCAGTGAAATTTGAGCAGGAGGCGGAGATCCGGTCGGAACTTGCAGCGATCATCGGAAAGATTGAAGATGGGAAAATCTATTCCAGACAATGCAGAAGCTATGTGATCAGCGTGCTGAACAGCATTTTGCAGGTCGTGTGGAGCAATGAACTGGATGAACAGCGGCTGTTTGGCTACGGAACAGATTGCTATGAGCAGGTACTGCATATGAAGACGACAGAAGAAGTGGAGCAGTTTCTTGGAAAGCTATGCTGTGAGATCCACATGCAGCTTGTTCAGCGCAGAGAGGATATGACGGTCGACATTATTAAGGAAGCAAAAGAATATATCCGGGAGAATTATGCGAATCCGGAACTGTCAGTTGAGATGCTGTGCAGCAGCCTGCATCTGAGTCCGTCTTATTTTTCGACGATATTTAAAAAGGAGACCGGGCAGAATTATGTGGCTTATCTCACGGATGTACGGCTGAACAAAGCGGTAGAGCTGCTGAACCATACAGACGACAAGACGTATATCATTGCGGCGAAGGTCGGTTATCCGGAGCCAAATTATTTCAGTTACGTTTTTAAGAAGAAATTCGGTGTCTCACCGAGTAAATATAAAGGAAAATTGTCATGAACAGAAAGCTTTATCAGAAGTGGAGTGCATTTTATTCCAAAGTCAGTCTGCGCTATGTGATCTGGGGCGCGTTTACCTTCACGGCGCTTTTAGGCGCAGTGCTGATGGGAACTTCTTTTTACAACCGCTTTTCTCTCCAGCTGCAGGGGATCGTGGAGAAACAGAACCGGGCGCTGATCGAGCAGGTCAGCCATACACTGACATCAGAGCTTCGCAATATCATGCGGATTTCCGATTCGCTTTATTTTTCGGTTTTGAAATCAGAAGAAAATGTACCGGTGGATGAAAGTTTTGCGCTCTTATATGATACGAATAAGTCATCGATCCAGAATATCGCTCTTTTTTCCAGGGAGGGAGAGCTTCTCGTCTCTGCTCCGGCGGCAAAACTGAAATCAGGCGTGGATGTGACGACAGAAGCGTGGTTTCAGAATGCGGTCACACAGACAGAAAATCAGCATTTTTCCAGACCGCATGTACAGAATCTTTTCGTGAACAGCAAAGGGAATTATCCACATGTGCTGACCTTGAGCAGGATGGTGCAGGTACCGGATGCCTATGGAGTGCAGGATGGTGTCCTGCTGATCGATCTGAAATACGAACAGCTGGAAAGTATTTTTAAAAATGTATCGCTCGGGGAGGAGGGATACATCTATCTTGTGGATGGAGCAGGTAATCTGATCTACCACCCGCAGCAGCAGCTGATCCTAGACGGGATCGAGCAGGAGAATCATGTGCAGGCGGCAGCCTACAAAGACGGAGTACACGAGGAGACATTCGCCGGACAGCGCCGGAAGGTGACCGTCAAGAGTGTGGGGTATACCGGCTGGAAGATCGTGGGAGTTGTCTCTGACAAGGCAGCGCAGCTTTCCACAGTGAAAAATATTATTTTTCTGATCGCGCTTGTCTTATCCTTTATGCTGATCCTGGCGATCATCAATTCTTATATTTCAAGGAAGGTGACAATCCCAATCGAACATTTGGAGGGAGCTGTGAAGCAGATCGCAGAAGGAGATCTGGAGACGACGATCGAGGAGCGGGGCGCATATGAGATCAGCCATCTCGGAAGATCGATCCGCAAGATGCAGGTGCGGATCAAGCGGCTGATGGAAGACATTGTCAGAGAGCAGGAGATCCAGAGAAAAAATGAGCTGGACACGCTCCAGTCCCAGATCAATCCACATTTTCTTTACAACACGCTGGATATCGTCGTGTGGATGGTTGAAAATGAAAAGCCGCAGGATGCGGTGCGGGCGCTGACTGCACTGGCCAGATTTTTCCGGATCGGTCTGAGTAAAGGAAAGACGATCATTCCTGTGAAAGATGAGATCGAGCATGTGAAGAACTATCTGACAATCCAGAAGATGCGGTATAAAAATAAATTTGAATATGAATTTGAAGTGGATGAGGACGTGCTGCATCTGTCCACACTGAAACTGATCCTGCAGCCGATCGTGGAAAATGCAGTTGCCTACGGGATGGAATTTCAGGACGGGGACGGAGAAGTCCGGATCAGGGCATTTTTGCAGGAAGAAAAGCTGGTATTCCAGGTTGTGGACAACGGTCCGGGGATCATGCCGGAGCGGCTGGAAGAGATCCGTGCGGGAAAAGTAGTCTCATCCAAAAAAGGATCCGGGATCGGCATGAGAAATGTCGGAGAGCGGATCCAGCTTGCCTACGGGAAAGCATATGGGATCCAGATTGAATCAGAGCCGGATGAGGGAACATGCATTACACTGACGCAGCCGGTGACTGTATATGGACAAGGGGGAGAGATATTGTGAGAAAGGCAGAAAAAATCGGGATCGTGGCGGCGCTCTGCGGGATCGCTCTGCTGTTTCTGATTGCTTCCACCGATCTTGTGCTGGAGGAAGACCGAAAAGAAGTGTATACGATCGCGTTCATTACAGATGGAAGTGCAGATGACCGTTTTCTCTCCCTGCGCAGGGGGATGGAGAAGGCGGCGAAGAAGTGGAACGTAGATCTTGTCACAGATGCACCGTACATCAGCGGAAACGCAAAGGAGCAGGAGACTCTTATAAAAGAAGCAGTGGAAAATGGTGCGCAGGCAGTCATACTTGTACCTGCGGATCAGGAACAGATGAAGCAGTTTCTTGACCGGAGCAATGTGCAGGTTCCGGTGATCGCGCTGGAGAAGGAGATTCCGTCAGAAAAGCAATATGGCGCCTATACTTATGACAGCGAAGATGCGGCCAGGAAACTGGCACGCGCCGTGCTGGAGGATACAGAAGAAAAGACAGTCACACTCTATGCAGTGGATGCCTCTGCAAAAGAGACTGCGAACTGTCTTGCGGTACTGGAAAAGGAACTCGAAGACGGAGGATGCCAGGTAGTACGGAGACAGTACCGTCCGGGATCTGTCGTGGAGGAAGATCTGGTTGTCGCAGCAGACCCTTATACCTTTTCGCAGATCGTCAATCTGCCCAGACTTCCCGGACAAATCTACGGGATCGGATTTTCCAATAAGATGCTGACGCTGCTTGAGACGGGAAATGTGCGTGCGGCGGTTGTGGGAAATGAATATGACAAAGGGTATCTGAGTGTAGAAGCGGCGATGAAAAGTATCCGGAAAGGAACCGGCCAGGGCACCGTAAAGATGGAGCAGGTGCTTGTGAGACCGGAAAATATGTATGAGAAAGAATATGAGGCACTGTTGTTTCCGGTTTCATAAAGGAAGGTCAGGGAAAAGTGATGAGAGTGTACAGAAAGTGGAAGACAGGGATTGCCATACTGCTTATAGCTGCAGCGGCAGTCTGTGCGGCAGCAGGTATTTCCAGAAGAAAAGAGATGGAGAAAGAACAGGAATCACTGCGGGTAGGTATTTCTGTCTATCAAAGTGATGATACTTATGTAAACCTGCTGACAGAAAAGATCGAGCGTGAGTTGAAGAGATGTGAGCAGGAACAGAAGGTAAAGATCCACTGCAAGATTGTGTCAGCAGAGAATGATCAGAATGAACAGAACGAGCAGGTAGAACAGTTTGCGGCGCTTGACTATGATGTGATCTGCGTCAATGCGGTGGACCGGACAAATGTATCGACTATGATCGACTGTGTCGGGGAGGCCAAGATCCCGCTGATCTTTTTTAACCGCCAGCCGGTAAAAGATGATCTGAGAAAAGGACAGCATATTTATTATGTAGGGTCTGATGCGCAGGAGTCAGGCAGACTGCAGGGAGAACTTGTAGCTTCTGTGTACAGAGAGAATCCGGCGATGCTTGATAAAAATGGCGACGGAGTTGTCGGGTATGCAGTTCTGGAGGGGGAGACCGGGCATCAGGATGCGATCATCCGCTCAGAATGGTCTGTCAAGACGATGACAGCGCTGGGCGTCCCGGCAAAGCGGATTACCGGAGGTGTGGCAAACTGGATGAAAGAGCAGGCGGCAGCGCTTGTCTTTCAGTGGCTCAAAGAAGGAGCGGATGGTCTGGAACTGATTTTATGCAACAATGACGATATGGCACTCGGGGCAGTTGAGACACTCCGTCAGGAGGGAAGGACAGATATCTGTGTCGTTGGTATCGACGGTACGGAAGAAGGCATGGAGGCAGTGGAAGCGGGGCAGCTTCTGGGCACGGTAAAGGCTGACTCGGACAGTTATGCGAAGTATATCACACAGATGGTCATTGGACTGGAAAAAAATGGAGAAGTACCGGAGGAGATTCTGAAAAAAGAAGAACGCGAAGTTTGGATCCCATGGGAGATACGGATCTGCCCGGCGACCAGGAAAGATTAGTGTAAAAACTGCATAAAAAACATGGGATAAAATTGTATAAAATATCAAATGTGATAATAAAATCAAAGAAAATTCATAGAATACCATAGAAATCTGTATGGAATCCTATGAATTTTTTGCTTATAATATAGGCATCAAGAACAAGAACCGTGTTTTTAAAGGAGGAAAAAACTATGAAAAAGAAAATTGTATGTGGAATGTTATGTGCAGCAATGTCACTTTCATTACTTGCAGGCTGCGGCGGAAGCAGTGATGAAGGCGGAAAAGACGCAAAGAAAGACGGAGACGCAATCAAATTAGGTGTGCTCGTATACAAATATGACGATACATACATTTCTACAGTACGTTCTGCAATCGAAAAATATGCAAAAGAAGCAGATGTTGAGATCAAACTGGACATGCAGGATGGCCAGGGAGACCAGTCAAAACAGAACGACCAGTTAGACGTTCTGATCTCCAAAGGGGTAGACGCACTTCTGATCAATGCAGTAGATACAGGTTCTGCGCAGGGACTTGCTGACAAAGCAAAAGAAGCAGATATCCCGGCAGTATTCTTCAACAGAGAGCCTGCAAAAGAAGTTGTAGAATCCTGCGAAGGTATCTTCGTTGGAACAACAGCTTCAGAAGCCGGCGTAATGCAGGGAGATATGCTTGCTGATATGTATGAGGCAGACAAAGAAGCAATCGACAAAAACGGAGATGGAAAGATCCAGTACATCGTATTCAAAGGAGAGCCAGGTAACCCGGAAGCTGAGGCACGTACAGAATATGCGGTAAAACAGGCAGAGGAACGTGGACTTGTCATGGACGATATGGGAATCGAACCACTTGTTGCAAACTGGATGACAGACCAGGCTCAGACACAGATGGAAGCACAGATGTCTGCAAACGGAGATAAGATCGAAGCTGTATTCTGTAACAACGACGACATGGCGCTTGGAGCAATCGCAGGTATCAATGGAAAATCTGACGCTCCGGTATTCGGTGTTGACGCAACAGAAGCTGGTATGGAAGCAATCAAATCAGGAAAAATGGCAGGTACTGTAAAACAGGACGGAGATGCAATGGGTAAAGCACTTGTTGCGATCGGTGCAAACGCAGCTCAGGGAAAAGACTTTATTGAAGGAACAGATTACGAAATGGCAGAAGACGGATTCTCAGTTCGTATTCCATACGCACCTATCACAAAATAATTTTGAGATTCATTTGTAACATGTAACAAATAACTGAGGTGGTGCAGGAGCAATGATTCTTGTACCACCTCTCATAGAGTGTATCAGAGGAAAGAGATATGCTCTGGAGTGCATTTGAAAGTTCTTTTCCGCAATTTTCAAACGCACTCCGAAGTATAAGGAAGAGTGGTGAGCGAAAAAATGTCAGAATATATTCTGGAAATGACGAACATTGAAAAGCAGTTCCCAGGTGTCAAAGCACTCGATAAAGCAAATTTAATGCTGAAAAAAGGAAGCGTCCACGCTCTGATGGGAGAGAATGGAGCGGGAAAAAGTACATTGATGAAATGTCTGTTCGGTGTCTATGTAGAGGATGCCGGGGAGATCAAGATCGACGGCAAGCCGGTGCGGTTTATGAATCCGAAGCAGGCGCTCGACAATGGAGTGGCGATGGTGCATCAGGAGCTGAACCAGGTATTACGGCGCAGCGTAATGGAAAATCTGTGGCTTGGAAGATTTATCAAAAAGGGCGGCTTTATCGACGATAAGAAATGCTACGAGGAGACAAAGAAGATCTTTGCAGATCTCGATATCGATGTAGATCCAAAAACGATCATCGGAGAACTTTCTGTTTCCCAGAGACAGATGGTAGAGATCGCAAAAGCAGCATCTTATGATGCAAAGATCCTTGTACTGGATGAGCCGACCTCCTCTCTGACGAAGGAAGAAGTCGGACACTTATTCAGGATCATCAACCGTCTTCGTGACCGTGGAGTTGGTATCATATATATTTCCCATAAAATGGAAGAAATTCTGGAGATCTCGGACGATGTTACGATCATGCGTGATGGAAAGTGGATCGCAACAAAATCGGCAAAAGATATCACAATGGATGAAATCATCAAGCTCATGGTAGGCCGTGACCTGACAGAGCGTTTCCCGGAGAAGACAAATAAGCCGGGAGAAGTGCTGATGAAAGTAGAAGGGCTGACCGGAAAATACATGCCAAGCTGTATCGATGCTTCCTTTGAACTGAGAAAAGGAGAAGTGCTCGGTGTTGCAGGTCTTGTAGGTTCCAGAAGAACAGAGCTGCTTGAGACGATTTTCGGGATCGCACACAGAGGAAGCGGAAAGATTGAACTGCACGGAAAGGAAATCTACAACAAGGATTCCCGTCAGGCGATCAAAAATGGATTTGCACTTCTGACAGAAGAGCGGCGTGCAACCGGTATTATTCCGCTCCAGAGTATTACGTTTAATGCGGTGCTTGCAAACATGAAGTCTTATCTGAAATGCGGTCTTCTCTCCACAAAGAAGATGGAGAAAGATGCAAAATGGGTGATCGACAGTATGCATGTAAAGACACCTTCGTCTAAGACACATATCAAATCTCTCTCAGGAGGAAATCAGCAGAAGGTCATCATCGGACGCTGGCTTCTGACAGAGCCGGAAGTATTGCTTCTGGATGAACCGACAAGAGGTATCGATGTCGGCGCAAAATTTGAAATTTATCAGCTGATCAACGATCTTGCCGCAAAAGGAAAAGGCGTTATGGTAGTTTCTTCGGAAATGCCGGAGCTGATCGGTATCTGTGACCGTATCCTTGTTATGAGCAACGGCCGTGTGGCAGGTATCTTGGACATGAAGAAGGATTATCACGGACAGGAGCAGGAAGAAATCATGCGACTGGCTGCAAAATACATTTAACACAGGGGGTGTCGACGTGGAAAAGAAAAAATTTAATCTCAACGAATTTTTATTAAACTATGCGTTATACATAATTTTAGGACTGATGATCATCGTAGTCATCATCATTGAACCAGGATTTTTACATCCGTCAAACTTTATTAAGATTTTAACCCAGGCGTCTACAAGAGGTATCCTTGCACTCGGTGTTGCCGGTATGATCGTACTTGCCGGAACCGACCTCTCCGCAGGACGTATCCTCGGATGTTGTGCCGCTGTATCAGCTTCTCTTGTACAGGCAACAACATATGCTTCCAGAATGTATCCGGAGATCACAAAAGATCTTCCGTTGATCTTACCTCTGGCAGCAAGTATCCTGATCGGTGTTGCATTCTGTGCGCTCAACGGATTTGGTGTTGCGAAATTAAACTTACACGCATTTATCGTCAGCTTAGGTACACAGACGATCGCCTTCGGTGCAACATGTATCTACATTGACAGCCAGGAAGGCGGAGCACAGGCATTGTCTTCTTTCAATGAGAAATTCTTAAACTTTGTAAACGGATCTTTCAAGATCGGAAGTTTTGAACTTCCATACCTGATCATCTACTTTGCACTTTCTGCAACGGTAATGTGGGTCATCTGGAATAAGACAACACTTGGAAAAAATATGTTTGCGATCGGTGGAAATAAAGAAGCCGCAGCAGTATCCGGTGTCAATATCACAAAGAACATTATGGGCGTATATCTGGTAGCCGGTGTGCTCTACGGACTTGCAGCTTTCTTAGAGGCAGGACGTATCCAGTCTGTAAATACAGGTACAGGTTTAAACTATGACCTGGATGCGATTTCAGGCTGTGTCATCGGTGGTGTATCATTCAACGGTGGTGTTGGTACGATCCCGGGAGTTGTTCTCGGTGTAGTTCTCCTTCAGGTAATCAACTACAGCTTTAACTTCCTCGGAATCAACCCATACTTGCAATATATCATCAAAGGTATTATCATTATCCTTGCAGTATCTATCGACGTAAGAAAATATCTTGCAAAGAAATAATAGTCAGAAGGACAATATCAATTCCTCATGTAAATCTCATGATCTGCATGGGGAATTTTTTAGAAAGGGGCAGTCTATGAGCGGAGAACAGAGAAGAAGCGCAGAGCATGAACAGGAAATAGAAGAATATGGGATCAAAGAGAACGAAGAAGAGGGAATGACAGCGCAGGAGGAAGCAGGAGAACAGATGCAGGAGCAAAAGCCGGAAGAAGCGGAAAAGAAGACCGGATTTTTGAGCAGAGAGACGTTGTATTCCAGAATCAATATTTCACTGAAATCTATGGATCGTTTCATCGCGGTACTGATCGTTCTTCTGATCGTACTGCTCGGCATCGGGATCTTCAGTTAAAAATTTTGACAGATCTACAGAACATGCGATAAACAAATATGATCATGGGAACAGAGAAAAGTGAAAAGGAAAGACGGTATCTTCACGGGAGAGCAGTCTTTCCTTTTCTGTTGTGAATTTGATTTTGCGTTTGGGTTCCGGATAGGCTATAATAAACCGTAACAGTATAAAAAGCAGAGAGGAAAGAACAGTATGGATATAATTCAGAAACTCACGGAAGAGTTAGCAGTAAAGAAGTGGCAGACAGAGGCGGCAGTCAGGCTGATCGATGAGGGAAATACGATCCCGTTTATCGCACGGTACCGGAAAGAGGCAACCGGATCTCTGGATGATGAGCAGCTTAGAAGTCTGCATGAGCGGCTGACGTATCTGCGCAGTCTTGAAGAGAAAAAAGAGCAGGTGCTCGCTTCGATCGAGGAGCAGGGAAAACTGACAGAAGAGCTGCGGATGCAGATTGTAAATGCCCAGACACTTGTTGTCGTGGAAGATCTGTACCGTCCATACCGGCCGAAAAGGCGGACGAGGGCTACGATCGCAAAAGAAAAAGGTCTGGAACCTCTGGCGGCGCTTCTGATGCTCCAGAAGCTGCAGAAACCTTTCGAGGAAGAGGCGCAAACATATATTTCAGAAGAAAAAGAAGTACATACGGCAGAGGAAGCGATCGCAGGTGCGAAGGATATTCTTGCAGAGGCAGTCTCTGATGAGGCAGACTACCGGATCTATATCCGGGATCTGACGATGAAAGAGGGAAAGCTGATTGCCTCGGCAAAAGATGACAGTGTACAGTCTGTCTACGAAATGTACTATTCTTTTGAGGAGCCGGTCAGCAGACTGGCGGGACACAGAGTTCTTGCGCTGAACCGCGGGGAGAAAGAAAAGATCCTGAATGTGAAGATCGAGGCGCCGGAGGAGAAGATCCTGCGCTATCTGGAGAAGAAGATCATTGTTTCGAAGAATCCATATACGGCAGAGCTGTTAAAAGAAGTGGTGGAAGACAGCTACAAACGACTGATCGCCCCGGCGATTGAACGTGAGATCCGGAACAGCCTGACGGAAAAGGCAGAGGATGGCGCGATCACAGTATTCGGGAAAAATCTGGAACAGCTTCTGATGCAGCCGCCGATCGTCGGACAGGTTGTGCTTGGATGGGATCCGGCATTTCGTACCGGTTGTAAGCTGGCAGTTGTAGACGAGACCGGAAAGGTGCTTGATACGACGGTGATCTACCCGACGGCTCCGACGACACCGCAGAAGATCCAGGCGGCAAAAGATACGTTAAAGAAGCTGATCCGCAAGTATCATATTACTCTGATCTCTGTCGGAAATGGTACGGCATCGAGGGAGTCGGAGATGATCATTGTGGAACTGTTAAAGGAGATCCCGGAGAACGTACAGTATGTGATCGTCAATGAGGCGGGGGCTTCTGTCTATTCTGCGAGCAAGCTGGCGACGGAGGAATTTCCGAATTTTGATGTGGGACAGAGAAGTGCGGCATCGATTGCCAGAAGGCTGCAGGATCCGCTTGCAGAGCTTGTGAAGATCGATCCAAAATCCATCGGTGTCGGACAATATCAGCATGATATGAACCAGAAGAAATTAAGCGAGGCGCTCTCGGGAGTGGTAGAAGCCTGCGTCAACCGGGTCGGGGTAGACTTAAATACCGCATCGGCGCCGCTTCTTTCCTATATCTCCGGAATCAGCAGCACAATCGCAAAAAACATTGTGGCATACAGAGAAGAACATGGGAAATTCCAGGCAAGAAAGGAATTGTTAAAAGTTGCAAAGCTTGGACCGAAAGCATTTGAACAGTGCGCCGGATTTCTCAGGATCACAGACGGGAAAAATCCGCTGGATGCGACAAGTGTTCATCCGGAGTCTTATGAGGCGGCAGAAAAGCTTTTGAAACAGCAGGGATTTTCCACAGAAGCAATCCGCAGCGGCGGGCTTGGAGGACTTTCCAAGACAATTAAAAATGCAAAGAAGCTGGCGGAAGAACTGGGAATCGGAGAGATCACGCTTCAGGACATTGTAAAAGAACTGGAGAAACCGGGCAGAGATCCCCGTGAGGAGATGCCAAAACCGATCCTCAGGACGGATGTGCTGGAAATGAAAGATCTGACAGAGGGAATGATCTTAAAAGGAACAGTCCGAAATGTGATCGATTTCGGCGTGTTTGTGGACATCGGAGTCCATCAGGACGGGCTGGTACATATTTCACAGATCACGGATAAGAAATTTATCAAGCATCCGCTGGAGGCAGTGAGTGTCGGCGACATTGTGGATGTGAAGGTTATGAGTGTCGATGTGCAGAAAAAACGGATCCAGCTGACGATGAAAGGGATTTCCCAGGAGAAAAATGGAAAACACGGGAGAGTATAAGAATCCGGGGATGTGAAAATAAATTTGGAAACAATAAGAGAAACGAGGAGGAAGCGGCATGGCAAAATATATAATGGCGCTGGATGCGGGAACGACAAGCAACCGCTGTATTCTTTTTGATGAAAAAGGACAGATATGCAGTATGGCACAGAAAGAATTTACCCAGTATTTTCCGAAACCGGGCTGGGTGGAGCACGATGCCAGCGAAATATGGTCCACACAGCTTGGAGTGGCAGTGGAGGCAATGACAAAAATCGGAGCATCCGCGGAAGATATTGCGGCGATCGGAATTACCAATCAGAGGGAGACAGTGGTCGTGTGGGATAAAAAGACCGGGAAACCGATCAGCCACGCAATTGTCTGGCAATGCAGAAGAACATCCAGATACTGTGATGAACTGAAAGAAAAAGGGCTTGCAGAATCCTTCCGGGAGAAGACCGGGCTGATGATCGATGCCTATTTTTCGGCGACGAAAGTAAAATGGCTGCTGGATCATGTGGAAGGGGCACGAGAGAAGGCAGAGCGCGGAGAATTGCTGTTCGGAACGGTGGAGACATGGCTGATCTGGAAACTGACAAAGGGGCGCGTCCATGTCAGTGACTATTCCAACGCGTCCCGCACGATGTTATTTAATATCAAAGAACTTAAGTGGGATGACGACATTTTAAACGAACTTCAGATTCCGAGAAGTATGCTGCCGGAGGTGCGGCCGTCCAGTGAAATCTATGGTTATGCGGATGCAAGCTATTTTGGAGGGAAGATTCCGATCAGTGGTGCGGCAGGAGATCAGCAGGCAGCGCTTTTCGGGCAGACTTGTTTCCATGCCGGAGAGGCAAAAAATACCTACGGAACCGGATGTTTTCTGCTGATGAACACGGGAGCGGAGCCGGTTTATTCTGAGCACGGACTTGTGACGACAATCGCGTGGGGGATTGACGGAAAAGTGACCTATGCGCTGGAAGGGTCCATCTTTGTGGCAGGCGCTGCGATCCAGTGGCTCAGAGATGAGATGAAACTGATCGATTCGGCGAAAGATTCCGAATATCTGGCGCAGAAGGTAGAAGATACGAACGGCTGCTATGTCGTGCCGGCATTTACCGGACTTGGCGCTCCACATTGGGATCAATATGCAAGAGGTGCGATCGTAGGACTGACACGCGGGGTGAACCGATATCATATTATCCGGGCCACATTAGAGTCGATTGCTTATCAGGTAAATGATGTTGTGCGTGCAATGCAGGCGGATTCGGGGATCACGCTGAGTACACTCAATGTTGACGGAGGCGCCAGCGCAAATGATTTTCTGATGCAGGCGCAGGCAGATATCTGCAATGCCCCGGTCAACCGTCCGGGATGTGTGGAGACCACTGCCATGGGAGCGGCTTATCTTGCTGGGCTGGCAGTCGGATACTGGAAAGATAAAGAAGCGGTTGGGAAAAACCGGGTGGCAGACAAGGTGTTTGTTCCGCAGCTGGAAGAGCACGAGCGGAAAGAGAAGATCCGCGGATGGGAAAAAGCTGTCAAATGTTCTTTTGGATGGGAGGAAGAATAAAGACGGACAGTATAAAGGAATGAGAAAAGAGAGGGCAAAACAAATGAAGAGAAAAAATTGGGCAATCGCGCTGTGCATGGCAGTTCTGACCGCATTTGCTCCGGCGGGGCAGGTATCGGCGCAGCAGGTGGAGGAGGAAGAACGGAAAAAATCCGGGAAACGGGCGATCGATGTGGCAAGAGAAAGCGGATACCAGCTGGAGGACCGCTATCAGCCGGCGGGATCTATTATCGCTGAGATCCATACTGGTCAGATTTTGTGGGAAGAAAACAAAGACATCGCCTGGGCTCCGGCAAGCATGACAAAGCTGATGACGGTTCTGATCGCCTACGATGCGATGGAGGAAGGAAAGTTTGAAAAGGATACGCAGGCAGAGGTCAATGAGAAATATCTGGATATTGCCGGCCGCTATGCGCTGAGCAATAATGTGATGCAGCCAGGTGCCTCCTACACTGTCAGCGAGCTGATCGATCTGATCATCGTTCCATCGTCGGCGGCAGCAACCTATATGCTTGCTGACCTGGTCGAGCAGGATCCAGATCGATTTGTAGAGCTGATGAATCAGAAAGCAAAAGAAATCGGGATGACAGGTACGACTTACTATAACTGTGTCGGCGTTACCAACGATCTGCTATATCCATATGCGCCGGAACATCTGCCTGCAGATGCAGATAATGTGACCACTCCTGAGGACTATGCGCTGCTGTGCAGTTATTTTGTGAAAACGTATCCGGATATACTGACACATACAAGCTCACCGGAAATTGTTGTGAAGGAAGGGACGCCGTACGAAGAACATTTTCAATCTTATCAGATTTCCCTGGAAGGGGCAAAATACGGTCTGGAGGGAACAGACGGGCTAAAGACCGGATCCAGCGGGACAGCCGGGTTTAACTATGCTTCCACCGCAAAGCGCGGGGATACGAGACTGGTGGAAATTGTGATGGGCGTTTCGGACTGGACAGACCAGACTGGGGAGGAACTTCGCCATCTTGTCGGAAATGCCATTATGGAGCAGGCCTTTGCGACATATGAATATCGCAAAGTTCTGCCGAAGGGAACTCACAAGATTGGTAACACAGAGATCACGACAAAGAAAGATCTCTGGGACTGTGTGCCAAAAGAGGGAAAACTAAAATTTAAACTGGAAGACGGAAAGGTACTTGTTGATCTTGAGCGGCAGTATCTCCCAGGGTACGAAGCGCCTTCTGTTGCCTGTCAACAGAAAACGGCAGTTTCAGAAGCAAAAGGAGCACTAAGGGCAGTTGGAAAAGGGATGCTTGTAATATTGCTTCTCGGAGGCGCGGCGCTTGCCGGAAGAATCGCCTATGTAGATGCGGTCAGAAAGAAAAGACGAAGACGGAGAAAGAAATAGATGGCCACAAAAAAACAAAGATTATTTTATTTAGATTTTATTCGTGCAATCGCGGCAATTTCAATTGTGATCACTCATTTCAATGCCAGATACTCATTACATATTCCGGAAATTAAGGGAAGAATGGTTGGCATGGAAAAAATTGGAAATATAGGAAGTGGAGAATGGGGCGTTTCATTGTTTTTTATCATTTCAGGGGCGGCACTGATGTATGTTTATGAAAGACGGGATGATTGGAAACAGTTTTATAAAAAACGTTTTTTATCCATTTATCCTATGTTTTGGATCGCATATGGGACTGTGTTTGGATTTTATGTTCTGAAGAACCGGGCGATGATCGGCGCTGGAATCCCGAAATGGAGATTTATTTTCACTTTGCTGGGGGTGGATGGACTGCTGAGCGTAAATGGGTATGCGACTTTTTATTTGCTTGGAGAATGGTTTCTGGGAACTATTATTTTGTTGTATCTTATCTTTCCGGTTCTGAAAAAATTATTAAATACAAATTTGTGGATAACAATAGGTCTGGTTGTGACGGGCTATGTGGCTTCGCTTGGTATATGCAATGAGATGCCGGTTGTTCCTGCAACCGTTCTGTTCATCAGGCTTCCGGAATTTGTATTTGGTATGATTTTTGTAAAGCTAAGATGGAAGTCGCAATGGAAAACGGCGTTACCGGCGCTGCTTCTTATTGTTGTAAATGGGATTTTTAAGCCGGAAATAGCAGGGAGTATCCAGACGACCTATATCGGAATTGCATCTTTTCTTGTATTAGTTTTTGTGTCCGGCCTGGTGAAAAATAAATGGATCCAAAAGATTTGTGAAGGAATCAGCAAATATTCTTATGCGGTCTTTTTAGTACATCATATCATTATTATCAATGTGATGAATTTTGTGGATCTTGGCAAAGTAAGCTTGCTTCAGAGCTATCTTTTATTTGCGCTCATCAGTTGTATGATAGCAGTTGTGGCAGGGGGCTTATATAAAATTCATGAAATCATTATGAGAAAGGCTTGCACAATGAAAAAAACAGTCGTATAATAAGGGCTGGAAAAAGAATAGGAAAATTCTTCGGGGTAGGGTGTAAGTCCCAACCGGCGGTAAAGTCCGCGACCTGCCTGAACTTTAGGCGGCTGAACTGGTGAGATTCCAGTACCGACAGTATAGTCTGGATGAGAGAAGAAAAGTTTGATTGCAGGTTGTAGAATATTTCAGAACTGATGATAGTAGAGAAGTTCTTGATAGAAGAACCCAGGTTCCCCCGGAAAGTAGTTTCGGGGGAGTTTTTTATTATACAGGAAATTATTATGTAATAAAAATATGCTTTACATGAAACTGCACAGCTCGCGGATCAAAAATTTCCAGAAGATTTTCTTTCTTTTCAATTTTCATCAGAGAAAGGAAGAAGAAAAATGAGTACGAATGCAGCAGTGAAGACAAAGGTGAATGTAAGGACGCTTGTGCAGATAGGGATGCTGTCGGCGCTTGCGATTATTTTAATGCAGTTTGAGATTCCGCTTCCGTTTGCGCCGGCATTTTATAAGATTGATTTCAGTGAGGTGCCGGTGCTGGTCGGATGTTTCTCAATGGGACCGTTTGCAGGGATTTTGATCGAGCTGATCAAAGTGATCTTAAATCTTGCAATCAAAGGGACGATGACGATGGGCATTGGAGATGCGGCGAATTTTCTGATCGGATGTGCATTCTGTGTTCCGGCAGCGCTGATCTATCAGAAGAAGCATACAAAGAGCGGAGCAGCTGCAGGAATGGCAGTGGGAACGGTATGTATGACCGTCATTGGATGTGTTCTCAATGCGTATATCCTGCTTCCGGTGTACGCAAAGGCATTTGAGATGCCACTGGATTCTCTGATAGCAATGGGGACAGAGGTCAACAGTGCGATCGATGGACTGATGGCTTTTGTGCTTCTGGCGGTAGCCCCTTTTAATTTGCTGAAAGGAATGCTGGTATCGCTGATCGTATTGTTTGTCTACAAGAAAATAAGGCAAGTATTATTGTAAGGGAAAGAGTGGTATGTTATAATTCTATAACATACCATTTTGCGTATAGTACAGGACAGATGGATCCATGCAGAGGCAGATATTGCTGCCGGATTCTGGATGGGTGGAAAAAAGTAATGGAGGGATTAAGAAATGTCAGTGAAATTGGATGTGCAGATGACACCGAAAGCGATGTATGACTTTTTGTTATACCACACATACAGCCATCTCAGTGGACTGATCGGAGCGATTTTTGGTGTAGTTGTACTTGGACTGGGAATCCGTGCGATGGTGCAGGGAGATTATACAGCAGGGATGATGTTCTTCTTCTTTGCCGCAGTCTTCCTTGTGATGACACCGCTCACACTGAAGTCAAAGGCGAAGGCGCAGGTAAAGACGACGCCGATGTTCCAGAAGCCGATCTGCTATGAGTTGACAGAAGAAGGGATCACGATCTCCCAGGAAGACCAGCAGACAGAGGTTAAATGGGGAGAGTTTCAGAAAGCGGTTTCGACAAACCGGACATTGATCCTTTATATCACACGAGTGCGCGCGCTTGTTTTGCCGAAAGAAGATTTCGGGGAGCAGTATACAGCAGCCGTGCAGATGATCTCCACACACATGCCTCCGGCAAAAGTGAAGATCCGTCAGGTGCGGTAAGAAAGAGAAGGAAGGAAAATCATGGTAATTGAGACAAGAAGTCCAGAGGAAACATTTGAATTTGGAAAGAAGATCGGAGCATCGGCGAAGGCGGGAGAGATCTACACACTGATCGGTGATCTCGGTGTAGGGAAAACTGTATTTACACAGGGACTGGCGCAGGGACTTCAGATTGAGGAGGCGATCAGCAGTCCTACTTTTACAATCGTTCAGGTATATGAAGATGGAAGACTTCCGTTCTATCATTTTGATGTGTACCGGATCGGAGATATCGAGGAGATGGAAGAGATTGGATATGAGGATTATTTCTACGGGCAGGGTGTTTCTCTGATTGAGTGGTCCAATCTGATCGAAGAAATTCTGCCAGAGAGACGGACGGAGATTGTGATCGAGAAGGATCTGGAGAAGGGATTTGATTTCCGGAAGATCACAGTGCGTGAACTGGGAGTATAGATACAGAGGAAAAACGGGAAACATTATAGAAAAAGACAGAAGGTTCCCGGTCATATGACAAAACATTGAGAAAAGAGAAAGAAGTGGAATATATGCGTATATTAGCATTAGATAGTTCAGGGCTGGTGGCGTCTGTAGCCGTTGTCGAGGAAACGCAGACAATCGCGGAATATACAGTCAACTATAAGAAGACTCATTCCCAGACACTGCTCCCGATGTTGGATGAAATTGTGAAAATGACAGAGATGGATCTAAATGAGATTGATGCGATCGCGGTTGCGGGAGGGCCGGGATCCTTTACCGGTCTCAGAATAGGGTCTGCGACTGCAAAAGGACTTGGCCTTGCGTTAAATAAGCCGCTGATCCATATTCCTACGGTAGATGGACTTGCCTATAATCTGTATGGAAATGACGGGGTGATTTGCCCGATCATGGATGCGAGGAGAAATCAGGTGTATACGGGAATTTATCGCTTTTTGGAGGAATTTACAGTGGAAGAGCCTCAGATGGCGGTAGATGTTGCAGAACTTGCAGAAAAATTAAACAAAAAGGGAGAAAAAGTAACCTTTTTGGGAGATGGCGTTCCGGTATATCAGGATCAGCTGGAGGAACGTTTGCGTGTTCCATTCCAGTTTGCACCGGCACATATGAACAGACAGAGAGCTGCGGCGGTGGGAGCACTTGCCATCCGTTACTGGAAAGAAGGAAAGACAGAGTGTGCGGCAGATCATCAGCCGGACTATCTGAGAATGTCGCAGGCAGAGCGTGAGCGTCTGGAGCGGGAGAAGAAGGAGCAGCACAGAGAATGATCATCCGGGAAATGAAAGAGTCAGATATCATGCAGTTGTATGCGTTGGAGGAGCAATGTTTTTGCCCATCAGACCGCTGGAGTATGGAAGATATCAGGAAAGCCTATGAACTGGAACATTTTTTTGTTCTTGTGGCGGAGGAAGCAGAAAAGATCTGTGGATACTGTATTGTCTATGCGGTGATGGACAGCGCGGATATCGGCAAGATAGCTGTAGATCCAAAAGCGAGAAAAAAGGGAATCGCAGGCAGACTGCTGGAGCAATTATGGGAGACCTGTGCAAAAAGAGGGATCAAAGATGTGATCCTGGAAGTGCGGGCGAGCAACGATGCCGCCAGATGTCTGTATACAAAATATGGATTTGAGACGATTTCTCTGCGCAAAGACTATTATAAAGAACCACTGGAACATGGACTGACCATGCAGAAAAAGCTGTCAGAATAGGAAGAGCAGTATTGTCAGAACATGGAAGAAAAGGAAACAGTTTCCACTAGGAATCTGGCAGAGAAATTAATATAATAAAGGCGTGACAACGAGAAGAGAGAATGATTTTTCACAGGAGGAATTGTATGCGCCACTATAAAAAAGCTGAAACAATGGAATTAGATAAAGTATTTTGCAATAAATGTGGAAAAGAGATCCGCAGAGATGCGGATTTGCTCCATGTAGAAAAGCGCTGGGGATATTTCTCGGGAAAGGATAATGAAGTACACGAGTTTGATCTCTGTGAGGAGTGCTATGATGCATGGGTTTCGGACTTTTTGATTCAATTAGAGAAGAAATAATTAAAGGAGAATCACATGTTAGATGTTTGTCTTCTTGGAACGGGCGGGATGATGCCGCTGCCTTACCGGTGGCTGACCGCGCTGATGACAAGATTTAATGGCAGCAGTCTGCTGATCGACTGTGGAGAAGGGACGCAGATTGCAATCAAGGAGAAAGGGTGGAGTTTTAAACCAATCGATGTGATCTGTTTTACGCACTATCACGGTGATCACATCAGCGGACTTCCGGGGCTTTTGCTGACTATGGGAAATGCAGACCGGAGAGAACCGCTGACGCTGATCGGTCCAAAAGGACTTGAGCGTGTTGTGAGCGCGCTCCGCGTGATTGCGCCGGAACTCCCTTTCCCGATCATATATAAGGAAATTGAAGGGACAGAGCAGACTTTTGAGATGAATGGATATCGTCTGAAGGCGTTCCGTGTCAACCACAATGTGCTCTGTTATGGATATACACTGGAAATCGACCGTGCAGGGAAGTTTGACGTGGCAAGAGCGATGGATCATGAAATTCCAAAGCAGTACTGGAAGCATTTACAGAAAGGCGAGACGATCGAGCATGAAGGGAAAATATTTACGCCGGACATGGTACTCGGTGCGCCGCGCCGGGGGATTAAGCTTACGTATACGACAGATACAAGACCGACCGATTCAATCCGTGTAAATGCAAAGCATTCGGATCTTTTTATCTGTGAAGGAATGTACGGAGAGAAAGAGAAGGCATGCAAAGCAGTAGAATATAAGCATATGACATTTTATGAGGCGGCGCATCTTGCAAAAGAGGCTGAAGTAAAGGAAATGTGGCTGACACACTACAGTCCGTCTTTGACACGGCCGGAATTTTTCATGGAAGATGTGCTGAAGATTTTCCCGCAGGCAAAGGCTGGAACGGACAGTATGTCTGTGGAATTGGATTTCCCGGAAGAGGAGTGAGAAGATGAAAGAGAAAGAGATCACAATACTGGCAATAGAAAGTTCTTGTGATGAGACAGCGGCGGCAGTTGTGCGGGGAGGAAGAGAGATCCTCTCCAATGTCATCTCATCACAGATTGAGTTACATAAATTATATGGAGGAGTTGTCCCGGAGATCGCGTCCAGGAAGCACATTGAGAAGATCAATCAGGTGATCGAAGAAGCGCTGAAAGATGCAGGGGTAACTTTAGATGAGATCGATGCGATCGGAGTGACTTATGGGCCTGGGCTTGTCGGAGCGCTCCTTGTCGGGGTTGCAGAGGCCAAGGCGATCGCATATGCCAAAGGGCTTCCGCTTGTCGGAGTACATCATATTGAAGGGCATATTTCTGCAAATTATATTGAAAATAAAGATTTAGAACCGCCATTTGTGTGTCTTGTCGTATCAGGAGGGCATACACATCTTGTGCGTGTGAAAGATTATGGAACTTATGAAATCATCGGAAGGACAAGAGATGATGCGGCGGGAGAAGCATTTGATAAAGTGGCGCGCGCGATCGGGCTTGGTTACCCGGGAGGACCAAAGATTGACAAGCTGTCCAAAGAGGGGAATCCAGATGCGATCGTATTTCCAAAGGCACATATGAGTGATTCGCCGTATGATTTCAGCTTCAGCGGTGTAAAGTCGGCAGTACTCAATTATATTAATGGATGCCAGATGAAGGGAGAAAGCTACTCCCAGGCAGATATTGCAGCTTCTTTTCAGAAAGCGGTGACAGATGTTCTTGTGGAGAATGCAATGAAAGCTGTCGACGAATTCGGATTGAAGAAATTTGCGATTGCAGGAGGAGTTGCATCAAACAGTACGCTCAGGGCTGCCATGCAGGAGGCGTGCGATAAGAAGGGAGTCAAATTTTATCATCCATCCCCGATTTACTGTACGGATAATGCTGCGATGATCGGAGTTGCAGCCTATTATGAATATCTGGCAGGTACCAGACATGGCTGGGATCTCAATGCTGTGCCAAATCTCAAATTAGGGGAACGGTAGCTGTATTATGCTGTCTGACAGACAATAAGATGCAGGAAAGGTGTGTGGCCGCAGATGGAGCAGGAAAAGAAGAGAAGAGAAACAAAGTGTACGGCGGTCGTTTTGGCGGCCGGCAGTGGCAGACGTATGGGGACGGCAGTGCAGAAGCAGTATCTGGAGCTGGAAGGAAAGCCGGTGCTGTACTATTGTCTGGATGTCTTTCAGAAATCCAGATACATTGATGAGATTATTCTTGTTACGGGAGAAAATGAGATCGCGTATTGCAGGGAGAAGATTGTAGAGCAGTATGGGTTTGATAAAGTTGCACAGATAACGGCAGGTGGAAAAGAACGCTATGAATCTGTCTATCGTGGATTAAAGTATGTAGAAGAAGGAATTGTCTTTATCCATGATGGGGCGAGACCGTTTGTAGATGAGCAAATGCTGGAGCGGGCATACGAATGTGTTTTGAGAGACCAGGCGTGTGTTGTAGGGATGCCTGTTAAGGATACGATCAAAATCGCAGATCAGGAACAGTATGCTGTCAGGACACCGGACCGGGCATATGTCTGGCAAGTGCAGACCCCTCAGGTTTTTGATGTGGAACTGGTGCGCGGCGCATATGAAAAAATGATGCAGAGCGGATGGGAGAAAGCAACGGATGATGCGATGGTTGTCGAGAAAATGACAGCACATCCGGTCAGACTTGTCTTGGGTTCCTACGAAAATATTAAAATCACAACACCGGAAGATCTCGAGATCGCAAGACTTTTTATAAAGCGGCGTGGGGAGGGAAAACTTTTGTAAAGCTGTGTTCGGAAGATTTCGGGATGAGAAAGTCATGCCCGAAATCCCGGCAAGTCCGGGGAAGAAAAGGTTCATATTAGCAAAAAAATTCCGGAAAAATAAAAAAACTGAAGTGAAAAGTTTATTTCCACTTTGAAAAATGAAAAAATAAAAGTGGCAATT
>CAUWEA010000032.1:0-26442 GCA_963557735.1 uncultured Faecalimonas sp. | reverse complement strand
TTACTAATCGGTCGAGGGCATAACCAAGTGGTGATAGGAGAAGGATGGAAAGAGAGAAAAACTTAGAAAAGTAGTTGACTGTATGTGATTTTGAAGGTATATTAATACTATATAGGGGATTGGTCAAATGGTATGATAGGAGTCTCCAAAACTTTTGGTGGGAGTTCGATTCTCTCATCCCCTGTTTAAAAAGATTGCGAAAAGCCTTAGAAATGGAGGTTTTTACGGATCTCATCTATTACCGAATATGTAAAGGTAATCAAAAAGGTAATCAAACAAATGTTTGGTTACCTTTTTTTCTGCAAAAAATCATTTCCTTAAGAAATAAAAATAATTTAATAGTTTGATTTGATCGAAGCCTAATCGCTTATGTGTGAGGGCTTCTTTGTATATGCGGGAAAATCCGGACTGATTTGTTGCCCCATAGAAAGCGGACACTTGCCGGACACTTGCTCCGAGCGATCCCTTATTAAGAACCGTTGCTCGGGGACCCGATGGAACGCTGGGGGAATGGGATTGGATAAAACAGATGATATTTGTTATAGGTAATAGGCTGATTTTCCTTTGTAGTTAAAATGTAGTTATATATAATCAGATTGAAATAGCAAGAATGCTGATTTTTCAAGAGAAATTGGACTTTCCAATGGGGGTGTTCTCCACCTCTGTTAAACAAGATGGATGGCGCATTATTTTTTAGGAACAAGATAAACAGTATATAACACTTGACAACAGATTAATACTGTTATATACTGTTTATGAACAGAGGAGGTAAGAAGATGAAGATTATCATAAATAGTTCACTGATGGTTCCTATCTATGAACAGATTGTGGAGCAGATTAAAAAGTTGATTCGTCAGGGGGAGTTACAGGAAAATGATAATTTGCCATCTGTTCGTTCCCTTTCCAAAGAACTGAAGATCAGTGCACTGACAGTGAAGAAAGCATATGATACTCTGGAGGAAGAGGGATTTACTGTCACAGTTCATGGGAAAGGAACTTATGTTGCAGCAACGAACAAAGAAATTCTTCTGGAAGAACAGAAGAAGGAAGTGGAAGCCGATTTGGAGTTGGCCATTCAAAAAGGCAGACGTTATGGGATCAGTGAGGAAGAACTGAGGAGTCTATTTGAATTAATTTTGGAGGGTTGATGATGTTAAAGATTGAACATTTGAAAAAGCGGTATGATTCGTTTTCACTGGACTGTTCTCTGGAGGTGAGACCCGGATATGTGACGGGGCTGATCGGACAGAATGGAGCAGGAAAGAGCACTACGTTTAAGGCGATTCTCGGGTTGATTGCAGCGGATGGAGGCACAATTACTATTCTGGGGAAGGATGTAAGTAAGATTACGACAGAAGATAAGCAGAAAATCGGAGTAGTGCTTGCAGACTCAGGATTTAGCGGGTATCTGACGATCTATGACATTCTTCCGGTTATGGAGCGTCTGTATAGGAAATTTGACCGGAAGGCTTTTATGAAAAGAGCGGAATATTTTGGACTGCCTCTTCGTAAAAAGATCAAGGGATTTTCGACGGGGATGAAAGCAAAGTTAAAAGTGCTGATTGCAATTTCCTATCAGGCAGAACTTTTAATTCTGGATGAACCGACTGCAGGGCTTGATGTCATTGCAAGAGATGAACTTCTGGAGATGCTCAGGGATTTTATGGAGGAGGATGAACGGAGAGCTATTTTGATCAGTTCTCATATTTCAGGAGATCTGGAGTCACTCTGTGATGACCTCTATATGATCCATGAAGGAAAGATTATCCTGCACGAGGAAACAGATGTGCTTCTTGGCGATTACGGGATACTGAAAGCCGACGAGAAACAGTTTGAAGGGCTGGAGCGGAGATATATTCTGCGTTATAAGAAAGAGGGATATGGGTATCGGTGTCTCACGGATCAGAGACAGTATTATGTGGAGAATTATCCACAGCTTGCAGTGGAGAAAGGGAGCATTGATGAAGTGATCATGATGATGAGCAAAGGGGTGGAAAGATGAGCGGATTGTTGATCAAAGATTTGAAATTAATGAAGGAACAGAGAAGCTTTGTGTTTCTGATCATAGCAGTGGGAATTGGAATCACTGTGTTTACAGGGCAGTCTGATTTTGTGCTCGGATATATGACTTTCATAGGAGCGATGTTTTCTATGAGCTCGATCAGTTATGATGAGTTCGACAATGGGAATTTATTCTTATTTTCTCTTCCGATCACGAGAAAAGGATATGTGATAGAAAAATATATATTCGCGTTATTGACAAGTATTGTTTCGTGGGTTCTGGCAGTAGGAATATCAGCCGGGGCAAAGATCTGGAAAGGGCAGCCGATCGAGACAGAATGGATTTTTGTATCTGTATTTACATGGGTCATTCTTGTTTTTCTGATGATGTGTATGCTTCCGGTTCATTTGAAATTTGGTGGGGAGAAGATGAAAATTGCGTTCATTGGGATCGTAGGAGTCGCATTTCTGATCGGACTGGCAGCAGTGAAGATTTCGGAGAAGATGGGTCTTGATCTTGCAGTGGTTGTAAATCAGGTAGAACAGATGCAGATTGGAAGGCTTCTTCTGGCAGCAATGATTGTGACAGCTGTCGTATCTTTTGTGTCTTTGTGGATCAGTGTACGGATCGTGGAGCGCAAGGAATTTTAAAGCATGAAAAATTAAATTATAAAATAGATGCCGCAGTACGGATTTTTAGGGGCTGTAAAGATGCAGCCGGTGCAGGACATATGTGAGAGATAGCAGAATGTACCTGAAAGAAAATGAAGTCTGCGGTATTTTTATATCAGAATAATAATTAAATATTTAACTAAATTTTCGGTGAAAAATATTAAGAAAATATAAATACTACGATTAGATATTGACAATTTTTGTGTAGAAACATAGAATATTAATTAAACGATTAACTAATTTGGAAAGGAGAAATGAAATGGAAGAAAGTACGCAGCTGTTGATGTGTCATGTGATGCATCTGTATTTGCAGAGAAGTATCTGTCTGTTTAAAGAATTAGATATTCATCCTGGCCAGGCGGGGCTTTTGTGGGCATTGAACGGAAAAGATCAGGCTGGCAGGGGAATGGCGCAGAAAGAGCTGGCAAAACATATTGGTGTAAAACCTCCTTCGATCACAGTGATGTTAAAGAAGCTGGAGGCCGGATCATATATAGAGAAGAAGCAGGATGAAAATGATCAGAGGATCATGCGCATTTTTCTCACAGAAAAGGGCAGAGATATTGCAGCAAAGATGGAGACTGTGATGGAACAGCTTGAGCAGGAGGCTTTTGCAAATATGAATGAGCAGGAGGTTATGCTTTTTCGCAGGCTTCTGCTTCAGATGAGAGACAACTTGAAGAGTGCAGCAGGAAAGGAAGGTTAAGATGGGAAAATTATTTAAATTTATGAAGCCATATGCAGCGACGATCTGCATGATCGTTGTATTTTTAGTGCTTCAGGCTTATTGCGACCTGTCTCTGCCGGGATATACATCTGACATTGTCAATGTCGGAATCCAGCAGGGAGGGATCGATACAACGATACCGGAGCAGATTTCTGTAGAAGATATGGATAGATTGTTTTTATTTGTATCCGGGGAAGATCAGGAAACAGTTCTGGATGCCTATGAGAAGGATACAGATACTTATAAGACAGAGACATATATTCTGAAGGATGGGATTCTGAAAGATGAGGAGAGGACCGATGAGATTTCAGGAATCTTAAGCAAACCGATGATGCTTGTCACTGCGTTTGCATCCGACAGTGAAGAGACGAAGAAAATGACAGATGCAATGCTTGCCGGGATCCCAAAGGAAATGGTAAGCGAGGATATGAACGTTTTTGATATTCTTGCGATGATGCCTGAAAAACAGCGCAAAGAGATGGTGACAGAGGCTGGACAAAAGGTGGATGAGATGCCAGAGACAATGTTAGAGCAGGCAGCTACGATCTATCTGAAGGAAGCATATCAGAATCTGGGAATGGATACCGATAAGATCCAGACGGGATACATGTTCCGAACCGGGGGTAAGATGCTGGCACTTGCTGCATTCGGTATGATCGTCAGTGTGATCGTCGGATTTCTTGCATCGAAAGTCGGTGCTTCGACCGGACGTGATCTGAGAGGAAAAGTGTTCCACAAAGTAGTTGAGTTTTCTAACGGAGAGTTTGACAAGTTTTCCACAGCATCGCTGATTACAAGAAGCACGAATGATATCCAGCAGATCCAGATGCTGACAGTTATGATTTTGAGGATGGTTCTGTATGCGCCGATCATGGGAATCGGAGGAGTGTTTAAAGTTTTCCGCACGAATGTCTCCATGTCATGGATCATCGGGCTTGCAGTTGTACTGATCGCGATGGTCGTAGTCGTACTGTTTGTTGTGGCGATGCCAAAATTCAAAATTTTGCAAAATCTTGTGGACCGTCTGAACCTTGTTACAAGAGAGATCCTGACAGGACTTTCTGTCATCCGTGCGTTCAGCACTGAGAAGCATGAGGAAGAGCGGTTTGACAAAGCAAACAGAGATCTGACAAAGACAAACTTATTTGTTAACCGTGCAATGACATTTATGATGCCGACTATGATGCTGATCATGAATGCGATTTCGATTCTGATCGTATGGGTAGGTGCAAATGGAATCAATGACGGACAGATGCAGGTCGGGGATATGATGGCGTTTATCCAGTACACAATGCAGATCATCATGGCATTCTTAATGATCTGTATGATTTCGATCATGCTTCCGAGAGCGGCAGTTTCTGCAACGCGTGTGGATGAAGTTCTTACAAGTACAACTTTGATCAACGATCCAAAACAGCCAAGACATCTGGACAAAGACGGAAAAGGAGTTGTTACGTTTGATCATGTATCCTTTCGGTATCCGGGAGCAGAGGAAGATGTCCTGCACGATATTTCTTTTGTTGCAAAGCCTGGTGAGACGACAGCCATCATCGGAAGTACCGGAAGTGGAAAGTCTACTATGGTAAATCTGATCCCGAGATTTTATGATGTGACAGAAGGAAAAATCACGATTGACGGCGAAGATATCCGGAATGTGACACAGCATGAATTAAGGGAGCAGTTAGGATATGTTCCGCAGAAAGGTGTGCTTTTCTCAGGAACGATCGCAAGTAATATTTTATATGGAAATCCAGATGGAAGCGAAGAGGAAATGGTGGAGGCCGCGCAGGTAGCCCAGGCATCCGAATTTATCGAGGAGAAATCAAAACGTTATGACAGCAGGATCTCCCAGGGAGGCGGAAATGTCTCAGGAGGTCAGAAGCAGAGGTTGTCGATTGCAAGGGCGATCGCGAAGGATCCGAAGATCTTTATTTTTGATGACAGTTTCTCTGCGTTAGACTATAAGACCGATGTGACACTGCGAAAGGCTTTAAAAGAACATACGGTGGACAGCACCGTGATCATTGTCGCACAGCGTATCAGTACAATCCTTCACGCAGAGCAGATCATTGTCTTGGATGAAGGCAAGATCGCAGGAATCGGAACACATAAAGAATTGTTGAAAAACTGTGATGTATATTATCAGATTGCAGCTTCCCAGCTCTCAGAAAAGGAACTGGAGCGTGATCTGGATGAAGCTGGACAGAAGGGAGGAAAATAAGCATGAGTAAAGGACATGGACATGGCGGCCACATGGGAGGCATGGGAGCCGGAGAGAAAGCAAAAGATTTCAAGGGAACGATGAAGAAGCTTTTGTCCTATATGAGCGCCTATAAATTAGGGATTATCGCAGTAATGATCTTTGCAGTCGGAAGCACGATCTTTAACATTGTTGGACCGAAGATCCTCGGAAAAGCGACAACTGAGATTTTCAATGGTCTGGTCAGCAAGGTATCCGGAGGAAGCGGGATCAACTTTGACAAAATTGCAGAGATTCTTCTGTTTCTGCTAGGACTGTATGCATTAAGTGCCGTATTTTCATTTATCCAGGGATTTATCATGACAGGTGTTTCACAGAAGCTGACGTATAAGCTCAGAAAAGAAATCTCTGAGAAGATCAACCGGATGCCGATGAATTATTTTGATACAAAGACGCATGGTGAAGTACTTTCAAGAGTTACAAACGATGTGGATACGTTAAGCCAGAGTCTGAATCAGAGTGCAACACAGATCATTACTTCCTTTACGACGATCATCGGTATTCTGATCATGATGATCAGCATCAGTCCGCTGATGACGGTTGTGGCGCTTCTGATCCTTCCGGTATCGATGCTTTTGATCTCTACGATCGTAAAGCGGTCACAGAAGCACTTTAAAAATCAGCAGGAATATTTAGGGCATGTCAACGGACAGGTCGAAGAAGTGTACGGTGGTCACAGTATCGTAAGAGCATTTAATAAGGAAGAAGATGTGATCCGGGAATTTAATGAGACCAATGAGATTTTGTATCAGTCTGCATGGAAATCACAGTTTTTCTCAGGAATGATGATGCCGATCATGTCATTTGTAGGAAATCTTGGCTATGTGGCAGTAGCAATCCTGGGGGGATATCTGGCGATCAAAGATGCGATCGAGGTCGGAGATATCCAGTCTTTTATCCAGTACGTGCGGAGCTTTACACAGCCGATCACGCAGGTGGCGCAGGTAGCTAATATGCTGCAGTCAACAGCAGCTGCTTCTGAGAGAGTCTTTGAATTTTTAGAAGAAGAGGAAGAAGACCAGTTCGCAGAGCATCCGGTTTCCGTGGAGGGACTGAAAGGAAATGTAGAATTTAAGCATGTGCATTTCGGTTACAATGAAGACCGTACGATCATCAATGATTTTTCTGCGAAAGTAAAAGAAGGACAGAAGATCGCGATCGTCGGTCCGACGGGTGCAGGAAAGACGACGATGATCAAGCTTCTGATGCGGTTTTATGATGTCAACAGCGGGGAGATCCTGATCGACGGGCATAACCTGAAGGACTTCAACCGAAGTGAACTGCGTCAGATGTTTGGAATGGTACTCCAGGATACATGGCTGTTCCACGGATCGATCAAGGATAATATCCGCTATGGAAAGCTGGATGCGACAGATGAGGAAGTTGTGGAGGCTGCAAAGGCGGCATATGTACACCGGTTTGTCCAGACGCTTCCGGATGGCTACAATATGGAATTAAATGAGGAAGCAAGCAATGTGTCGCAAGGACAGAAGCAGCTGCTTACGATCGCAAGGGCAATTCTTGCAGACCCGAAGATCCTGATCCTTGATGAGGCGACCAGCTCTGTCGATACAAGAACGGAGATCCGGATTCAGAAAGCGATGGATAATCTGATGAAAGGCAGAACAAGCTTTGTCATTGCACACAGACTGTCAACGATCCGTGATGCGGATCTGATCCTTGTTATGAAAGATGGGGATATCGTAGAGCAGGGCAATCATGAAGAACTTCTGGCAAAAGACGGATTCTATGCGAACCTTTACAATTCACAGTTTGAACAGACGAGCGCATAGGAGAAGGAATCGAAGTCAGGAAAGAAATGAAAACAAAATAGGAAAGTGACAAAGAGAATATAAGAAAACCCGCGTGGGAGACCAGGAATGAAAAAGAAAGTGTCCAGGATCTCCCGCGCGGATTTTAGTTATATTCAGAATTAATGATAAAGTTTTTTGTTTTCATATTTTGCTTCGGAAGTCAGTTGGATGGAAAGCTTCTTAAACTGCTTGACATCGACTTCAGAGAGCATTACAGAAGTATGCACCTGGCAGCCTCTTAATTTTGGGATTTGATCCAGCGCAAGCTGTGCGGTCTCATTTGTTGCGGCGCTGATCGAAAGTGCGATCAGTACTTCATCTGTGTGTAGCCGTGGATTTTTACTTCCGAGGTAAGCTGTTTTTAATTTCTGGATCGGCTCGATCGCAGCAGGGGAAATGATGTGCACGTCATCTTCAATGCCGGCAAGTTTCTTCAGGGCATTCAGAAGTAGAGCGGCAGATGCACCGAGCAGATTACTTGTTTTACCGGTGATGATACTGCCATCAGGAAGTTCCAGGGCAGCAGCAGGTGCGCCGGTTTCTTCTGCGCGCTTCAGAGCAGCATCTACGACGGCACGGTCATTGACAGTGATATGTGCCTGCTTCATCAGAAGTTCGATCTTAAAGACTTCTTCTTCGGTGGAAGTACCTTCTGCAAGTCCGTTCAGTGCCTGATAGTAGCGGCGGATGATCTCCTGATTGGAGGCATCCCGGCAGGCTTCATCATCGCAGATGCAGTTTCCTGCCATATTGACGCCCATATCTGTTGGAGATTTATAAGGATTTTCCCCATAAATTTTTTCAAAAATAGCGCTGAGTACCGGGAAGATCTCTACATCACGGTTGTAGTTGACCGTCGTGATGCCGTAGGCTTCCAGATGGAATGGATCGATCATGTTGACATCATTCAGATCTGCAGTCGCAGCTTCATATGCCAGATTGACTGGATGCTTCAGAGGGATATTCCAGATTGGGAATGTCTCAAACTTGGCATATCCGGCGCGGACCCCACGCTTGTGCTCGTGATAGAGCTGGGAGAGGCAGGTAGCCATCTTACCGCTTCCTGGTCCCGGTGCTGTGATGATCACAAGTGGTCTGGAAGTCTCGATATAATCATTTTTGCCATATCCTTCATCACTGACGATCAGCGGGATATTGGAAGGATATCCTTCGATGATATGGTGGATGTAGACACGGATACCAAGCTTCTCCAGTCTTGTCTTAAACAGATTGGCGCTGCTCTGGCCTGTGTACTGGGTGATCACAACACTGCCCACAAAAAGTCCTTTTTCGCGGAAGGATTCGATCAGACGAAGTACGTCTGAGTCGTAAGTGATACCGAGGTCTCCGCGGACTTTATTTTTTTCGATGTCTCCGGCGCTGATGACGATCACGATCTCAGCCTGGTCAGACAGCTGCATGAGAAGTCTCAGCTTACTGTCCGGTGCAAAGCCCGGAAGTACCCGGGAAGCGTGATAATCATCAAATAATTTACCACCAAATTCCAGATATAGTTTGTTGTCAAACTGATCAATTCTTTTTCTGATATGCTCTGACTGCATAGCCAGATACTTATCGTTATCAAATCCAATTTTCATAGCGCGTTCAGTCCTTTATCTCATTCTTGATTATAATGTTACTAAAAAAGTGAGTATAATAAATATACGTCAATAGTATACTATAAAGCATTTGTATTTTGCAAGGAGAAAAAACAGCGGATATCGGAGTGGAAAAAACAGAAGGAATCCGGGAAGAAATAGTTTGAAACAGAAAGATTTGTAGAAATTCACAAAAGTTTTAGAAATGTGAAGGGGATTTCACAATGTTTTTATTGATTTATGCGAGGACCATACTTATAATAAAAGAGATGACAATTAGGAGGAAAAGAATGGACAACCAAAACAAAAATAACCAAAAGAACAACAAGCAGGGCTTTGGGATTATTATAATTACAACACTGATCGCGGCTGTCATCGTACTTGGACTTTATCAGTTCATGGAAGAGAGCACATCGAAAGAGATTGCGTACAGTGAATTTCTCAAGATGGTTGACGAGGGCAAAGTAGAAGAAGTCCGGATCGGTGCCAATGAACTTATAATCACCCCGAAGGAAGAAAAGGTTCCAGGGATCAAAGTAAAATATTTCACTGGAAGAGTAGAAGATGAGAAGCTGTCAGAGCGCCTCTATGAAGCGGGAATTAAGTATGGGGCAGAGATCCCGGATTCTACTTCGGCGATGCTTTTTAATATTCTGATCAGTATTGTACTTCCGTTCGCGTTTATCTGGATCGGACTGAGTTTTCTGATGCGGAGAATGTCAAGAAGCGGCGGAATGATGGGCATTGGAAAAAGCAATGCCAAGATGTATGTAGAGAAAGAAACCGGAGTGACATTCAAAGATGTGGCAGGAGAAGATGAAGCAAAAGAGTCTCTTCAGGAAGTGGTAGATTTTCTTCATAATCCGGGAAAATATACAGGAATCGGTGCAAAGCTTCCGAAGGGAGCGCTTCTTGTAGGACCTCCGGGAACTGGTAAGACATTGCTTGCAAAGGCGGTGGCAGGAGAGGCGAAGGTTCCGTTCTTCTCACTTTCTGGTTCTGCGTTTGTGGAGATGTATGTCGGAGTTGGTGCATCGAGAGTGCGTGATCTGTTCAAAGAAGCGCAGGCGATGGCTCCGTGTATCATTTTTATCGATGAGATTGATGCGATCGGTAAGAGCAGAGACAACGCGATGGGAAGCAATGATGAGAGAGAGCAGACATTGAATCAGCTTCTGGCAGAGATGGATGGATTCGATACAGACAAAGGTCTTCTGATCCTTGCAGCGACAAACCGTCCGGAGATCCTTGACCCGGCATTACTGCGGCCGGGACGCTTTGACAGACGGATCATCGTAGACAAGCCAGACCTGAAAGGGCGTGTGGATATTCTGAAAGTGCATGCGAAAGATGTCAAGATGGATGAGACAGTAGATTTGGAAGCAATTGCGCTGGCAACATCAGGAGCAGTGGGATCTGATCTTGCGAATATGATCAACGAGGCTGCGATCAACGCAGTAAAACACGGAAGAAAAGTGGTATCACAGGCAGATTTATTTGAGGCAGTAGAAGTTGTTCTTGTCGGTAAGGAAAAGAAAGACCGTATCATGAATGCGGAGGAGAGACGGATCGTATCTTACCATGAAGTTGGACACGCGCTTGTCAGCGCGCTCCAGAAAGATGCAGAGCCGGTACAGAAGATCACGATCGTTCCAAGAACAATGGGAGCGCTTGGATATGTGATGCATACACCGGAAGAGGAGAAATTCTTAAATACAAAGAAAGAACTGGAGGCGATGCTTGTCGGCATGCTCGGCGGAAGAGCAGCGGAAGAGATTGTATTTGATACAGTCACGACCGGAGCTTCCAATGATATAGAACAGGCGACAAAGGTGGCCAGAGCGATGATCACACAGTACGGTATGTCAGAGAAATTTGGTCTGATCGGTCTGGAATCAGTCCAAAACCGCTACCTTGACGGACGTCCGGTAATGAACTGTGGCGAGGCAACAGCGGCAGAGATTGATACCGAAGTTATGAGAATGCTGAAGGAAGCTTATGCAGAGGCGAAGCGCCTTCTGTCAGAGAATCGTCAGTCACTGGATGAGATCGCGGCATTCCTGATCGAGAAAGAGACGATCACTGGAAAAGAATTTATGGAAATCTTTCATCGAGTTCAGGGAATCGAGGAAGGAACACAGGAAAAAGAAGCGAGAATCTCAATGAAAGAGGTAGAAATAAAAGAAGTGCAGCCAGAGAAACAGCCAGAAGCAGCAGAGACATGTGAAGAAGCTGAGAAAGAAGAGGTATCTGAAGAAGTTCAGGAAACAGAATCGGAACTGTCTTTGAGTAAAGAAGCAGAAGAGAGTATGGAAGATTCTGTGCAGGAGAAAGAACAATAAAAAGAAACAGTGTCTGAGATCCATGCAGAGAGAACAGATGGAGTGGTTCCGGATCTGTCAAAAGGAATGGAACAGATAGAAAAAAGAGGAGTGTCAGAAGACACTCCTCTCTTTCAATCAGTATGCCAGGATTGGAAAAGAGCGTGTGGACATGAGACAAAAAGGGAGGAAATGATGTTTCAAATAGAGGAAGAGTTAAAAAAGCTTCCGGCAAAACCGGGAGTATATCTGATGCATGATGAGAAGGACGATATTATTTATGTGGGAAAGGCGATCAGTCTGAAGAACCGTGTACGTCAATATTTTCAGGCGAGCAGAAATAAAGGAGTAAAGATTGAGCAGATGGTCACACATATTGCAAGGTTTGAATATATCGTCACAGATTCAGAACTGGAAGCGCTTGTGCTGGAATGTAATCTGATCAAGGAACACAGACCAAAATACAATACGATGCTGATGGATGATAAGACTTATCCATTTATCAAAGTGACTGTGGAGGAGGCGTACCCCCGAATTTTGTTTGCGCGGGAGATGAAGAAAGATAAGGCGAAATATTTTGGGCCCTACACAAGTGCAGGAGCAGTCAAGGATACGATCGAGCTGCTTAGAAAGTTATATCATATCAGAAGCTGTAACCGGAATCTGCCAAAAGATATCGGAAAAGAACGCCCATGTCTGAACTATCATATCAAGCAGTGCTATGCACTGTGCCAGAACTATATCAGCCAGGAAGAGTACCGGCAATCAGTTCAGAAAGCGCTGGAATTTCTGAATGGGAAATACGATCATATTTTAAAGGAACTTCAGGAGAAGATGGAACGGGCATCTGAGGAGATGGAATTTGAAAAGGCAATCGAATACCGGGATCTGCTTGCAAGTGTAAAGCAGATCGCACAGAAGCAGAAGATCACAAACAGTGACGGAGAGGACAAAGATATTGTTGCGGTGGCAACAGAAGACCGGGATGCAGTTGTGCAGGTGTTTTTCATCCGGGGAGGAAGGCTGATCGGCAGAGATCATTTTTATATGACAATCGCGCATGGAGAGCCAAAAGCAGAGATTCTTACAAGCTTTATCAAACAATTTTATGCAGGGACACCATATGTGCCAAGAGAATTGATGATCCAGCAGGAGATCGAGGAGCGGGAGGTACTTGAAGAATGGCTGTCTGAACGAAGAGGACACCGCGTCCATATTCGCGTGCCGAAAAAAGGAGAGAAGGAAAAGCTTGTGGAACTGGCAAAAAAGAATGCCCAGCTTGTCCTGAGCACCGATAAGGAGCGCTTGAAAAGAGAAGAGGGAAGAACGATCGGAGCGGTGAAGGAGATTGAAAAATGGCTGGGAGTTGAAAATATCAGGAGGATTGAGGCATTTGATATTTCCAATACGAATGGATTTGATTCGGTCGGTTCGATGATCGTTTATGAGAAAGGAAAACCGAAGCGCAATGATTACCGGAAGTTTAAAATTAAAGGAGTGCAGGGAGCAGATGACTATGCGAGTATGCGGGAAGTGCTGACGAGAAGATTTAAGCATGGAATGCGTGAGATTGAAGAAGGAAAAGAGATAGGAAGTTTTCAGACATTTCCGGATCTGATCATGATGGACGGGGGAAAAGGGCAGGTAAATATTGCGCTGGAAGTACTCGGACATCTCGGAATCGCTATTCCGGTATGTGGTATGGTGAAGGATGATCATCACCGGACGAGAGGACTGTATTATAACAATGAAGAGATTGAGATCGACAGAAATTCAGAAGGATTTCGCCTGATCACAAGAATCCAGGATGAGGCACACCGGTTTGCGATTGAATTTCACAGAAAGCTGAGAAGCCAGGGGCAGGTACATTCCATTCTGGACGACATTCCGGGAATTGGACCGGCGAGGAGAAAAGCACTGATGAAGCATTTTATGAGTCTGGATGCGATCAAGTCAGCCACTGTGGAGGAACTGAAAGAAATTCCGTCCATGAACGAAAAATCTGCAAATGAAGTGTACAACTTTTTCCATTGATGATATACTAAGGAGAGAATATTGACCAGAAGGAGAGGACATTATGGGAAGCGTAGAGTTACAGAAAGTTGCAGAAAAAATGAATTTAAAAAATCTGACTCCGCAGATCGATCTTTTAGGAAAAGAAGTCAATGTGCCGGATATCAATCGTCCGGCGTTACAGCTCACAGGCTTTTTTGAACATTTTGAATCAGACAGAGTTCAGGTTGTGGGATATGTAGAGTATACTTATCTTCAGAAACTGAGTGAGGAGAGAAAGGAAGAAGTATATCAGTCGTTATTATCATACCCGGTTCCGTGTATTATCTTTTGCCGGGATCTGGTGCCGGATCAAAGATTTCTGGAAATTGCGGTGGAAAAGGATGTGCCGATCTTCCTGACTGACAAGACAACATCTTCTTTCATGGCAGAGATCATCCGATGGCTGAATGTAGAGCTGGCCCCGTGCATTTCGATTCACGGAGTGCTTGTAGATGTGTATGGCGTCGGTGTGCTGATCATGGGCGAGAGTGGTATCGGAAAGAGTGAGGCGGCACTCGAGCTGATCAAGAGAGGACACCGTCTGGTCACAGATGATGTTGTTGAGATCCGGAAGGTCAGCGACGATACACTGGTAGGAACTGCCCCGGATATCACGAGACATTTTATCGAACTTAGAGGAATCGGGATCGTAGATGTAAAGACGCTGTTTGGTGTACAGAGTGTTAAGGAGACACAGACGATCGACCTTGTCATCACGCTGGAAGACTGGAACAAAGACAAACAGTACGACCGGTTAGGACTGGAAGAAGAATATACAGAATTTCTTGGCAACCGCGTCGTATGCCATTCGATACCGATCCGTCCGGGACGAAATCTTGCGATCATCGTAGAGTCTGCATCTGTAAACCACAGACAGAAACAAATGGGATATAATGCAGCGCAGGAGCTGTACAGACGGGTGCAGGAGAATCTGACAAAGAGAAAATAGGAGAAGAGAGAAATGAATTATTGCTTTGGAGTGGATATTGGAGGAACAACAGTAAAATTAGGATTATTTGAATTCAACGGGACGATCGTGGAAAAGTGGGAGATCAATACCAATACAGAAAACGAAGGTGCAGCGATCCTTCCGGATGTGGCGGAGACGATTCTTGCGAAGATGAGGGAACATAGTCTTGAAAAGGAGCAGATCCTCGGAGTTGGAGTTGGTGTGCCGGCGCCGGTTGCGGACGGTATCGTAAATGGAAGTGCAAACCTTGGCTGGAAATACAAGAATGTAAAAACAGAACTGGAGGAGCTTCTCGGGATCAAGGTTAAAGTTGGAAACGATGCGAATGTTGCAGCGCTTGGCGAGATGTGGAAAGGCGGCGGCCAGGGAAATAAGGATCTGATCATGGTTACACTCGGAACTGGTGTCGGTGGCGGAATCATTACTGACGGACGTATTCTGGGAGGATTTAACGGTGCAGGCGGCGAGATCGGTCATCTCTGTGTAAATTATGAAGAGACAGAAGTATGTGGGTGCGGGGGACGCGGATGCCTGGAACAGTATGCATCAGCTACCGGTATTGTAAGACTTGCAAAGAGAAGACTTGCAAAGAATGAAGATGGAACGGTACTTCGTACAGAAGAAATTACGGCGAAGACAGTGTTTGATGCAGTAAAGGAAAAGGATGCAGTTGCGATGGAGATTGCTGAAGAATTCGGACGTTATCTCGGATATGCACTTGCAAACCTGGCGACGGCTGTCGATCCATCTGTAATCGTAATCGGTGGCGGTGTGTCAAAAGCCGGAGAAGTGCTTCTTCAGTATATCGAGAAATATTTCCGCGAGAGAATGTTCTTTGCAAATGCAAAAGTACAGTTTGCACTGGCAAAACTAGGAAATGAAGCAGGAATCTGCGGAGCGGCAAAAATGATTTTATAGTAGAAAAAAAGATAAGACAGAAATGAATGGGCCTGTGAACAGGACATACATTTCTGTCTTATTTATTGTCTGTGTGAGATTTCGTATAGGAAAAGGATTGAAAAACACAAAGAGTTTTTATCCTTCCGGAGTTACAGATCCATCTCCCTGATCCGGAGGCGTTGTTTCACCGCCGCCCTGATCACCTCCGGTTCCGTTATTGGAACCATTTCCGCCTTCTGGGTTATTTCCGTTTTCGGGATTAGTGTTTCCATTTTGATTCCCGGATGAATCCGGGTTGGAAGGATCTTCTTTTTGCTCCTCTTCGGGATGTTCTTCCTCGGGAACTACTTCCTCAACATATTCGTACACTTCTTCATACTCTGTTTCTTCAGGTTCTGTATAATAGCCCCCATGTTTTCCGTTGCACTTTTGACCGGAATCCATAGCAACATATTCGGTCGCCTGAGGACAGCTGGAAAGTGGCAGTTTTCCAGAACTTGCACATACCGTTGTCTTTTTAACAGTATCCGGCATGGTAAATTCTTTGTATTCGAGACCTTCGTGTACACGTTCCATAATGCTTCTCCAAAGTGTCAGATGCCATGTGGTGTTATCCATAGGCTTATTGGAGTCATAGCCTCCCCAGACGGAAGCGGTATAATATGGAGTGTATCCGGAGAACCAGATATCTACGTTGTCAGAAGTTGTACCGGTCTTTCCAGATACCGGCATATTGCTGAGTGCTGCTCCGGTACCGGTTCCTTTTGTAACAACATCCATCATGGCATTTGTGAGAAGCCCTGCAGTAGATGCCTTTACAACCTGATGTGTCTCGGCTGTATTATCGATCAGTACATTTCCAGAATGATCGAGAATCTTTGTATAAAATTTTGGTTTTGTGTATGTTCCATTATTTGCGAGAGCCGCGTAAGCAGCAGTCATTTCGAGATTATACACACCATGTGTGATACCACCGAGTGCAGTTGCCTGCTGGATATCACTGAAAGTCTGTCCGTTGATCACTTCCTGATCGACAACTGTGGAGAATCCAAAGCTCTTTAGATAGTCAAAACCAGTCTGCTCACCGATCTCTGTGAGTGTTTTTACCGCAACAACGTTCATGGACTGTTCGATCGCCTTTCTCACAGTGACATATCCTTTGTAGGAGAAATCCCAGTTGTTGACTTCTTTTCCATTCTTGTAACGGTATGGCTCATCTTTGATGGAAGTGTGTAAGCCCATCGCTCCGATGTCCAGCGCCGGTGCATAGGTAGATACGATCTTAAAGCATGAACCAGGCTGTCTTGGTGATTCGGTTGCACGGTTCAGAGAGAGGCTCTCTGTTTTCTCGCCGCGGCCGCCGACGATTGCCTTCACTTCGCCGGTGTACTGATCCATGATCACAAAAGAAGCCTGTGGCTGTGGAACAATTGTCTTTTTCTCAACCTGGGTATCACCTTCGCGGGAAATAGTTGACTTATATTCGTCAATAGCTGCCTGCGCGAGATCCGGGGAAGAGAAGACGAGCGGATATGCATCATTTCTGGTCTGACGCAGATATTGTTCCAGCATCTCTTTACTGAAGTTCTCCACCGTTCCGTCGGAGCGGGTGATCGTCAGCTGATAATCGATCAGACCAAATTCTGTGTTATAAGGATAGTTATCCGGATTTAAAAATTCCTCATCAGCAATCTGCTGGATCCTTGCATCCTGAGTTGCATAGATGGAAAGTCCGCCGCTGTAGAGCGCATTGTAAGCCTGCGTCTCTGTATATCCGAGCTTGGTCTGCAAGTCGGATATCACCTGCTTGGAAAGTTCGTCGATAAAGTAAGTATATGGCGTATCGGTCGATGTATCCGCATTTGTAACCTGAATACGGTCATAGACCGGATCGGCCATAGCAGTATCGTACTCTTCCTGGGAAATATATTTCTGCTCCAGCATGTTTCCGAGAACAATCTTGCGCCGTTTGGCATTTTCTTCCGGATTGATCGTCGGATCATATCTGCCCGGATTCTGGGTAATACCTGCGATCACAGTACACTCGGAAAGTGTCAGCTGAGAGACATCTTTGTTGAAATAACGTTTGGCAGCAGACTGTACGCCAAGCGTATTCTGACCTAAGTTGATCGTGTTCATATAATTTTCCAGAATCTCTTCTTTGCTCATCTGTTTCTCGAGCTCGATCGCAAGAAACTGCTCCTGGACTTTACGCTCAACGCTGTCTAAAAATGTCTTTTCATGTGTGAAGTTCGGAAAAACATTATTCTTGATCAGCTGCTGGGTGATCGTGCTGGCACCTTCAGAGAAGTTCCCGCTGGTGATACCGACAAGGCCGGCACGGAGAATTCCCTGGATATCAATTCCGTTATGTCTGTAAAATCGTTCATCTTCGATCGCGACAAAGGCGTCCTGAAGATCTTCCGGTATTTCGTCGATCGTTTTATAAATACGGTTGGAACCGGAAGTGACAAATTTTTCTAATTCCTGTGAACCGTCTGCGTTATAAACAGTTGTGAAGTATCCACTCGGCTTGACAGAAGCAGGAGAAATCTTAGGAGCTTCATCAAGAATTTTCTTCAAGAACAGACCGCCGCCAATCAGACCGACGATAATCAGTAATAAAAAAACAATTAAAAATCCTTTGAAAATCCGGACACCTGCTCGTTTTTTCTTCATTTTTGATTTTGAAGATATTTTCTTCTGTTTTTTCACAGAGTTTCGTTTTCCATAATTCATGAATGGTTGCCTCCTTTATCAGGTAATTATATCAAATTTATGTATTGAAATAAAGCATAAAATAAAATCTTCATATTTCAGGGCAAAAACTTAAGAAAAACTTGTGGAAACATAGTTCTGTTGATATAGTATAGACAGTTTGTATGAAAAAGTAATCAAGAAAAAATAAAGGATGGTTTTTATGTTAAGTGAATTTTGTACAGTTTATGAGGGCGGGGAAGCTGAGACGATAGAGAAGAAATCCCGCTTCATTGCAACAGTGGTTCCGGTAACCTGTGAGGAAGAGGCGCTGGAGTTTATTGAATCGATGAAAAAGAAATACTGGAATGCCACACATAGCTGCTATGCCTATGTCATTGGAGAGCGTTTTGAGACACAGAGGTGCAGCGATGACGGGGAACCGCAGGGAACAGCAGGGAAGCCGATGCTTGATGTGCTGCTGGGAGAAGAGATCCACAATGCCGCAGTTGTAGTTACAAGGTATTTTGGCGGAACTTTGCTTGGAACCGGTGGGCTTGTCCGGGCATATTCCGGGGCAGTCAAAGCCGGACTGAAAGCCAGTAAGATTATTACCAAAAGATGGGGATTTAAACTGGAAATACAGACCGATTATACCGGACTTGGGAAAATCCAGTATATTCTCGGACAGAGGGGGATTACAGTTTTAGATGCTGTCTACACAGAGCATGTGACGCTTACAGTGCTGATTCCGGAAGAGATGAAGCAGGAGATTGCAGCAGAGGTCACAGAAGGAACAAATGGCCAGGCGAAGATGGAAGAGAAAGAAAGCTGCTATTTTGGGACAGTTGACGGGGAGATAAAAATATTTGAAGCAGAATAGGTGGTAGTTTTCAACTGTTGACAAAACAGAGGTGCATTTCAAAAATATTTTCCCCCAACCCTTGACAAAGAGCAAATAAAAACCTCCCGGTAATGGAAAGGGATGTCCATTACCGGGAGGGTAAGAGATGTCTATTGAAATTCTGGTTCGATCAGACCGAATGTACCGTTCTTTCTCTTGTAGACAACATTGACTTCTTCTGTCTCTGCGTTGAAGAATACATAGAAATCATGTCCGAGTAATTCCATCTGGATGCAGGCATCCTCAGGGAACATTGGCTTGATTCCAAAACGTTTTGTACGGATGATCTTAATTTCATCATCTTCAGAAGATGTATCTTCCGATTCGAAAAATTCTTGTTTAAAGTTGCCGCCTTCCTGATTTCTGGCAACTAATTTATTTTTATATTTGCGAAGCTGTCGCTCAATCACCTCTTCTACGAGATCAATGGATACATACATATCGCTGCTGCTCTGCTCGGAGCGGATGATATGTCCTTTGACTGGGATCGTGACCTCAATTTTCTGACGTTCTTTTTCCACGCTCAGTGTTACGATAATTTCTGTTTCAGGAGTAAAATACCTTTCTAGTTTTCCTAACTTCTGTTCGATACAACTCTTTAAACCTGGTGTTACATCGATGTTTTTTCCGCTAATGATAAAGTTCATGCTGTCAACCCCTTTTCGGTATATTCTACAAATAACAAGAATAAGAATGTGTCATTTGTAGTATGGTTGTATTATACAATAAAAAATGCGAAAGAGCAATAAAATATTTGATAAAAATATAAAAAAATAATAAAAGACTGACAAAATAAGACTTTTATCGATTGTGTGGAGCAAAAGAAGAGGCTGCCGTTTTGGTGCTAACGACAGCCTTCGGACAGTACATCAGATGGAACTGGAAGAGGAATTATGGAATTTTCTGAGGAGCCACGGGTAAAGGAAGATGACCCAGAGAACTAAAAGAAAATAAGCTGCCATATCTGCCGGCAGGAAATCTCCGAAGAGAAGTTCCATCCCTGCTTTGAGCAAGATGGCTCCGAGAAGTCCCACAAAGACTTTGCCAATCTGAAATGGAAGTGATCCTTTGACCGAAAAATTTACATAGCGGTTTTCCAGATACCAGCCGATACCAAATCCCAGTCCGGCGGCAGATGCCTTACAGCAGTCGGACACATAGTGGAGAGAAATATCTCCCCGCCCAAGAAGAAACAGTGCATAGATGCTGACAGCGGAAGAAATCAGCATAAGCCCGAGCAGGATCCATTTTTGGTATCGTCTGGAATCGAGCAGGAAGCGACTGGATTTTTGGACAGCAAATGCGATGCAAAGGGAAACTGCCATAGATACAAGCACATCTTTTGGTGTGTGTACGCCGAGATACATGCGGGAAAATCCGACCAGCAGAAATGCGAAGGCGAAGAAAAGTTTCATGAACCATCGTCTGCTACGGAACATAAATGGGGCAAACAGACAAGTACCACCCTGGGTATGTCCGCTTGGGAAGGAATAGCCGGTCGCAGACGGAACAGCGCTCTCTACCGGGGGAAATTCCGGATCCAACACCCATGGACGCGGAATCCGGAAAGTGATCTTTAAAGTCTGTACACAAAGTCCTGCAAGGAAGTAGGTGAATCCCATCTGATAAGCAAAGCGCTTATCCACACACCAGTAGAGTGTGCAGATAACCGCTATGATGATGACTTCCTGCCCGAAATAAGTGACAAACTGGAAAAATTGTTCTCCAAAAGGAGTGCGAAATTCTGCCAGGATGTGTAAGAAGTCCATTATTTATTTCCTCGTTTCCTCATCTTAGAATCTAATATTTTCTTGCGGATGCGGAGTGTCTGTGGAGTGACTTCAAGAAGTTCGTCCGTATCGATAAAGTCGAGCGCTTCCTCAAGGCTTAAGGTTCTAGGTGTTGTAAGCTTCAGAGCATCGTCGGCTCCGGAAGAACGTGTATTTGTAAGATGTTTTGTCTTGCAGACATTGAGTTCGATATCCTCAGCCTTTCCATTTTGTCCGATGACCATTCCGGCATAAACTTTCTCGCCGGCGCCGATGAATAAGGTTCCGCGCTCCTGTGCGCTGTATAATCCGTAAGTGACAGATTCACCGGTCTCAAATGCGATCAGGGAACCTTGTTTCCGGTACTGGATATCTCCTTTGTACGGTGCATATCCGTCGAATGCAGTATTTAAAATTCCGTTTCCCTTTGTATCTGTCATGAACTCTCCGCGGTAACCAATCAATCCTCTTGCCGGAATGGAAAATTCCAGACGGGTATAGCCGCCGTTGGAGACGCCCATATTCTGGAGTTCGCCTTTTCTCTGGCTTAATTTGTCGATGACTGTTCCGGTAAATTCATCCGGCACATCGATATATGCGGTCTCGATCGGCTCTAACAGCTTCCCGTTTTCATCTTCTTTGTAGAGAACTTCTGCTTTGCTGACAGCAAATTCATATCCTTCCCGGCGCATATTTTCGATCAGGACAGAGAGGTGGAGCTCACCGCGGCCGGATACTTTGAAACTGTCTGTGTTTTCCGATTCTTCGACGCGCAGACTGACATCGGTATTCAGTTCGCGGAACAGACGGTCACGCAAGTGGCGGGAAGTGACGTATTTTCCTTCCTGGCCTGCAAATGGGCTGTCATTTACGATAAACTGCATAGCAATCGTCGGCTCAGAAATCTTCTGGAATGGGATGGCAACCGGATTTTCCGGGGAGCATAAAGTATCTCCGATATGGATGTCTGCAATTCCCGAGATCGCAACGATGGAACCGATCGTCGCTTCTTTTACTTCGACTTTGTTCAGACCGTCAAATTCGTATAATTTGCTGATCTTTACCCGTTTTTGTTTGTCCGGCTCATGGGCGTTGACAAGCATAACTTCCTGGTTGACAGCGATTGTACCGTTGTCGACCTTTCCGACACCGATTCGTCCGACATATTCGTTGTAGTCGATCGTGCTGATCAGCACCTGGGTATCGGCATCTGGATCACCTTCCGGAGCAGGGATGTAATCAATGATCGTCTCAAAGAGCGGAATCATGTTTTCTGGATTATCTGTCAGATCCAGAATTGCATGTCCGGCTTTTGCAGAGGCATACACAAATGGGCAGTCGAGCTGTTCGTCAGAGGCATCAAGATCCATGAAGAGTTCCAGGATCTCATCGATCACCTCATCCGGACGTGCTTCTGGGCGGTCGATTTTATTGATGCAGACGATGACCGGAAGGTCAAGTTCAAGCGCCTTCTTCAGAACAAACTTTGTCTGCGGCATGGCGCCCTCAAATGCATCTACAACAAGTACAACGCCGTTGACCATTTTCAAAACACGTTCTACTTCTCCGCCGAAGTCAGCATGTCCCGGCGTATCGATGATATTGATCTTTGTGTCCTTATAGTATACGGCAGTGTTTTTGGAGAGGATCGTGATTCCACGCTCTCTTTCGATGTCGTTGGAATCCATGACACGCTCAGCAACTTCCTGATTGGCACGGAATACACCGCTCTGCTTTAAAAGCTGGTCGACCAGTGTTGTCTTTCCGTGGTCAACATGGGCGATGATTGCGATGTTTCGGATGTCTTCTCTTTTTGTTTTCATAAATAACCTTCTTTCTATTGTAAATCCATGAATAAGCAGTAATAACTCATACAGTTTACCACATTGTCAATAGATTACAAGCCTTTTTTGAAAAAACACATAATATGGAAAGAACACAGAAAAAACAGGAAAACGCATATTCCGCGGTCGATTTCTGTCGATGAAAAGTCAGGGGAATGTCCAATCTGCCGGTTATAAATCCGTTATCATAGAATAAAATAATAAAGACAAAAAAATACAGCAAAGAGGAGAGAGATAAATTATGTCCGATAAGATTATTGAAAACAACCAGGTAACAATTATGGGAGAGGTGGCTTCCGGATTCACGTTCAGTCATGAAGTGTTTGGGGAAGGATTCTATATGGTGGATGTTCTGGTCAAAAGGCTCAGCAATTCCGAAGACCGCATCCCGCTTATGATTTCCGAGCGTCTGATAGATGTGACCAAAGATTACACAGGGGAATTTATCATGGCGAGCGGACAGTTCCGGTCTTATAACAGACATGAGGAGCACAAGAACCGTCTGGTACTTTCTGTGTTTGTGAGGGAAGTAGAATTTGTGGAGGAAGAGCTTGACGGGGCAAAGACAAATAACATTCTTTTAGATGGTTATATCTGTAAGGCTCCGGTATACCGGAAGACACCGCTCGGAAGGGAGATCGCAGATCTGCTGCTGGCAGTCAACAGACCATATGGAAAATCTGACTACATACCATGTATCTGCTGGGGAAGAAATGCAAGATATGCCTCTGGCTTTGCAGTAGGAGAACACGTGCAGATCTTAGGAAGGATCCAGAGCAGAGAGTATGTAAAAAAACTATCTGAGACAGAAAGCGAGAAGCGGGTAGCCTACGAGGTGTCTGTCAGCAAGCTGGAATGTATCAGTACAGAGACTTCCGAAGAACAGTAGGAATAGCTGTAGCTCCATTGACATTGGAAAAAAATGATGATAAAATTTCAGACAAGAAATCACTGATTGAAATTTAAAAAAGATCAAAGAAAAACTGATGTTTAGGAGGATACATATGGCAATTTTTACAGGAGCAGGGGTAGCGATCATAACGCCATTCCACGAGGACGGAAGTATTCATTATGACCAGTTAAAGAAGCTGGTTGACTATCATTGTGAGAATGGGACCGACAGTATTGTAATTTGTGGGACCACAGGAGAGTCTGCGACGATGACGGAGGAAGAGCATCTGGAATGTATTAAAAATACGATCGCTTTTGCGGCGGGCAGAATCCCGGTAATCGCAGGAACGGGATCAAACTGCACTGCGACGGCGGTAGAACTGTCAAGAGAAGCTGCAAAGGCAGGGGCAGACGGACTTCTTGTCGTGACACCATATTACAATAAAGCTACGCAGAAAGGTCTGATCGAGCACTATAAAGCAATCGCCAGAGAGGCAGATGCGCCGATCATCATGTACAGCGTGGCAAGCCGCACCGGATGCAATATTGAGCCGGCGACGGTTGCGACGCTTGTAAAAGAAGTAGATAATATTGTCGGTGTCAAAGAAGCTTCCGGAAATATTTCCCAGGTTGCAAAGATCATGCAGCTGACGCAGGGGGATATTGATCTGTATTCCGGAAACGATGATCAGATCGTTCCGATTCTGGCACTTGGAGGAAAGGGAGTTATTTCCGTTCTGTCAAACGTGGCTCCAAGAGAGACACATGAGATCTGTGAGAGATTTTTTGCAGGGGACATCAAAGGAAGCAGGGAGCTTCAGCTAAAAGCGATCCCGCTGATCAATGCGCTGTTTAGCGAGGTCAACCCGATCCCGGTTAAGAAAGCGGTGGAACTGATGGGAATCGAGACCGGAGGACTGCGGATGCCTCTGACAGAGATGGAAGAAGCAAATACAAAGAAGCTGGCACAGGCGATGAGAGAGTTTGGGATCAGGCTCGCATAGAGAAAATATACGGGAGCTGTCACAGAATGACACGGTTTGCAGAATGTAGTAGTTTATAAAAAAGCATTCTGTACTGACGGTCGTTCTGCGGCAGCCCTTTTATGCAATGCATCGGAAAACTCCCCGGCTTTGAGCAGGGAGCGTCAAACATAAGAAAACGGAGGATGAAAAGATGGTAAGAGCAATTATGCATGGATGTAACGGGAAAATGGGACAAGTGATTACAAATCTTGTAAAAGAAGATGAGGAAATCGAGATTGTTGCCGGGATTGATACATATACTGGTTTGAAAAATGCATATCCGGTTTATGCGGATATTTCGGAATGCGAAGTGGAGGCGGATGTTGTGATTGATTTTTCCAACGCGCTGGCAATGGATGGACTGCTTGAACATTGTGAGAAGAAACAGATCCCGGTCGTACTTTGTACAACGGGACTTTCAGAGGAGCAGCTTGCGTGGGTACAGCGTGTTTCAGAGAAGGTTGCGGTGTTAAAATCCGCAAATATGTCACTGGGGATCAATCTGTTGTTAAAACTTCTGCAGGATGCGGCAAAGATCCTTGCTCCGGCAGGATTTGACATTGAACTGGTAGAGAAGCATCACAACCTGAAAGTAGATGCGCCGAGCGGAACAGCGCTTGCCCTTGCGGACAGCGTAAATGAGGCGCTTGGAAATGTGTATGAATATACTTACGACAGAAGCAAAGAGCGTAAGCAGCGGGAGAAAAAGGAGATCGGGATCGCGGCAGTGCGCGGGGGAACGATCGTGGGAGAACATGAAGTGATCTTTGCGGGCGCCGATGAAGTGATCGAATTCAAGCATACCGCATACTCCAAAGCAGTTTTTGGAAAAGGAGCTGTGGAGGCTGCAAAATACCTTGCAGGAAAGCCGGCGGGACTTTATGACATGAGTGATGTGATCGGGGCTTCTTCTGAAAATTAACAGAAAAATTTACCATTTCTTTCCGAATGTATAGAATGGCAGGGAATGCAGACAATATCTGCGAGAAGCAATTCTTATTACAGTTCAGGAAAGGAAGTTAGTCAGATGAAGAGAACAAAGAAAATCATACTCAGTATTTTGTGTGTGAGTGTTCTTCTGTGCATGACAGCGTGCGCAGGGGGAAACCGTGATAATGTGGCAGATGACAATACTGCAACGGGAACAAATGAAGAGAAGAAAAATAACAGTGACAAGAAGCAGAGAGAAACGAATACCGATGGAGATGAGCCGCGGGACGGCGTTCTGGAAGATGTAGGGGATGCCGTGGAAGATGGGGCAAGAGATGTCAAAGACGGAGTCGAAGATGTCATTGACGGAAGAGATGACAATGACGGGCATACGGAAAAACGTATGGATGAAAATGGAAACGGGACAAATGCAGACACGATGAATGGTGCAACGGACAATACCGGACAGACAGACACTACAAGATAGCAGAAACTGGATTTTTCGGATTTTGGATGCCCTGCGGCTATATGCCGCGGGGCATTCTTGCAGGGGGCCGGCAGAGACAGACAGTGAAACTCTAAAAAACCTGTAAAGAAGATGAGAAGAGTTTATGAACAGTTGATAAACTTGTTGAAGAAGCGAAAAGATAGTGTTAAAATAGGAAACAGAGTAAATTTCGATAAATTAAGGAGTAGGACATGGGTTTATTAGAGAAGATATTTGGGACGCACAGTGAAAATGAATTGAAGCGTATCTATCCGATCGTCGACAGAATCGAGGCGATGGATGAGGAGATGCAGCAATTATCTGATACAGAGTTAAAAGGGAAGACAGCGGAATTTAAGAAACGTCTGGAAGAAGGCGAGACATTAGATGACATTTTACCGGAAGCATTTGCGGTAGTAAGAGAGGCAGCTTCCCGTACATTACATATCAAGCATTACAGAGTGCAGCTGATCGGAGGGATCATCCTTCATCAGGGAAGAATCGCAGAGATGCGCACCGGAGAAGGTAAGACACTGGTTTCGACACTTCCTGCATATCTGAATGCGCTGACCGGAAA
>CAUWEA010000031.1:0-26724 GCA_963557735.1 uncultured Faecalimonas sp. | reverse complement strand
TAACATCAACCAGATCTTAGACCAGGTGATGTTCAGCAAGATCATGGCAGCGCAGGGACATGCCGTGAAGGATTACATGGCGCTTCTCGGGATCTATACCGGAAAATACAATACGCTGATCAATGTTCCTTTGGCGATGGCAAGTGCGCTTGGCGTATCTGCGATCCCAAGTCTTGCCGGGGCGATCGCACTCGGCGACCGCAGACAGATCTATGGGAAGATTCACCATTCGATCCGTTTTACAATGTTGATCGCAATTCCGAGCTTTGTTGGATTTCTGATGCTGTCATCGCCGCTTATGAACCTGCTCTATGGGGATCAGAGAAAAACTCCTGCGGCTATGTTAAGTCTCGGGTCGATCACGGTTGTGCTGTACTGTCTGTCCACGGTACAGAATTCTATCCTGCAGGGGCTTGACAAGATGACCGTGCCGATCCGGAATGCCCTGATCTCGCTCGGGATCCACCTTGTGGCAGTCTTTGTGATGCTTGTGATGCTGAAATGGAATATCTATTCTATTGTGCTTGGAAATATTGTATTTTCGCTCTGTATGTGTATCTTAAATGCCCATTCGATCCGCACAGCAGTCGGATACCAGCAGGAGGTAAAGAGAACATTTCTGCTTCCTGCGATGGCGGCATTTCTGATGGGAGTAGTATCTTATCTGATATTTAAGTTGTTTGATGTGCTGATCGGCGGGAGGGTGTTCCCGATTCTGATCGCTCTTGTAGTGGCGGTTGGAAGCTACGCGGTAATCCTCATTGTGATCGGAGGACTGACAGAAGAAGAACTGTACGCGATGCCGAAAGGAGATCTGCTTGTAAAGATTTTCCAAAAATTACATTTGATGAAAGGATAGAGAAAAGTGAAACCAGTAAAAAAAGTTGCGCTGCTCCATGATCTGTGCGGAGTAGGGAAAGCAGCGATGACAAATATGCTCCCGGTATTAAGTGTGATGGGGATTGAGGCATGTCCGATCCCGACCATGCTGCTGTCTACACATACGGGAGGATATGGGAAGCCGGCAGTGGCGAGGATTTCTCCTGATTATATCAAAGGATGCGCGGACCATTACCGGCAGCAGGGTGTGCAGTTTGATATGATCTTCATCGGTTACCTCGGAAACGAGGAACTGGCAGAGTCCGTGCTGTATTTTGTTTCCTCCTTTCCTGAGGCGATGGTCGTTTTCGATCCGATCATGGGGGATCACGGAAGCTATTACAGCAATTTCGATGCCACCTATGGGGAAGCATTAAAGAAATTGATTCCATGTGCAGATCTGTTGCTCCCCAATCTGACAGAGAGCTGTCTGCTTTCAGGATATCCGTATGCGACAGAGCTGTCCCGGAAGGATTTGGGAGATATCTGTGAAACATTGCACAGGCTGGGAGCGAAAAAGTTGATCATCACCAGCGTCCCGGACGGTAAAAGTGAAAAGGCGATGCTCCTTTTTGAGGGAGGAACGATGACGATCGTGGAGACCACACAGCTTTCGGCAGAATTTCATGGAACCGGGGACGCATTTGACGGGGTTCTGATCGCAAGCATTTTAAGAGGATGTTCTCTGAAAGACAGCATGGAAGAGGCACACCGCTTTGTCTACGCCTGCATGGAGGAGAGCTTGAAAATGGAATATGCAGAGCGGGAAGGGCTGATGATCGAAAAGAATCTGTACATGCTTGTATAAAATAGAAGAAAGAGCGGATACTGTATAAAAAAGGAGAGGCATGGAAATGAAGAAAAAATACAGTATCGGCTTTTTTTATTTTGCGTGCGCTGCACTCCTTGTACTGACGGTCGTTTATCAGTTTCACTACCGGAAAGCCTATGAGAAAGTGGAACGATTGGAAGCGCAGTTAGAACAGACACAGAGGCAGAAAGAGAATAGTGTCAGTGCAGATGGAACGGCAAAAAAAGAAGACGGATATTACCTGAAAGAAAAGAACGGATACCTTGTGGTTTATCTTGCGGATGGGGAAACATTCTATGAAAGTACCGGGATCCTGACTAAAAGTCTGCCGGAAGAAGTTCGCAGGGAAGTCCGGCATGGAAAATATATGGAGACGGCAAAAGAACTCTATGGATTTCTGGAAAATTATTCCAGTTAGATCCAAATCGAAAAACAGCCGGAAAAGCAGTGAAAACAGCCCGATCCGGCTGGACTTTACACCAGATATGGTGTATGATATAAAAGGCATGCGGCAAAGGCTTAGTGAGATTCTTAAGTTTGCGGCATGCCATTTCAGGCAAAAGAGAATAAACAGTGAGGTAGAGACATGTTAGAAGAAAAGATTCAGAGAATTAATGAATTATATCGGAAATCAAAGGCGGAAGGTCTGACAGAAGCTGAGTTAAAAGAACAGAAGATCCTTCGCGCAGAATATATTGAGGCTTTTAAGCGGAACCTGCGGGGACAGCTTGATAACATTTCCATCAAGGAACCAGACGGAAGCATTACAAATCTTGGAGAGAAATATGGAAAAAAAGCCGCGAACAAAAAAGGACATTAGAAGACAGATCCTTGCAGTGAGGAGGACACTTCCTGCAGGGGAAGCAATAGAAAAAAGCAGAGCGATCTTTCAGAAAGTGACTGCCCATCCATGGTACATAGAGGCAGATATTGTTTTCTGCTATGCAAGTCATGACGGAGAAGTCCGGACAAGAGAACTGATGGATCAGATCCTTGCAGATGGGAAACGGCTTGCACTTCCACGCGTGGAAGGAAAAGAGATGACTTTTTATGAAGTGACAGAACCGTGCAAGCTGACAGAAGGTATTTATGGAATCGAGGAGCCATTGCCGGAAAAGCCAATCCGAAAGGGAGACAGTAAAAAGGCGCTGATGCTCATCCCGGGGATCGTATTTGACCGGAGACTGCACCGGATCGGGTATGGCGGCGGATTTTATGACCGTTATCTTGCTGGAGAGACACCATTTCATACAATGGCAGTTGCCTATGAATGCCAGTGCATCTTAGGGGAACTTCCATTTGAAAGTCATGATCTGTGCCCGGAAGTGCTGGTCACCGAACGAGAGATTTACGAGAGATAGAAAAGAGGTGGCGGGATGCTTACAGGACTTCCAAAAGACCCAATATTATTATTGAGCGTTGTCAATACAAAATTAAGAGATGAATATAAAGATTTGGATGCGCTCTGTGAAGACCTTTCTGTGGAAAAAGAGCAGTTGACAGAGACATTAAAGGCAATCGATTACCTATATGATGCCGGACAGAATCAGTTTATATAGAAAGCGGGAGAAATCAGATGCTGGCAATTATTTGTGGAATTATTTTTATAATCTGCGGAGGATACTTTGTTTATGACGGACTATCCTTTCTTTGGAAAGAAATGCGGATCCGCACTCACGCAGAGATATTAGACGGAACGATCGTTCCGCCGAAAAGCGGAACTTACAATCCAAGAATCCGGAAATACAATCCAATGCTTACATTTACCTGGCATGAGCAGACAATAAGCTGCAGATCAAACAGACTGGCAGTGCTGCCCAAAAGACCTTCCGAAAGGATGAAAGAACATGTCAGAGTGTACTACAATCCATCCTTTCCGAAGTTGTGCTCGCATGACAGCGTATGGAAAGATGCTGTATGGAAGGGCGCATCCGCATTGCTTGGCGGATTTATGGCAAGTACCGGAGTTTATCTGTTGTTATAAGGAAGTGGCAGGAGACCCTTTCTTGCATAGCTTTTCAGATATTTTGAGGATGAATTGTTGAAAAACAATGCAAAGAGAAAGTGATGGACCTTAAGGAGGATAGAATATGGATGTAAAAGAGGAGCTGCTTTCTTGTAAATCGGGAAAGCAGGTGATTTATCGTGGTGTGCGGAAAGAAGATGCGGAATCACTTTATCAACATCAGTACACGATTGCGCGGGAAACATATTTCACAACACTTTATCCAGAGGAGCTTATTCACAATATCGAAAGGAAAATGGAAAGGATTCAGGAGATCCTAGATCATCCGGTCAATTTTCAGATTGTTGCTGTTGTCGATGAAGCGATCGTCGGGCAGGCAGAAGTGAGAATCGTTAAAAACCATTTGAAATACAAACATCGGGCGAATATAGGGATTTCTGTGGCCAGAGATTACTGGGGAATGGGAATTGGAAGCAGCCTGATGAAGCTTGCGCTAGATCAGGCGAAAGAGAATGGATTTGAACAACTGGAACTTGGTGTTTGTTCAGATAATGAACGGGCGATCTATCTGTATCAGAAATATGGATTTCAGCAGTGCGGGGGTTGGAACAATGCGTTTAAATTAAAAGATGGCACATACCGGGATGAAATTCTAATGAGTAAATCTCTTTAAGAATCTTCTGCAACTGCTGCCCAGTAATCAAATCCGAGGATACTTTCCCATCGGCGGACTTTAACAGTTCCGCCGATTTTTATGTTCTGATAGGTAGATTTGCTTACCTGAAGCCGCTCTGTTTTCCCTTGCCGTTCGGCGTAGACGTAATAATAATCGTATACAATTCTATAACCGGATTTCCCGGCTTCTTTTTCCGAAACAATCAGATGCTCCGTGCCCGCAGGTGTAACTGTCAGGATGCGGTTGACCGGAAGCACAAGCAAAATTCCCAGAATAAGCGCGGAGAGCATGACAGAAACCGTACGGAGCCAGTGCTGCTTCACCTTTTTCTTGTGCTGATGGACTGCAAAGGGAATCAGCAGAATGACTGCAAAGAAACATCCATACAGATACAGCTGCCGGTCGCTGCACATAAAAAGATAATATATATAGTAGACAGAGAAAAACAAGGTGAAAAATCCTCCCATGACAGGAAGTGGCAGGATGTAGTGATCTAATTCGCTGTCTGGTGTCTCAAAAGGTAACAAATGTCCCTGGAGCAGGTAAATATACGGATAAAAATGGATATACACGAGCCATAAAGTGACAAGGATCAAAACCGGCGCAAGAAAATATAATTTTCCATCCAAAAATGAGCTGAAAATCCCGGCGGGAATACAGATCCAGCCGAAGATCCGCAGACGTTTTCTTGCCTTTTGAATCGTGTCCAGGGAGATGCTTTCCTGAAATTGTTCCAACGTTTTCTGTGCATGGAGTTCGAAAAGGCAGCTGCTCTTTGTGAGAAATGGAAGTGCCGGAAGATATTGTGAAACATCACCTCCCAATGTAAGCAGAGACTTAAGATCCAGAGTGGGAATCGTATAGGTCTCCAACAACATTTGCACTTTTTCAAACTGTGGATCCTTTTCCTTGATTTCACAAATCCGCTTTTTACTTTTGGAAATCAGAATATAGCATGACGGTTCTGCATTTTGTGCGCGCTGCGACGAAGTACTGCCGGAATCAGAATTTGAAAGGTCCCGCAGGTCGACACGCATCAGGCATTCGATTTCTGTCCAGAAAATGGTATGTACTCTCCGAAATGGAGCGTGGATACAAATTCCTTCTTCGGTATACAAAATTTTTTTGCCCAGTAGGAATAACTGCACAAAAAGAAGAGCGCTGGCTGGAAAGAATAAGATACCTGAAAGGAAAAAACATATAAACTCCCCGGAAACACATCCTGCAAATGTGAAAAAGAGTCCGAGAAACAGATATAAAATTGCGAGAGACAGAAGTAATCTTTTTCGGTTTTGAATTGGTTTCGCCATGAGAGATTTCCTCCATACATATAGTGTGTTATTTTAGATTGATTGTACCATGAGCGAAAAATCTTTACAAGCAGTGAAAAGAATGGCAGGAGGTAAAAAAGAACATTTATTCTTCTACAAGAAGTATGATATAATTATAAAAAGAAAGGCAAATTGTACAGCCGGAAGAATGGGAGAATCACAATGGAGATTAAGAAAATACTACAAAATCAGGAACCCCAAGCTGCTATGAAGCAACTGATGTCAGATGAAATTATGGATTTGATCCATGAAAATATGAAACCGAGAGATACCATAATGGCATATTACCGTTGTGCGATTATGGAAGTAGAGACAAAATTTAAAGTGCTAAATGAACAGGCAGAGGAATTATTGTATTGTGCAAATCAAAGTGCAGCATTGGATATGAAAATGCAAAAAATCCGGAATAAGATCTAGCGACTAGCTGCCAATGAGACTTTAATCTAACGAGACAAATTCACTTACTATTTGTCGAGCATGAAGAGGGAACGGTTACTATGAAAAAACTTTTAACATTGCTTTTATGTATTTCGCTCTGCTTAAGTGGTTGTACATTTAAGAAAAATGGGTCAGGAGGAGAAACTATGCAAAAGAGTTATAAGGAACTTGCGGAAATTTTTGAGAAATATGGTATCGAGGGGATGACCACCCAGATGGTAGAAGATCTGGAACAAGACTATGAGAAACTGCCGCCGGAAGTTGAATTTAACAAGGCAGCAGCTTTGTTGACCGTACTGGGTCAGGGAGAGTTTGATTATGAAGATATGTCATGGATTCCTTATGAAAATGGGGTGTATACTTTTGACGTAGAAGTTTTTAACGTAGATAAAATGTATACTGATTTTTTGACCGGTGTTTCGGCTTTAGATCGGGAAGAACTTGACTTTAGAAAGATAGAGGAAGACACCAGTCAGGTAAACTGGGAAGAAGGAACGGGAAAGCGAACAGTCACTTTTGAATGGAAGAACAAGCAGTTTACTTTAGAAGCAGCAGTTGAAGATGATTGGTTTGATGTAAATGTGGCAAATGAGTTGAACAAGATCATCAAAGAATATGGAGAGGGAAAACAGTTGTTTTTTACCAGTGACGGATATCAGGAGGGGATTGTTTTCTACCGCGATCCAGAGTGGGCGGATGGGTTTCAAAGGGAAACGGGCCTGGAACTTGTAGAATTTAATTAACCGGTTTCGTAAAAACAGCAAGAATCATGAAACCGTTTCTTTTTTTCTATGCTATACTCTTTCAAGTGGCAAAATTTTATAAAAAATTTTTTAACATCTTAACATACATAAGAAGAAGGAGGAGTATATGAAAGAAAAAGCGATTCAAATCGTGAGGCGTACACTTAGCTATATCGAGGAACATCTGGATCAGAAGCTGAGTCTGGATATAGTGGCAGGTGCGCTTCATTATTCTAAATTCCATCTGCATCGTCTGTTTGTGGAAGCAACGGGGATCACGATCCATGAGTATGTGCAGAGACGCCGGCTGACAGAAGCAGCCAGAGAACTTCTGTGTTCGGAAAGATCCATTCTGGAGATTGCGCTTGATGCGGGATATGAGAGTCAGCAGGCCTTCTCGGAAGTATTTAAAGTGATGTATAAAAAGACTCCGGCAGCTTATCGGGAAGCAGGAGTCTTTTATCCACTTCAATACAAATTTCATCTGTATGGGATAACTGGGGAGGAGCAGCTGCAAAAAGAGGCGATCCGTCTGGCTGAGGAGAAGGATATAACGAGATGGATGGAGTTATTATATCTTACCGTTGATGGATTTCCCTGCCTGGACGAGGAAAAGTGCCGTGAAAATCTGAGACGCTATATCGTGGAGAAAAAGGCAATGATTTTATGTGCCGGGGAGCAGACAGTTGGTGTGATGGCATACGCCGAAGCGCGTAAGATTGAATTTCTGTCGGTACATCCGCAATATCAGAGATGCAGTGTGATGAGACTTTTCCTGAAAAAGTTATCTGAATTGCCGGGGAGAAATGAAAGGATCAGTATTACTACTTACCGCGCGGGAGACCGGGCAGATACGGGCTGGAGGGAGGATCTTCTGTCGCTGGGATTTGAAGCAGGAGAATTTCTTGTAGAGTATGGATATCCGACACAGCGGTTTATACTTCCTTTAGAGCAGGAGAAGACTGCCGTATGAGGAAGGGACGGGTTCAAAAAATAGAGAGATGGAGAAGAGCGGCATTGCTTTTTTTCCTTAGTCAGTCTGTGACATTGTTTGGATCACAGGTTGTACAGATGGCAGTCATATGGCATGTGACGCTTCTGACATCCAGCGGAATCTGGGTGGCAGCATATTCGGTCTGTTCTTATCTGCCACAGTTTTTTCTGTCATTTCCCGCCGGAGTATGGGCAGACCGGTTTGACCGGAAACGTCTGATCATTACTGCGGATCTTGGGATTGCGTTTGCGACGGGTGTGATGATGTTGATCGTCTCTCATATGGATTCGGAGAAACAGATTCTTGTGGCGCTGCTTTTTCTGTCTATGGTACGGTCTGCCGGTTCCGGGATCCAGATCCCTGCTGTAAGTGCGGTGGTTCCTCAGCTTGTATCGCAGGAAGAACTGGGAAGGTACAATGGATTTTATGCCGCGATGCAGGCATTTGTCCAGTTTGCGGCTCCGGCGGTGGCAGGACTGCTTCTTGGAAGTATATCACTGGAACAGATCTTGTGGGTAGATATTGTAACTGCCGGGATCGGAACTGTAATGTTTGTGTTTGTCTCCATACCGGAGGTTCCAGGGAAAAGTAAAAGTGAAGAAGATTTTATAGATACGAATATGAAGAGTGGACTTCTCTATGTGGCAAAACATAAGACAGTCAGACATTTGCTGCAAATCTATGGGATTTTTACATTTTTATGTGTTCCGGCAGGATATTTGTCCGGACTGTTTGTAAGCCGGATGTTTGGGAATTCATATTTCTACCTGACCGCGACAGAAGTGACGGGATTTGGAGGAATGATGGCAGGCGGAATCTGGATGAGCCTGCACGGGAGCAGAAAAGATGGCAAAAAGGTATTGGGAAGCGCTCTGTTTTTTTTCGGGGTCATGGCGGTTGGAATGGCAGTATCAAAAAATTTCGCAGTCTATCTTCTCTGTATGATGCTGTATGGTGTGGCGCTGACTGCGGTACAGACAACGCTTACAACGTTGCTTCAGAAGCAGACAGATCCTGATATGCAGGGACGTATCTTTGGACTGATGGGTGCGGCATATGCGGCATGCTATCCGGCGGGAATGGCGGTGTTCGGAACGATGTCAGACTGGCTTCCGCTGCGATGGCTGATGTGTGGATCCGGATTTTTACTGCTTTTGCTGGCAGGAAAGATCAGAAAATCATAAGAAAAAAGAATGGGCTCAAAAGAGAAACCGTTCCAGTGAAAAGAAAAAATTGTTCTTGTATCTTTGTGAAAAAAAGCGTTATAATAGTCGGGTGTCTGCTTGAAAGAATGCAAAAGAATGATAGAACTGCAGAAGAAGCAGCATAATAAGAAAACAAAAGAGAAAGGAAACATTATGCAAGATACCCAGAAAACGAAATTATTTGAAGAAACAGCAATCCCGAAAGCGGTAGCACAGCTGGCTGTTCCGACGATCTTAAGTTCACTTGTCATGGTCATCTACAACCTGGCAGATACTTATTTTGTCGGAATGCTGAACAATTCCACACAAAATGCGGCAGTGACCCTTGCCGGACCGGTACTTTTGGCATTTAATGCGGCAAATAACTTATTTGGAGTCGGAAGCTCCAGTATGATGAGTCGTTCGCTCGGGAAAAAAGATTATGACACACTGAAAAAAAGTTCTGCATTTGGATTTTACTGTGCGCTGATCTGCGGTGTGATCTTTGCGCTGCTGTGCACTGTGCTGAAAGATCCGCTACTTACGATGCTTGGCGCGGATGCGAAGACAGCGGCAGCAACCGGCGCTTATATGAAATGGACCGTCACATTTGGTGCAGTTCCTGCAATTTTAAATGTCGTGATGGCATATTTATTCCGCGCTGAGGGCGCTTCTTTGCATGCCAGCATCGGAACAATGAGCGGATGTCTGTTAAATATTGTATTAGACCCGATCTTTATCCTTCCATGGGGACTTGACATGGGAGCAGAAGGCGCCGGACTTGCCACATTTATCTCAAACTGTGTCGCATGTCTCTACTTCTTTGTGTTAATGTATAAAAGACGTGGAAAGACACTTGTCTGTATTCAGCCATCACAGTTTGGATTCCAGAAGGCGATCGTATTCGGTGTATGCGGAGTCGGGATCCCGGCTGCGATACAGAACCTTTTAAATGTAACCGGAATGACGATTTTAAATAACTTTACTTCTGCGTTCGGCGCGGAGGCGGTTGCAGCGATGGGGATCACACAGAAAGTCAACATGGTTCCAATGTATATCGCGATGGGACTTTCGCAGGGGATCATGCCGCTGATCAGCTACAATTATGCCAGCGGAAATCAGAAGAGAATGAAACATACGGTACTCTTCAGCTCAGCGCTTTCCCTCGGATTTATGATCCCGGTCACAGCGCTCTACTATATTTTCTCCGCGCCGCTGACAAGTCTTTTCATCGGAAATGAGGCGATCATCGCATATGGAGCGAGCTTTTTAAGAGGATTCTGTCTGAGCCTTCCATTTATGTGTATTGACTTTCTGGCAGTCGGTGTGTTCCAGTCTGTCGGAATGGGAAAAGAGTCGCTTATTTTCTGCATTATGAGAAAAATCGTGCTGGAGATTCCGGCATTGTATATCTTAAACAAGATTTTCCCGCTCTATGGACTTGCCTATGCACAGTTTATCGCAGAGTTTGTGCTTGCAGGAGCCGCAGTATTTGTACTCGTAAGATTATTTAAGAAGATTGAGAAAAATGGTGTGGCAGCGTAGGTTGCGATAGCGGAGGAAGACGTATGAGCAATATAGCGTATCTGATCATTCACACTCTCAAGCGGTATACGACGAAGGAGCGGACACAAAAAACAGGTCCGATGTCGCGGGAAGAGATTGTACGAAAGATCAAAGAAGATCATCCCGATGTGTATGTGACTTCTAAAATGGTCCGCACCGGGTTGGAAATGCTTGTCTCAGAAGAATTGAACCTTCCGGAAGAACAAAGAACGATCGGATACCGGACATACCGGGTAAAAGATCAGGAGCGGAAGACCGATTATTATTATAACAATGCAATTTCGGATGTAGAACTGAAATTTCTGATTGATTCCGTACTTCACAGCAAAATTTTCCAGTCAAAGACAGCTCAGGATCTTGCAAAGCGGATTCAGGGGCTGTCCGGGAAAAATCTTCTGGAGATGACACCTTATGCCAATGCATCGTTCGGAGAAATGCGGTTTATGCTGGAAACAGACGTGCTGAAAAATGTGGATCTGCTGCTTTTGGCAAAAAGAAAAGGATGTTTTGTTGCCGTTGACTGGAATGTATATGATGTGGTGAAAGAGCAGACTTCCCTGATCAAGCTTGACCGGAGAATTTTAAAACCGATTGATATTATTCTCAATGATGGAAGGTATTTCTGCTTTGCAGGACATTTACATTCGGATGATGTCTATACATACAGTGTAGATCTGATGCAAAATATTGAATTGTTGGAAATCGAAGATGAAAGAGGGTCCAGGAAAGAACAGATGGATCGGGATTTTCAGCGCGCAGCTTATATTCTCACACATCCTTATATGATGGGCGGGGAGAAACGTCGGTACAAACTCAGAGTGATGCGCGAATATTTTTCCAGGCTTGTCGATGATTTTTCTTATGGAATCTCGATCATACCGGGAACTGTGACAGAAGAGACTGTTGATGTGCGGGTAGGGGCATCCAGAATGGGAATGCGCTACTGGCTGCTGAGACATTATGAGGTGGCAGAACTGATCGACAATACAGATCAGATGCTGGAGGAAGAATTAGCAGATGCAGTTCATACACTGTACCAGAGATATTATAAAGAGAAAAAGAAATGTAATGAAAAACGAGGAGATTGACCGAGGAGGTCAATCTCTTTTGCTATAATTAAGAACGAAAAAATTTTAAGGAGAGGGTGCCAGATGAAAACAAAAGTAGTAGTGAGCATTGCGCTTGTGATCGTTCTGATTTCCGGTATTGCCGGCTGTGTCATCTATCAGAAGCAGAAAGAGCAGACTAAATTGGAACAGCAGCGCAGAGAAGCTGAGAAAAAAGAGGAGGAAGAGAAAGCTGTTAAAAAAGAAATTGACAAAGTCTCTGAAAAAGAGAAGGCTTTTGCCAAAACAGAGGCACATGAAGAAAAGCTGAATCTCTTAAAAGCTACGCTGACAGAGATGGAGGAATACAATTCGTCAAAAAAACATTCCCCAAAAGTATCTGAGGAATATGAATCGGTAGTGTCATTTATGCGGGAAGCGTTTCAGAAAGAATATGATGCCCAAATTGCGCAAGATACGTTAAGTGATCTTGCATCTCAGGAAGATCCTTCCATTATCACGGGCAGCAAAGACAAACTTACAGCGCTGCTTGCGACAATGGAAACAGAGAAAGAGTATGTGTTCGCTTCCAATGATGAGTTTGAAACATACAAACAAAAAATCACCGGGCTTACGGAAGCATATGCAAGCCGGATTTCCGAGGTGGAGGAAGCCAAGAAGCAGGCAGAGGAAGAGGCACAGAGAAAAGCAGAGGAAGAAGCAAGAGCCAGAACGCATTATGAAAATGAATACTTTTCTGTTGACGTTCCTTCTGAATGGGATGGCAAATGGAGCATTAGTGAAACAGAAAATACCATGCAACCAGATAATCCTCGCGTTGTTGCAGCATATAGTGCAAGTTGCGATCCTGATGGGGATGACAATGGGGGAGGTGCTATAATCCATGTGTTAAAATTAGAAGAAGGCGATAGATTAGGATATGGCTATTTTTCTATGACAAAAGATGTAGAATGTATTACTCCAAATGCCAGTGCCGATAATTTTGTGTTTATAATGACACAAGCCGGGGCAGGATTTTTCAAAGATAATGGTGCAATAATTACTGCTAAATAAATTATGGTAATCAAGGATATTCCAAAAGTCTGAATTGGAATATCCTTTTTACTGTTTTGGTATATTTTCTATGCAACAAGGACATTGAGCAATCTGAAGATAACGATTCTGGAACATAATCTTGAAAAAGGCAAAAAATTCGATTATAATATAGGTTCGTACGAAGCGGGCAGGCACTGTGAGATCTCTTCTGGCAGAATGCATACAGTTTCTGCCCGCTAGTTTACAGAGGAAAGGAAGACATTATGACAGAACACAATCGAAATAAGAATCAGGAAATCGAAGAGATTCTTGCACAGATGGATTTAAGTCAGCCGGCGCCGGAACAAGAACCGATGCGCCAGTACTGGTTTATGAAAAAAGCACGCGAACTTGTGAAAGAACAGTCTGAAAAACTGGGACGTCCCCTGACGGCGTGTACGACAACATTTGGCTGCCAGATGAATGCCAGAGACTCCGAAAAACTTCTCGGTGTGCTGGAACAGATCGGGTATCAGGAAGAGACGAATGAAGAAGAAGCGGACTTTGTGATCTATAATACATGCACCGTGCGTGAAAATGCCAATATGCGTGTATATGGAAGGCTTGGACAGCTGAATCGCGTGAAAAAGAAAAAGCCGCATATGCTGATCGGGCTTTGCGGCTGTATGATGCAGGAGCCGGAAGTAGTGGAGAAGATTAAAAAAAGCTACCGGTTCGTGGATCTGATCTTTGGAACGCACAATATTTATAAATTTGCAGAGCTGATCGTGACACGTCTGGAATCTGAGCGGATGGTCATTGATATCTGGAAAGATACCGATAAGATCGTGGAAGATCTTCCAAGTGAACGGAAGTTTTCTTTTAAATCCGGTGTAAATATTATGTTTGGCTGCAATAATTTCTGCAGTTACTGCATCGTACCGTATGTGCGGGGGCGTGAGCGGAGCAGAAATCCGGAAGACATCATCCGGGAGATCAAAAGCCTTGTGGCAGATGGTGTCGTGGAAGTGATGCTGCTTGGCCAGAATGTAAATTCTTACGGAAAAACACTGGAACATCCGATGACGTTTGCGCAGCTTCTTACAGAAATCGAGAAAATCGAGGGGCTGGAACGGATCCGGTTTATGACATCGCATCCGAAGGATCTCTCTGATGAACTGATCGAGGTGATGAAGCATTCCAGAAAGATCTGCAAACACCTGCATCTGCCGGTACAGTCGGGAAGTACAGAGATTTTAAAGAAGATGAACAGACGCTACACCAAAGAGCAGTATCTGGAACTTGTGCGAAAGATCAAAGAGGCCGTTCCTGATATTTCACTGACGACAGATATTATCGTCGGATTTCCAGGGGAGACAGAGGAAGATTTTCTGGAGACGATGGATGTGGTAAAGCAGGTACGCTATGACAGCGCGTTTACCTTTATCTATTCAAAGCGTACAGGAACACCTGCTGCGGCAATGGAAGACCAGATTCCGGAGGATGTTGTCAAAGACCGCTTTGACAGATTGCTAAAGGAAGTACAGAGCATCTCGGCAGAAGTATGCAGCGTACATGAAGGAACGACACAGCCAGTGCTTGTGGAGTCGGTCAATGACCACGATCCGGCACTTGTGACCGGAAGGCTCAGCAACAATATACTGGTGCATTTCCCTGGAGAAAAGGAACTGATCGGAAAGATCGTGTCCGTGAGACTGGATGCATGCAAAGGATTTTATTATATTGGAACCCGTGTATAATGGGTTCCTTTTGTGATGTCATATTTTTCTTGATTTTGTCCACACTAGAGATCAGAAGAAACTTGTATGGACGGGAGAGAGAAAAGTGAAAAAAGTAAGTGAATATCTGTTTCTGTGGGCGCTTGGAGGCACGCTGTATTATGGATTTGAGGTCTTCTTCAGAGGATTTTCCCACTGGTCTATGTTTATACTTGGGGGAGTCTGCTTTTGCTTTATTGCATGGCAGGGCAGGCAGGTGCACTGGATGGACCCACTGTGGCGCCAGGTCATCCGCTGTGTGATCTTTGTGACGGCAGCAGAATTTTTTACGGGAGTGATCGTAAATAAATGGCTTGGGCTGCATGTGTGGGATTACAGTGACCAGCCGCTGCAGCTGTTTGGGCAGATCTGCGTTCCGTTTATGATCATTTTCTCAGGACTCTGTGTTGCCGGTATATTTCTGAGCAGCTTTCTTCTGTATCGTTTGTACGGAGAAGAAAAGCCCTCTTATCACATCTTATAGGCAAAAGATCTGCCAGGAAACAGAGTACACGTTATTTTTTAACAGCTATGAGGAGGTACAGAAATGATTCTGTCAGGGAAAGAAATTTTAAAACATATCGGAAAAGAGATCCAGATTGAACCATTTGATGAGAGCAGGTTAAATCCAAACAGTTATAATCTGTCACTGGCAAATGAGCTGCTTGTCTATGAAGATGAGATTCTGGATATGAAAAAGGATCATGCAGTCAGAAGGATCGTGATTCCCGAGGAAGGACTTTTGCTGGAGCCGCACAGGCTTTATCTTGGACGGACAAATGAATTTACAAAAACAGAAGGGTTTGTGCCGATGTTAGAGGGGCGTTCCTCCACGGGGCGTCTGGGACTTTTTATCCATGTGACGGCAGGCTTTGGCGATGTAGGATTTGCCGGGTACTGGACACTGGAGATTTTCTGTGTCCAGCCGATCCGGATTTATCCGAATGTGGAAGTCTGCCAGATTTATTACCATGATATCCACGGGGAATATGACCGCTATCAGAGTGGAAAATATCAGAACAATAAAGGAATCCAGTCCAGCATGCTGTACCGGGATTTCCTGAAATAAGAACAGACATACAGAACACAAAAAAGAAAGAGAAGGGCAGGAGGAGAAACATGCATCAGATTTTTGTATATGGGACACTTTTAAAAGGAATGTACAATTATGAAATTTACTGCAGCGCTGAACATTCATATCGCCAGAAAGCGTATGTAGACGGACTTCTTTACAGTCTGAAGGAAAGACGGTATCCGGCGCTGCTTGAAGGGGAAGAAAGAATTGCCGGGGAGATCCACGAAGTATCTGAGGAGACGGCAAGGAAGATCGATGAGCTGGAGAGCTATTTCGGGGAAGGACATCCGGAAAATGAATATGATAAAAAGACTGTAACGGCATATGCCGAAGACGGAAGTGTGATCGGAGAGGTCCCGGTTTATTTTTACAACATCAGAAATGAGCGGCAGAAAGCGCTGTTAGACCAGCGGATCACATGTAATGATTACCGGAAATATATGGAGCAGCAGAAGTAAGTTTCTTGAAAAGCATTTTAAAATTTGTTATCATAAGACGATGTATTTCAAATACAGATCATTCGATAATAAAGAGAGAACACCCTAAAATCAGGAGGGACAAAGAAACTATGGGAACATTGACACCAATGATGCAGCAGTATATGGAGACGAAGAAGCAGTATGCGGACTGTATCTTATTTTACAGACTTGGTGATTTTTATGAGATGTTTTTTGAAGATGCCATTACAGCATCCAAGGAACTGGAGATTACACTGACCGGGAAAAACTGTGGGATGGAGGAGCGTGCACCGATGTGCGGTGTGCCGTATCACTCTGTGGACAGTTACCTGAACCGGCTGGTAGAAAAGGGATATAAGGTTGCGATCTGCGAGCAGGTGGAAGATCCTCAGCAGGCGAAAGGAATCGTAAAGAGGGAAGTAGTGCGTGTTGTGACTGCGGGAACAAATATGAATACGCAGGCGCTCGATGAGACAAAGAACAATTATATCATGTGCATCGTATACCTTGCGGACCGCTACGGGCTGGCGGTGGCAGATGTGTCTACCGGAGATTATTTTGTGACAGAGCTTGACAGCGGAAGAAAACTTCTGGATGAGATCCACAAGTTTTCACCGTCGGAGATCATCTGCAATGAATCCTTCTATATGAGCGGACTTGACCTGGACGATCTGAAACACCGGCTTGGAATGATGATCTACTCGATCGACACACATTTTTTTGACGATGAGATGTGCGCGCGTATTTTAAAAGAACATTTTCATACAGCCACCCTCGAAGGTCTGGGACTTGGCGATTATAACTGCGGTGTGATCGCGGCAGGCGCACTTTTAAAATATCTGTATGAGATCCAGAAGACTTCGCTTTCCCACATTACCCATATCACGGGCTATACTACGGGGAAATATATGCTGTTAGACAGTTCTTCCAGAAGAAATCTGGAATTGTGTGAGACATTGCGGGAAAAACAGAAGAGAGGCTCTCTGCTATGGGTGCTTGATAAGACAAAAACTGCCATGGGAGCCAGAATGCTCCGAAGTTATATTGAGCAGCCGCTGATCGACCGGACTGCGATCGAGAAACGTCTGGAAGCAGTGGAAGAATTAAAAGACCAGGCGATCGCCCGTGAGGAGATCCGGGAGTATTTATCTCCAGTCTATGATCTGGAGCGTCTGATCAGCCGGGTTACATACCAGTCTGCGAACCCGAGAGATCTGATCTCATTCCGCAACTCTCTTGAGATGCTTCCGCATATCAAGTATCTTCTGAAGGAAATGCAGGGAGGGCTTCTGCAGCAGATCTGCGAAGAACTGGATCCCCTGGAAGATCTGCATCAGCTTTTAGAAGAATCTATCATGGAGGAACCGCCGCTTGCAATGAAAGAGGGCGGGATCATCAAGGATGGATACGATGCGGATGTGGATATGCTCCGGCAGGCAAAGACAGAAGGAAAGAACTGGCTTGCGCAGCTTGAGGAGGAAGAGCGGGAAAAGACAGGGATCCGCAATCTGAAGATCAAATATAATAAAGTGTTTGGCTATTATCTGGAAGTGACAAATGCATACAAAGAGATGGTGCCAGATTACTATACGCGAAAACAGACGCTTGCAAATGCGGAGCGTTTTATCACACCGCGGCTAAAAGAACTGGAGGATACGATCCTCGGTGCAGAAGATAAGCTTTATGCGCTGGAGTATAATCTGTATTGCAAGGTACGTGACCGGATCGCATCGGAAGTACTCCGTGTGCAGCAGACTGCAAAGGCAGTGGCAAAGATTGACGTGTTCACATCGCTGGCGCTTGTCGCAGAGCGGAATAATTATGTGCGGCCGAAGATCAACGAAAAAGGACTGATCGATATCAGGGGAGGCAGGCACCCGGTAGTAGAGCGGATGACGCCGGATAACATGTTTATCGCAAACGATACGCTGCTGGATGATAAGAAAAACCGGGTTTCGATCATTACCGGACCGAATATGGCAGGAAAATCTACTTATATGCGGCAGTCAGCGCTTATCGTTCTGATGGCACAGATCGGTTCGTTTGTCCCGGCAGACAGCGCCAACATCGGAATCTGTGACCGTATTTTCACGAGAGTCGGTGCATCGGATGATCTCGCATCCGGACAGAGTACTTTTATGGTGGAGATGACAGAGGTTGCCAATATTTTAAGAAATGCAACGAGCAGCAGTCTTCTGATCCTGGATGAGATCGGGCGGGGGACAAGTACGTTTGACGGACTGAGTATTGCCTGGGCGGTCGTGGAACATATCAGCAATAAAAAACTGCTTGGTGCAAAGACGTTATTTGCGACACACTATCATGAACTGACAGAACTGGAAGGGAAGATCGACAGTGTCAATAATTACTGCATTGCGGTCAAGGAGCAGGGCGATGACATTGTCTTCCTGAGAAAGATCGTAAAAGGCGGAGCAGATAAAAGCTACGGCATCCAGGTCGCAAAGCTTGCAGGAGTGCCGGAGTCTGTGATTGCGCGGGCAAAAGAGATTGTAGGAGAACTGAGCGAGGCGGACATCACAACAAAGGTGCGGGAAATCTCTGCCCAGACAGAGACAAAGACGCGTCAGAAAAAATATGATGAAGTAGATCTGGCACAGATGTCGCTGTTTGATACTGTCAGAGATGATGATGTGTTGGAAGAGCTGAAAGAGATTGATGTCACGAACCTGACGCCGATGGATGCTTTAAATACAATCTACCGTCTTCAGAATAAGCTGAAGAACCGGTGGAAATAGTGAGAGGAAGGAAAGAATATGCCAAATATTCAGGTTTTGGATCCGATCACGGTCGATAAGATCGCGGCCGGAGAGGTGATCGAGCGTCCGGCATCGATCGTAAAGGAACTGGTTGAGAATGCGATTGATGCGAAGGCGACTGCCGTGACTGTGGAGATCAAAGATGGAGGGATCTCTCTGATCCGAATTGCAGACAATGGAGTCGGGATCCCGAAGGAGGAAGTTCCGCTTGCTTTTTTGAGACATTCGACAAGTAAAATCCGGTCAGTGGAAGATCTGACGGGGATCTCTTCTCTTGGATTCCGGGGGGAAGCGCTCTCCAGTATCGCGGCGATCGCGCAGGTGGAGCTGCGCACGAAGATCAAAGATTCCGCGGCAGGTGTCCAGTACCGGATCGAAGGCGGCGCAGAGAAGGGGCTGGAGGAGATCGGGATGCCGGACGGAACTACCTTTTTCATCCGGCAGATTTTCTTTAATACACCGGCGAGGAGGAAATTTCTGAAAACACCGATGACAGAGGCAAGTCATGTCAGTGAACTTGTGACGCGGCTTGCACTGTCACATCCGGAGATTTCCTTTCAGTTTCTCACAAACGGACAGCCAAAGATCCATACATCCGGAAATGGAAGGCTGAAAGATGTGATCTACCATATTTATGGCAGAGATATCACCGGAAATCTTCTGGAAATTGACCGGGAAACGAAAGGCATCAAGATCCGCGGCTATATCGGAAAGCCCCTGATTTCCCGAGGAAACAGAAATTATGAAAATTATTATATCAATGGACGGTATGTGAAGAGCAGCATTATTGCAAAAGCGATCGAAGATGCCTATAAAGGATTTACGATGCAGCATAAATATCCGTTTACGGTGCTCCATTTTACAGTGGACGGAAGCGATCTGGATGTGAATGTCCATCCGACTAAGATGGAAGTCCGTTTCAGCAATCAGCAGGAAATCTATGATTTTATTTACAATACCGTTAAAGATGCGCTCAGTGAAAAAGAGCTGATCCCACGGGTGGAGTTTCCATCTGAAAGGAAAGAGAACGCAGACGCTGAAAAAGGCAAAGCTGTATTCCAGAGAAATGAAGCTCCGGGAGTACAAAATCCAAAGCAGCCAGAAGTGACAAGGCAGCAGGCACAGATACCTCAGGTGGAGAAGAATCTGGATTATTTTATGAAAAAAATGCGGGAGCGTGTCACTGCTTATCACAACCAGAGTTCGCAGGCCGAAGTCAAAGACCGGAGCGGTTTGTACCGGGACCAGGTGTCCGCAGACCGGATCCGGGAAGCGGCAGCGTACCGCGCAGGGCAAAAGAACGAGATTCAGCAGCAAAAACATGAAAGCCCACAGCAAAAAAATGATATCCCGCAGCAAAAGAATGTGCAGCAGGTTCCGAAGCCGGAAGTGAAAAAAAGCGAAGAGCAGCTGAATTTTTTTGACGAAAAACTATTGTCAAAGGAAGCAAAACAGGAATATACTTTAGTAGGACAAGTGTTTGAGACATACTGGATCGTAGAGTACAGAGAACAGATGTATATTATCGATCAGCACGCTGCACACGAGCGTGTTCTGTATGAGCGGACTTTAAGACAGATGAGGGATAAGCAGTTTACATCGCAGCGGATCAGTCCGCCGATCGTCCTCAATCTTTCTATGCAGGAGGAGCAGCTTCTGACAGAACATATAGACAGTTTTGCCCAGGTAGGATTTGAAATCGAGCCTTTTGGCGGAGACTCTTATGCAGTGCGGGCAGTTCCGGATAATCTGTTTGGGATTGCCAGAAAAGATCTGCTGATCGAGATGCTGGATAGTCTTTCAGACAGTATTTCCACGAAGATCGCGCCGGATATTGTTTTGGAAAAAATCGCTTCGATGTCATGCAAAGCAGCGGTGAAAGGAAATTCCAGACTTTCTGCCAGAGAAGTGGATGCGCTGATCGGAGAACTGTTGGAACTGGAGAATCCATATCACTGTCCGCACGGGAGACCGACGATCATCGCGATGACAAAACGGGAGCTGGAGAAAAAGTTCAAAAGAATCGTATAGCAGCTTGTTTTGCGCGCAACATTATAGTATAGGAGACAGGGGAAGGACAAATGATAAACTTTATAATCAGCGAAAATTTTTATTCTTTATTTGCAGGCATCGGTCTGATGGCAGCATTTTTAATGACTTGTGTCTGCATTACCAAATTTAACTATCTGCTTCCGAAAGATGCCGGAAGAGATTTTGCCCATGCCGGAAAGCTTTCCGCAGGGAAACCGAGAGGAGCCGGGATCATTTTCATCCTCGTATTTGCGGCAGCGGCGCTGTTGTTTTCAGAGCTTTCTTTGGAGATCGTGATTTACATTGTTCTAGTGAGCGCAGAGATGCTCACCGGATATTTGGATGATGCTTCAGAGAAACCATGGAATGAATATAAGAAAGGACTTCTGGATCTGCTTGTGGCGGTAGTACTTTCACTTACATTTATGCATTATAATTCCAGCACGATCCAATTTGCGGTCATCGGCGTATCTGTGACAATCCCGCCGGTCGTATTCTGCCTGCTTTCTGTTATTCTGATCTGGGTATCGATCAATGTAACTAACTGTTCGGACGGTGTAGACGGACTTTCCGCAACATTAACGATCATTACGCTGGTCACACTTTATATCATAAAAGGAATGAAGGGGACAACAGACAGCTTTTCTTATCTGATTCTGCTGTTTATCATCTGTCTGCTCGGATATTTATGGTATAATGCAGCGCCGAGCCATCTGATGATGGGGGATGCAGGATCAAGAGCGATGGGGATCTTTATTGCGATCGCAGCTTTGAAGACAGAGAGCCCATTTCTGTATCTTTTTGCAGCGTTTGTTCTGATCGCAGATGGCGGAATCGGAATCGTCAAAGTGGCTCTGCTGCGGTTTTTAAAGATCAAGATCCTGACAAATGTCCGCACACCGCTGCATGACCATGTGCGAAAAGTGTGGGACTGGTCCAATACACAGACAGTATTCCGGTTTGGGATCATCCAGATCGTGATTTCTGTGGCAACAATTTATATGCTCATGCTGTAACCGGCAGGGGCAGACGATGAGGTGGCTATGAGAGAGACAGAGAAAAAACCATTGATCATACTGACCGGTCCGACGGCTGTCGGAAAGACGAAGGCATCGATCGGGCTGGCAAAAGCAATCGGCGGAGAAATTATCTCCGCTGATTCTATGCAGGTTTACAGACAGATGGATATTGGTTCTGCCAAGATCACAAGAGAAGAGATGGATGGCATCCCCCATTATCTGATCGATGTGCTGGATCCTGAAGAGGAATTTCATGTCGTACGGTTTCAGCAGATGGCGAAAGCGGCGATGGCAGAGATTTATTCAAGAGGGAAGATCCCGGTCGTTGTCGGAGGAACCGGATTTTATATTCAGGCGCTTTTGTATGATATTGATTTTACGGAAAATGAGGGGAACGCTGCTTACCGCAGACAGCTGGAAACGGCTGCAAAAGAAAAAGGGGCCGCGTATCTCCATGCACAACTTGCAGCAGTCGATCCAAAAGCAGCGCAGGAGATCCATGCAAACAATGTAAAGCGTGTGATCCGCGCACTGGAATTCTATGAGCAGACCGGAGAGAGGATTTCTGAGCACAATGAGCGTGAACGACAGAAAGAATCGCCATATCAGTTCTGCTATTTTGTTTTAAATGACAAGCGGGAATGTCTGTATGACAGAATCGACAAAAGAGTGGATCAGATGATACAAAACGGGCTTGTAGAAGAAGTGCGGAGATTAAAAGAACGGGGATGCACAAAGCAGATGGTCTCCATGCAGGGACTTGGATACAAAGAGATTTTCGCATATCTGGAAGGAGACTGCTCTCTTTCGGAGGCTGTCTATATTATCAAGCGGGATACAAGGCACTTTGCCAAGCGTCAGCTGACCTGGTTTAAGCGGGAGCGTGACGTCATCTGGATCCAGAAAGATGCGTTTGCTTATGATGATGAGAAAATATTACAAAACTTATTAGAAGTGATCAGAGAAAGGATGAAACTTTCATGTTAGAAGAAAGACAGACAGTGGCTGCAATGTATGAGGCGCTCGGGATCTCCCGGGAAGTCTATGCGTTTGGCAGCGAGATTGAAGATACATTAAAGGAACGATTTGAGGAAATTGACAAGACTGCAGAGTATAATCAGTTAAAAGTAGTACGGGCGATGCAGGAATGCCGGGTGAGCGAAGGCTGCTTTAACTATGTGAGTGGATATGGATACAATGACCAGGGAAGAGATACGCTGGAAGAAGTCTATGCACATACATTTCATACAGAGGCAGCTCTGGTACGTCCGCAGATCACCTGCGGAACACATGCGCTGGCGCTGACTTTAAGTGCAAATTTAAGACCGGGCGATGAACTGCTTTCTCCGGTTGGAAAGCCGTATGACACGCTGGAGGAAGTGATCGGGATCCGCCCGTCCAAAGGATCTCTTGCAGAATACGGTGTAACATACCGCCAGGTAGATCTTCTTTCGGATGGAACTTTTGACTACCCGGCGATCAAAGCTGCGATCAATGAGAAGACGAAGCTTGTCACGATCCAGCGCTCCAAAGGATATCAGACAAGACCAAGCTTTTCGGTAAAACAGATCGGGGAGCTGATCGCCTTTGTAAAAGAGATCAAGCCAGATGTTATCTGTATGGTGGATAACTGTTACGGAGAATTTGTGGAGCGGATCGAACCAAGTGATGTGGGGGCAGATCTTATGGTTGGCTCTCTGATCAAAAATCCGGGAGGCGGCCTTGCGCCGATCGGCGGATATGTAGTTGGAAAGCAGGAATATATTGACCAGTGCGCATACCGTCTGACTTCCCCTGGACTTGGAAAAGAAGTCGGCGCGTCCCTCGGAGTAATGAAAGATTTTTATCAGGGATTTTTCCTCGCACCGACAGTGGTCAAGGGCGCTTTAAAAGGAGCGATATTTGCTGCGAATATTTATGAGAAACTTGGATTTTCAGTAGTTCCAGATGGAAGCGAGAGCAGACATGACATCATTCAGGCAGTGACGCTTGGGACACCGGAAGGTGTGATCGCATTCTGCCAGGGGATCCAGGCTGCCGCACCGGTAGACAGTTATGTGACACCGGAGCCGTGGGCAATGCCGGGGTATGACAGTGACGTGATCATGGCTGCAGGAGCTTTTGTGCAGGGCTCTTCGATCGAACTCAGCGCCGATGGACCGATCAAACCGCCATATGCTGTTTACTTCCAGGGCGGTCTTACATGGGAACATGCAAAATTCGGCATTTTAATGTCGCTTCAGAAAATGGTGGAGAAAGGACTTGTCACACTGTAAAGGGAAGGGAAACTATGAAGAAAGTAATCGTAGTCGGAGGAGGAGCTTCCGGAATGATGGCTGCAATCTCGGCAGCAAGGGCAGGCGCTGACGTCTGTATTTTAGAACATAACGACAAACTCGGAAAAAAGATACTTGCCACCGGGAATGGGCGCTGTAACTTTACAAACCGGCTGCAGGAGCCCTGCTGTTACAGAAGCAGCCAGAAAGAGTTTCCGTGGCGGGTGATCAGTCAGTTTCCGGCTGAACAGACCATTTCTTTTTTTGAGGAACTTGGAATTTGTGCCAAAGACCGGGGCGGATATCTGTATCCCGGATCGGATCAGGCTTCTTCTGTGATGGAGGTACTCCAGATGGAAGTAGAACGGCTTCAGATCCAGGTCGAATACGGCGCACAGATCCACTCCATCCGGAAGAAAAAGGAGCGGTTTGAAGTCCGGACGCATGCGAAGGTATTCTGGCCGGATGCGCTGATTCTGGCTACGGGATCCAGAGCTTCCTCGACAACTGGATCCGACGGGAGCGGCTATGCGTATGCAAAAGCATTTGGACATACGCTGACTCCGGTTCTCCCGGCGCTTGTGGCGCTCCATGCGAAAGAGAAGTTTTTTGTTTCTCTGGCAGGTGTGCGGATTCATGGAAAGGTACAGATTTTTACAGACGGAAAGAAATGTGCCGAGGATACCGGGGAAATCCAGCTTACAAAATATGGAATCTCTGGCATCCCGGTCTTCCAGGTGAGCCGCTATGCTGCGGAAGGCATTTACCGGAAAAAAGAAGTGACGGCAGTGCTTGATGTGGCGCCGGATCTGACAGAACAGAGACTGGAAGATCTGCTCGAAGTACGGATCAAGAGGCATCCGGAACGGGAAGTGAATGTATTTTTTACCGGAATGTATCCGCAGAAATTTTCCCAGACGATTTTAAAACTTAGTAAGATCGACAAAAAGAAACGTTGTGGGGAACTGAACGGACGGGAGATTACAATCTTATGCCGTCTGCTGAAATCGCTTCGGATCACGATTGTCGGAACAAATGATTTTGACCAGGCACAGATCTGTGCAGGCGGGGTCAGGACAGAGGAGGTATCTTCTGAGACACTGGAATCCTGCTATGTACCAGGATTATATTTTGCAGGAGAGCTTCTCGATGTGGATGGGATCTGCGGCGGATATAATCTGCAGTGGGCATGGTCCAGCGGAGCTGTGGCTGGGAAATGCGCGGCACAGTACAGTATGGAAAGGGGAAAGAAAGTATGGTCCAGATCAGTCAGCTGAAATTATCCTGCACACATACCGAACAAGAGCTGAAAAAGAAGATTATAAAGACGCTCCGCATACGTCCGGAGGAGCTGCTCGGGTATACTATTGAAAAACAGTCGGTCGATGCGCGCAGGAAACCAGATATTTTTTATGTTTATACAATATGGGCTTCTGTTTCACAAGAACAGAGTGTACTAAAAAAATCCCGGGACAAAAACATCAGCGCAGTGAAAAAGAAGACTTACCAGTTTCCGTTTCAGGCGGCAGCGCTTCCGGAAAGCCGTCCGGTGATCATCGGGAGTGGACCGGCGGGACTTTTCTGTGCATATATGCTGGCGGAGCACGGATTTGCACCGATTCTTCTTGAGCGTGGAAGATCTGTGGAGGAGCGAAAGAAAGATGTAGACCGTTTCTGGGAGACCGGCATATTAAATACCGAATCAAACGTGCAGTTTGGCGAGGGCGGCGCCGGAACTTTTTCAGATGGGAAATTAAATACACTTGTCAAAGATCCGACCGGAAGAAACCGGAAAGTACTGGAAGTCTTTGTGAAAGAAGGTGCTCCAGAGGAGATCTTGTATGTGAATAAACCGCATATCGGAACAGATCTTCTGATGGAAGTGGTGAAAAACATGCGGGAGACGATCAAAAAAAACGGAGGGGAAGTACGGTTTGAGAGTAAAGTGACCGGACTTTCCATTGAAAATGGAAAACTTTGCGGCCTTGTGATCAACGGTGAGGAAGTGCTTCCTGCAAAAACGGCAGTACTGGCTATTGGTCACAGTGCGAGAGATACTTTTGAGATGCTTTTTGAACAGAAAGTTGTCATGGAGGCAAAATCCTTTGCGGTGGGGGTAAGGGTCGAACATCCGCAGAAACTGATCAACTATGCACAGTATCAGGAAGAATCTCCAAAGCATTTGCCTGCCGCTTCCTACAAGGTGACGGCACAGCTTCCAAGTGGAAGAGGTGTTTATTCGTTTTGTATGTGTCCGGGCGGTTATGTGGTCAATGCATCCTCCGAACCGGACCGGCTTGCCGTCAATGGAATGAGTTACCATGACCGTGACGGTGAAAATGCAAACAGTGCGGTCATTGTGACAGTCACACCAGAGGATTTTCCTGCAAAAGGACTCTTCGCAGACCGAGAAGTAACCGGGAATGATACGGTGCATCCACTCGCAGGCGTAGCATTCCAGCGCGAATTGGAGCAAAAAGCCTATCAGATTGCAAAAGGAAACGTTCCGGTACAGTGTTTTGGAGATTTCTGCCGAAATGAACAAAGTAAATCTTTGGGCGCGGTTGTTCCTCAGATCCGTGGGCAATGGGAATTCGCCAATGTACGTTCTGTTTTTCCGGAAGAACTTGCCGCTTCTCTG
>CAUWEA010000030.1:0-27141 GCA_963557735.1 uncultured Faecalimonas sp. | reverse complement strand
GCTCTGGATTGTCTTGAAGTTTGTCAGCATTCCACCTAACCATCTCTCGTTTACGTAGAACATTCCGCAACGTTCTGCTTCAGATTTGATTGCATCCTGTGCCTGTTTCTTTGTTCCAACGAAAAGGATTGTTCCTCCTTCTGCTGCGATGTCAGAGATTGCTTTGTAAGCTTCGTCTACCTTTCCAACTGATTTCTGTAAGTCGATGATATAGATACCGTTTCTCTCTGTGTAGATGTACTCAGCCATTTTAGGGTTCCATCTTCTTGTCTGATGTCCAAAGTGAACACCTGCTTCTAATAACTGTTTCATTGAAATAACGCTCATGATTTTTCCTCCATTGGTTTTTACTCTTCCGCATATTTCCTATACTCTGCAACCGTTTCTTCTATATATAAATACATATAATACAGTCCTGATCTTATCGGGGCTGCCATCCTTCCCTCAGAAATGAGATTCAGATGAAAATCCTGTTCAGAATCCATTGAAGAATATTGGCACCGGCAGAGATTGCCATATGCGTGTTTTTTACGACCGTTTAAGTATAGCATAGCAAATCTATGGATTGCAAGTACTTTATCATACTTTTTTACAGTCTTTTACAGTTTTCCTATTTCCTATGGCTGTGTTGTACTTCCGAAACCACCGTTTCTCACACTTGTCACATCATCATCGACTGTGATCCCGTATTCCACAAAGATTCCCTGCATAAATCCGGTTCCTTCCGGGATCTCAACCGTTTTATTCTCATTTGTATCATTTGTGATCTTTGCAAAAATATGTCCCTCATTATCAGAATAAAAGTAATCGCTGTCGATAATTCCAACCGTGTTATTCAGCTGCAGACGATATTTGAATCCAAGCCCGCTTCTCGGATAACATTTCAGAACCCAATTTTCTTCCATCTCCACACGGATTCCTGTAGGAACTTTCACAGTTTCCCCTGGTTTCAGTGTCAATGTCTTCGGTGCATAGAAATCATATCCTGCCGATCCTGAAGTAGCACGCTTTGGAAGTTTGATATGATCGTAAATCATCTTGATTTCTTCTGCATTGGTAACACCAAAAGTATCGATCCATCCTTCTGTAAACTGCTCGTAACTTACTTTCTGAAATTTTGCAATTCGTTTCATTTGTTTTCTCCGTTTCTATTTTCTCTCTTGTTGTTTCTTCTTTCTGTTTCTGTATTCCGAAACAGATAGCCGGTTCCTCCATGCTGAAAATCACAAGAAGTCCCGGCTAATCTATCATTTCTTTTATCAGTCTTTCTGCCGGATAAACTCACACATTTTCGCCGGCAAAACTAAATTTTAGGAATCGTGCAGGATTACCTTCCCCTGGCGGAGAGTCTCCTGGACATCGATGACTCTCTGATTGGCGCTTCCCTTCCAATGAAGACTTACATCTTTTTTATCACACTCAAATTCGCCATCTATGATCACATCGAGATATTTCACGATCTCCGTATTTTTGATCTCTTCCCAGAGAGATCCCGTATAGAGCCAGATTGTCTTTTGTGGAAATTTCTCCCGGATTTCTTTTGCCAGCTCTTTGACGTCATAGGCATTTCTGACATGAAGCGGATCTCCGCCGCTAAATGTGATCCCGCTGATATAATCTTTGGAAAGTTCCTCAAAAATCTCTTCCTTTGCTGCCTGATCGAAATCCAACCCTCCGTTTGGATCCCATGTGATCGGATTGTGACACTCTTTGCAGCAGTGGGAGCAGCCTGCCACCCACAATACGACGCGAAGTCCATCCCCGTTTAGCATATCGTCTTTTGTAATGTTGTGATATCGCATCTTACATACTCTTCCTTTCTGCGATCTCCGCCATCTTTGCATCGTTCAGACGTGTATCTCCTTTGACTCTTGAATAAGAAAGGTATCCATTCATCCGGTCGATCTTCGTCAGATTTTTGCTTCCGCATACCGGGCAGACATCCATCGCAAGTTCCTCATGTCCGCAGTCGTCACAGTATGCCAGTGATAAATTGACACCCTCATAGAGTCCCATATCCATCGCGCGGCGCACAAGCGCTTTGATCGCTTCTTTATTGTAGTTGATCGGATATTTCACATACTGGATCTTTCCTCCGTTGCTGAGTTCCCAGAAACGGTACTCCAGATCCTGCTTTTCGATCGGTGTGATGTCTTCTGTCACATGACAGTGGAATCCGTTGCTGACATACTCACGGTCAGATACATTTTCTACGATTCCGTATTTCTTGCGGAACTGCTTTACCTGAAGACCGCAGAGATTCTCTGCCGGCGTTGCATAGATTGCATACAGATGTCCGTCTTCTTCTTTAAATTCATTGACACGTTTGTTGATATACTCTAATACTTCCAGTGCAAATGCGCCATCCTCCACGAGTGATTTTTTATTATGAAGCTGCTGAAGCTCATTGAATGCTGTAATTCCAAAGGAAGCTGTCGCTGATTTTAAGAGAGGCTTGATCTTGTCGTGCAGACCGAGATTTCCGCCGTAAAATCCGCCTTCACAGTATGCGAGCGGGTTCGTGGATGCTTTCATTTCTCCAAGATACTCGTATGTACGGATATGAAGCTTCCGGATCAGATTCAGATAATAGTCAAGTACTTCATAGAAATCTTTGTTCTCCTGCTTTGCCTTTGCATAGATCATCGGCAGGTGAAGGCTTACCGCACCGATGTTAAATCTTCCGACAAATACCGGTGTATCCGTCTCGTCTTTCGGATACATGCCCCCCTTTTCGTACCATGGGGATAAGAATGCACGACATCCCATCGGGCTGATGATCTTGCCATACTGCTTGTACATACTTGCGATGTAGCCTTTTCCGGTCAGGCTTAACCAGTCCGGATACATCGTCTTTCTGGAACATTCAATTCCTGCTTCAAAGACATCTTCCAGTTCTTTTCCCGGTCCGTGAAGGTTCTCGTCATAGAGGAATACAATTTTCGGGAACAGTACCGGCTTTTTATGACCTTCTTTTCCCTGTCCGTTCATTCTGACTTTCAGCATTGTGATCGTGACAAGCTTTGCAAAACGGCTTCTTCCGGTTCCTGCTGTCACTGTGATAAACGGATAATCTCCTCTGCTGGAAGATACGGAGTTAAATTTGTACTCCCATCCCTGGAATCCCTGCTCCATCTCTTTTTCCAGATCTTTCCATGCGACCTCTTCTGCCTTCTCACGGTCAATTCCAAGCCCAAGATATTTCTCCACATGGTTATGGAATGATTTTTCTGCAAACGGCTCTAAGATATCATCTACACTCGGCACTGTAAATCCACCGTACTGCTGGCTTGCCGCACTTAAAACAATATCTCCGATCACATCAAATGCTGTATCCAATGTCTTTGGCTCATTATACCAGAGATTTCCCATCTCGAATCCTCCGGTCAGCACGTTCTTTACATCGAAGAGACAGCAGTTCATTGTATCGCGTCTCGCGGACATATCATGGATATAGATGTATCCGTCTCTGCATGCCTGGATCTCCTCTGTTGTCAGGAAAAACTTCTTATAAAGTTCCTTATTCAGTTCGTTGAAAATCAGACTGCGCTTTGTAGATACGAGCGCGCTGTCTGTATTACTGTTCTCCTTGTCACCGATGTACATGATGGACTGACTCTTTTTGTACACCTCGTCAAGCATCTGTACAAAGTCCTGCTTATAGTTGCGGTAATCTCGATAGCTCTTTGCCACAAGCGGATTTACTTTCTCCAGTGCACCTTCTACAATGTTGTGCATCTCGGCAATCCGGACTTCTTCCACTCCCATATCTTTTACTTTTTCTTCCACAAATTTACAGATAAATTCAAGCTCTGCATCTGTAAACTGGATCAATGCACGATAAGCTGATTTATTGACTGCGACTACTACTTTCTGTACATTAAATTCTTCTGAAGTCCCGTCTTTCTTGATTACTTTCACCATACTATACTTGCTTCCTTTCCCCTTTATTTCATCTATATTTAGTGTTTTATTATCTTTTCAAAAACTAGATAGTGTGTCTGCACGAACAATATTACCACTTCCTGCAAGTACCGTCAACAAGAACCGCCCGAAAATATTATACAAAAATCCTCGTTTTGCTTCTTCTAAATTTTGTGAAAAAATAAGGATGGACATCCTTCTTCCATCCCCATGTTCTCTGTTCTGTTTTAGTTGCCGCACTCAATGCTGATTTCATGAAACAACTTTAAAATTTCTTCCACACTTGTCTGATGCTTTTCTTTGCCTGACCGATCCATTATAATCTCTCCCTGATGCATCATCAAGAGCCGGTTCCCATACTCTGCGGCATAGCGAAGATTGTGTGTCACCATGATCGCTGTCAATTGTTTCTTTTTCACAATTTCATCTGTCAGTTCCATAATTCGCTCTGCCGTCTTCGGATCCAGCGCCGCTGTATGTTCATCGAGGATCAGAAGATCCACCGGTGTCATCGTAGCCATCAGAAGAGCCATCACCTGTCTTTGTCCGCCGGACAAAGCCCCCACTTTTGTCTCTAACTTTTCTTCCAGACCAAGCCTTAAGGAAGATAGTAACTCCCGGTAATAGGAAATCCGTTTTTTGTTGATTCCTCTTGTAAATCCATAGCAGTTTCCTTTGTGGTCCGCGATCGCCATATTTTCAAGAATTGTCATCCCCGGACAAGTGCCAAGTGCAGGGTTCTGATACACCCTTCCGATCTTCTTGTTTCGCCTGTATTCCTTTTCCTTTGTCAGATCTTTCCCATTCATGCAGATCTGCCCTGCTTCCGGCAGAATACTGCCACAGATCAGATTCAGCAGAGACGTTTTGCCTGATCCATTACTTCCGATTACAGAGACAAACTCCCCCCGTTCTACTTTCATCCCAAAGTCTTCGAACAGGCACATTTCATGGACAGTCCCCGGATTGTAGTATTTATAAATATGATTCAGTTCCAGCATTTCATTTCACCTTCCTTTTCCTCTCCGTACTGATCAGCAAAATCACAAGAAACAGCGCTGCCGTGATCAGTTTCATATCTCTTGGTTCAAAGTTTTTAATCGCAACGCCGACACACAACTTGTAAATCACCGCCCCGGCAAAGACTGCGGTTGTTGTCTTAAATAAAGGAAGCTTCCGAAACAGACTCGTCCCGATGATCACACTTGCAAGCCCGATCACCATCGCTCCGGTTCCCATGGAAATTTCAAAAACTCTCTCCTCCTGACAGAATATGCATCCCGCAAGCGCCACAAGCCCATTGGCAATCGCAAGCCCGATGATTTTTACATTTCCCGCATCTTTTGCGAGAGAGGTGACGAACTTGTCGTTGTCACCTGCCGCCCGCAGAAGAAACCCTGACTTTGTGCCCAAATAAAGATCCAGCAATAATTTTGCCCCAAGTGCAATGACAACGATCAGCCCAAGTGTGGCATAGCTTTTCCATGCCCCCGGAAACACTCTGCTGACCAGATCATTTTTAAAAATGGTTTCCTGCGAAAACAGCGGTACATTTGCAGTCCCGGCAATCCGCAGATTCACTGTCCACAGCGCTGTCATCATAATAATCCCTGCCAGAAGATCCCGGACCTTTCCTTTCACATGAATCAATCCGGTAATCATCCCTGCCAGCGCTCCTGCCAGAAATGCCGCAAACAGCGACAGAAACGGGGACATCCCCCTTGTGATCAGCGCAGCCCCTACCGCTCCGCCGAGCGGGAAACTTCCATCTACGGTCAAATCTGGAAAATCCAGTATTTTGTAAGTAATATACACACCCAGAGCAAGTATCCCGTAGATCAGTCCCTGCTCCATTGTTGTTATGATCAAATTCATTTTCCTGCCTTCCTTCCCTCATTTTCCGTGTTTGCATCTCTTATCACGTTCTGCATCTCTCTTACTTACTCTTCCATTTGGTCAAAGGTGTCTGCAGCGCTTTTAAGCAGATCCTCTCCAAACGAAATGCCAAGTTGTTCTGCCACTGCAGTATTCAGATAGAGGTTCCCTCCTGAAATCTCTTCATACTCCATTTCAGATGCTTTTGCCTCTCCCTTCAGTATCTTTGCTGCCATTTTCCCGGTCTGCTTTCCAAGCTTTACATAGTCAAGTCCTTCTGCCGCCAGACATCCAAGCTTCACCTGCTCTACCTCACTTCCAAAGACCGGAATCCCTGCTTCTTTTGCCCGTTCCAAAATGGTCGGAAGCGAATTGACTACCGTGTTATCTGTCAGATTTGTCAGACAATCTACCTTTCCGACCAGTTCCTCTGCCGCCATCGCTATTTCCGATGTATTGCTGACGCCTGCTGTTACAATCTCAAATCCATACTCTTTTGCATAGCTTTCATACGTTTCAATTGCGGACAAAGAGTTCACTTCGCTTGTTGTATAGAGAATTCCGATTTTCTCTGCATCCGGCAGAATCCGGCGAATCATCTCAAGCTGCTCCCTGATCGGGAGTCTGTCACTCGTTCCGGTCACTTCCCCTGCCGGTTTTTTATCTTTTTCTGCCAGTTCTGCCGTTTCCGGATCCGTCACCGCCGTATAGATGACTGGAATCTCTGTATCCATTGCCGCATTAAACGCAGCCTGTGCACTCGGGGTTGCAATCGCACAGATCAGATTCATCTGATCTGACACAAACCGATCTGCGATCTGGCTTGCAGTACCCATATCTGCTGCTGCATTTTTGACTTCTATTTTCAGGTTTTTTCCTTCCTCCAGCCCTTCTTCTTTTAAGCCTTCCACAAATCCTTCCCTGCAATTATCAAGAGAGCCATGCTCTGCAAACTGGGAGATACCGATATGATAAATGTTCTCTCCCTTCTCTGCATTCTTTACTTCCTGCTGACCTCCACATCCTGCGGCAACTGCGATCGCTATCACAGCCGCCAGACTTCCTGCCAGTTTTCCTACCTTTTTACTCATTCTTCTCATCATCTTTCTCTGCTCCTTTTCTTTTCAAAAATTATGTTGATATCCACTTGCCAGGCAGACAACTATGATGTTAGCAAAAATCAGACAATACGGATCGTGAGCACTTCGTGGCTTCGCCTCTCAGTCGAACGAGCGCCTTCCTTGAAAAATGCTCACGATCCTTGCCAACGCGAAAAAAACCGCCTCAAGCTTTTGCTTGAGACGGTAATAATGGGTATTATTATCGCGGTACCACTCAAATTGACACGTACTGTCCTCTTTCTCATGTACTAACATACACTCCTGATTGATAACGGGTTCGGTTCCCGACGTACCATACTCTCATATAGATTTCAGGTCGCCCTCGAAAGTCCATTCAATTATCAACTTCATATGGCAATCACACCGCCTGCCACTCTCTGGGATGTTGTTTGATAACCTACTCCTCTTTCTCAACGGTTTCAAAATTTATTTTTTATTAATCTATTACAGAACTTTAGATTTGTCAATACTTTCCGATAATTTTATATTATTATCTTTTAAAAAAGGATATTTGACAGATACTTTCTGTCCGGATCAGATAAGAATATATTTTTCAATCGCAGATGCAACACCTGCTTCATCGTTCGTCGCAGTGATATCGTCTGCTGCCTGCTTTACTTGTTCCAGTGCATTTCCCATCGCAATACCGATCCCCGCTTCGCAGATCATCTCGATATCGTTCTCGCTGTCCCCGGCAGCCATTGTCTGTTCCATCGGGATCTGAAGCATTTCTGACAGAAAACGGATCCCGGTCGCCTTGCTGACTCCCGCCTTTGTAAATTCCAAATTGGCAAATCCACCGTCCACCGCATGGATATCGGTGCGCGCTTCCAGATATTCTTTTACTTCCTCCCGGTTCAGGTATCCACCGTCCGGCGCTTTCTGAAAATTCAATGTCACTTTCTGGATCTTCGCCTCATGCGTCCTGATATATGCCTCCAGATCTTTTAACTCTTTCTTCCAGTCTTTCAGACTCTGCGCCACATACTCCGGTACATCCATATTTTCCACATAGGAAAAACACTGACGTGGTGTGTAAGTAGCGCCATCCATAAATACCGTAATGTATACTTCCTTTTCCTGAAGAAATTGAAACAGCGGCAGCAATTCCTTCCCGTCCATAGTCTCCTCATGCAGACACATGCCATCCCCACATCGATAGACTCCTCCGCCGTTTGTCGTGATTACATAATCCATCGCTACTTCCGTAAGCTGATTCCACGGCATCCAGTCATATCCCCTGCCGGATGCCAGCACAACCTGCACGCCTTTTTCCCTGGCACGTTTCAGTGCCTGGATCGTTTTTTCTGTAACATGTCCGTTAGAATCAAACAATGTCCCATCTACATCCAGCGCAAGAAGCCTGACTTCTCTTTTCTTCTCTGTTTCTTTCACAACCATTTCCTCCTCTTTTTTTCTGTCTTTCTATATGACAGTTCTCTGGTAAAACCGCACTCATCTCTCATCATAAATCTAACGGAAGTAAGACGCTGTTCCTGAAATATTTTTATTCTTTCTCAAATCTTCTGTACATAGACCTGACAGAATCTCAGCTGCAATCTGCTTCTTTTCTTCCTGATTTAAAACAAAAGTAATCATCGTTTCCCCATTTCTATCTATGCACAATATGTTTCTCCTTTCAAAGAGTGATACATCTCCTTTTTCAACGCAAAGTTTCTATACGCTCCCCATTATACTCTCCGGCACATTTTTCTGCAAGCTGCTGACTTTCTGCGCATCAAAAAAACACCGCTTTCCGCATGGAATCTTGTTTTTCAACTTTCATCCATTACCGAAAGTGGCGCTTTCTAGTTCTCTTTATATAAAATTTTCTTTCCAACCCTTATTGATAATTAAAATCTGACAAGGAGATTTCCTTCTGTTTCTTCACCGTCTCTACCGACCGTTCCAGATTCTCCTGCATCTGGCCGGCATAATTTTTCAATTCTTTTCGGTAAATCTTCTTTCCGGAAAAAATAGAAGAGGCAATATCTCCAAAATCCGGAACGACCGGCTGGATCATGCTGTAAACCAGCTCGATATTGCCGTTTTCTGCCACCGGATTTGGAACAGCAATACTTTGTTCCATCGCATATTGGTAATAGCGTCTCATATGTTCGTTCTCGATATCCTTTTCTCCGAGATCACTCCGCACAGAGACAAATCCGCCCTGCGCCATCAGTGTTCTCTGATATTCATAAGAATAGAGATACTTTAAGTACTCCGCCGCAATATCCGGATGTTTGCTGTTTGCAGAAATACCCATCCATCCTTTTGTAAACGGGCGCAGCAATTTCCCATCCGGCTGTTGTTCGTTTACCGGAACTTTCATCACTCCGAAATCCAGATCTGGGTTATCCTTTTCCCAGACCGGAATGCACCATGCGCCCTGCACAAGAAATGCCGCCTTTCCCTCTCCAAACAGCTTTCTTGCTTCCGGAGCTGTCAACGATGCCGTGTCAGGGTGAAAACATCCGTTTTCATACAACTCCTGGTAGAGGTCAAACGCTTCAAGCACTTCTGGATCTGCGAATGTTGTCTGCTCTTCCTGCAAAAACACCTGCCCTGCCGGTCCTAATTTTGCTCCTGCCACCTCTGAAAATGCGCGCAGTTCAATGTCCATACGGTTTTTCTGGGCACCGCTTGCGACCATGCCATAATACTTGCCATCGCCATTTTCCGTAACCTGCTCGCAGACTTGTTGAAATTCCTCCCAGGTCACCTGCTCCGGGTCGATCTCTATCCCTGCTTCTTCCAAAAGAGACCGGTTATAAAACAGAAGTGCACTCGGAATATCGACCGCTTCTGGGAGAAGATAGACATCCTCCCCTTTCATTGTAACATTTTCGCAGAGAAATTCCGGCTGGATCTGCGCAAAAAATTCTTCATCCAGATATAAATTCATCGGAAGAAACCATCCTTCACTGACTGCTGTGGAAAATGTAACGGTAGATGGAAGCGGGAACAAATCCGGCGCATCTCCCGCCCGGATTCCGGACAGCATTGTTTCATTGAACTGTGCCTGCGTCAGTGTCGTATAATTCACGGTAACGTTCGGATGATCCTTCATAAACTGTTCATTTAATTTTTCTCTGGCATCTTTTGTACTGTCACTCCAGTCGACGATGTTCAATACGACTTTTTCATCTTCTGGTGTCTTAATTTTTTTAAATTCCGTTTTCTGACCACTGCTTCCCGCTTCCGGACTTACCACCTTCACACCTCCACAGCCAGTCATCCCGATCAATACTCCTGCCAGCAGCACTGCAATTTTCTTTCTCATATGGCATCCCTTTCTTTCCGCTATTCTTTGACCGCCCCTGAAATTCCCTGGATAAAATAGTTTTGGAATGTTACAAACAACAACAGCATTGGAAGAATCGTGATGCAGGCTCCCGCCGCGATACTTCCCCACTCCACAATATTTTCTCCCTGAAAAGAATACAGACCGACAGAAAGTGTACGGATCTTCGGCTGATTCACAGACAAAATCAGTGGATACAGGAAAGAATTCCATGTCCAGATCGACTGTGTGATCACAACCGTTCCGATCACCGGCCCCGCAAGCGGAAACATGATCCGGAAAAACACGTCAAATTCACTTGCCCCCTCCAGCACTGCCGATTCTTCCAGCGCCTTTGGAACCGACTGGAAAAATTTGGAAAACAATAAAATAAAAATCACATGTCCTCCGCCGACTTCCGCCAGGATCAGTCCGGTCAGAGAACTCTCGCAGTGGAGCATCCTGAGAATCTGATAAACCGGTATGGTAAAAAAGATCGTCGGAATCCCCATGGAAATCATCATCACGGTATAAATGATCTTTTTTGCCCGGAACTCAAAGCATCCCATAATATATCCCGCAAGCGCCGTAACTGCGAGAATCACAATAACAGAAGCAACCGTCACGATCACAGTATTTAAAAAGTACCGGGAAAACTCTGCCTGCTCCCATGCATTTTGAAAATTTTGAAAGGTAGCATGATTGTCTGCAAACAGTTCCAGAAAGGAATTCGTATTCTTACTGCTGAATGCGATCAGCAACATCAGCAGGAACGGTGCAAGCCAGATCGCCGTACTTACAAATAATAAAATTTTCTTTAACATGCTTCTTTTCCTTCTTTCCACTTCTTTTGAAAGAATCGTATCAATCCACTGCATAAAATCAAAAATACAAGACACATCACAACCGCCGCACTTGCATAACTAAGTCTTGGCGCCCCAAACGAACTGGAAAATGCTGTCCGGTAAATATAAGTCGATATCATATCTGTCGAAAAATACGGTCCTCCGCTCGTCAATGTCTGCACGATATCAAACATTTTCAAGGCATTTAAAAATGCAACCGAAGTAACCGTAAAGATGACCGGCTTCATTGTCGGGATCAAAATGTAACGCACAAATGCCGGTTCACTGGCTCCATCTACCTTCGATGCCTCGATCACCGCCGGAGATACCATCTGAAATCCTGCCATCCAGTAAATAAACAATGTCCCAGTCTCTTTCCACACCGATACAAGGATGATCATCAAAAATGCCCACTTTGGTTCTGTCAGCCATTCGATCTTCTCAAGACCGACACCGCTGATGACCGTATTTACAAATCCATCGTAACTGAAAATGCTTTTCATTAGAATACCAATCGTAGCGGAAGTTGCTACGATTGGCATGATGAATATCAGGCGGGCCATTTTTTTCTTTTTAAATGTATTATACTCTACAAGATAGGCAAGGAAGAACGATACCGTTACCTGAAAAAATGTTCCTGTCACTGCATACAACAGACTGTTTTTCACCGCATTCCAAAACAGCCCGTCCCCCAGAACTTCCGCGTAGTTGCCAAGTCCTACAAAATTTGCTGTTTTTGTGATCCCATTCCAGTTCAGTAAAGAATAAAACAGATTCAGGATCAATGGATACAGCTGAAATACAGCGTAAAGAACAAGCAGCGGCAGCAAAAATGTTACAATGATTTTTTTATGGTCTCTTTTCATACTCGTCCACCTTATCCGAAAAGGGCTTGCGTCCTTTTACAGCTTGAATCCCGCATAGTTTTTCGCCACTTCAATGACACGGTATACATCCAGATTTTGCTGGAATGCCATTTCATTTCTGCGGATGAAATCAAGCACATCTCTCCACACGCGCTGTGCTTCTGTATGTTTTCCTGCGCTGATCAGGCGAAGTGCCTCTGCCATCTTTGTCACATACTCTCTGTGGTATCCCAACTGTTTCCACTCCCGCTTTTGCAGTCCTTCGCTCTCTGCTGTATGAACCTCGATCACAGAAAGCATCTCTTCTGCCAGATTGACGCACACTTCATATCTTGCTGAGAGCACCGGATTTAATCTCTCCCCGATCGCATTGAAGTAATCGCAGGAAGAATATGCGGAAAGATTTTCCAGATAAGCAGTTACTTCTTTCCAGTTCTCTCCGTACATGCTGCTGAAATATTCCTCTTTCAGTTCTTCATAATCGCGTGTGTTATTCCAGAGCATCTGTCCCATGACATAATTCGGGAAGTTATGTGGGAATCCTGCGCGGAGTTCCTGGCAGCTGATGTAACCGTTCAACTGTAAATTTTTCAGGAAATGGATATCCTGGTAAATCACATGACTGATCTTCATATAGCCGAGATCTCCATAGTGCGCTCTTCCAAGTGGATAATCGTATACAAAGCTGTCTCCGTCAAACATCTTCTTCCATGCAAAGAGGTAAGAAAGATTCTCTTCCAGTGAGTTCGGAAGCACGATCTGATTTCTCACATACGCTTTCGGCTCCGGAACGTCTGACTCGTAATCCACATCTTCATAACTCATCTCAAACGTACGCGTGATCGGCGCAAACATCATCGTGAAACGCTCCGGATTTTTGATTTTTTCTTTCTCCGGGGCAAATAAAAGTTCATGGTACAGCAGGAAACAAATCTTTGTATCCAGTCCTTCCGCTGTCAACGCCTCATCCAGCTGATTTAAAATGCGGATATACTGGTCGGACGGAAGATCTTTTTGGCACTGCTCACACTCACAGATATTATTTCTTGCATCAGAAAGCCATACATGAAGGTAATCTACATCTCTTCTTTCTTTTGCATAGTTTACGATCAGCTCTACCATCTTATTTCCGACTTCCGGATTGGCAAAGTCAAGACTTGTCAAAATCGGCGCTGTGCCAAACAGCTCTCTTTTTCCATTTAATTCTGCCACAAGATGTTTTTTCTCTTCCGGAAGTGTGAGACCTGACTCCCATCCATACTTGGAAGAATATCCGAGTACTTCCCCGGTCCATCCATGTCCCACACGGTGATGCACGATGCCTCTGAGTTTCATCTCCTGATCGATCCTATCGCTCATCTTTTGGGCAATCTCTGTGCTGAACGGTTCTTTTTCTGCATATGGATTAAACTCATGTTCATACCATCTCTTAAAGAACGAGTATGGATTCTCAAACTGGATAAAGAATGTATTCATTCCAATCTTCGGAAGCCAGTCAATGAAATCCTTCAGATTTTCATAGGAATCTGCCCCTTCAATGCAGACTCCTCTGTGCCGGAAACTTGCTATCTCCTCAATCGAAATCTCCTTCTCTTCCCAGTCTTTCTGCGAAAGAACTTTGAAAAATTCATTCGTTCTGCCCGGGCGGAGATATCTTACACCAAATTCATGGAAAAGCCGATAGGCCGCAATCAGCACTCCCACCTGGGAATCTGCCTGGATCGTTCCTTTTCCCCCGTGGAGTTCGATACAGATATGGTCCATATCTGTATCTTCTTTTTCCACGATCACCTTCAGATCCGCATCCGCCTCGGATGCTTTTTCTGCCTGCATCTGAAATACTGTCTCAAAATAATGCTGCAGTTCTGCATGCAGAAATTCCTGCTCCTCTGTCTGATACCAAATTTTTATACTCATTAGTTTGCACCTTCTTTTTCTTTTAATAAGTTTCTTTTATCTGCCGCTTTAAAGAACGGATAATAGATCACAAAAGAAACAATTACGAGTACAATCTGCAATACCGCTCCTCTCCAGCTTCCTGTTGCCAGAAATCCTCCGATGACCGGCGGCGTTGTCCACGGCAGTGTCACACCTGTTGTATAAGGAACAAGATTTGTCATCATTGCCACATATGTAATGATCGCGTTGATCACCGGTGTCAGTACAAATGGGATCAGCATGATCGGATTTAATACTGTCGGGAAGGTAAATAAAATTGCTGTGTTAATGTTAAATAATGCCGGGATACCGGATACTTTTCCGAGTGTCTTATATTCTTTACTCTTGCTGAAAAACATCAGGCAAAGCGCCAGACCGATTGTCGCACCGCCTCCTCCGATGTATACGAACAGATCCATAAACGGCGCTGTGACAATATTCGGAAGAGCCTCTCCTGCTGCCTGCGCGATACGGTTTGCATCTGCATACTGGATCCAGAGTGGGTTCATAACCGCTCCAACTACCTGTCCGCCGTTGACACCACAGAACCAGAATAAAGAGTTCAATAATACCGCAACGAATGTTCCAGGCAATGTACTTGCGATCAGACCTAACGGCTTTCCGACGATAACGGAAAGAATCGCATTTAAGCTTCCAAGTCCGGTTGCCTCAATGACTTTTAATACCACTGCAAAAAATGTTAAGATCACGATTCCCGGGATCAGTGCGGAAAAAGATTTGCTCACGACATCCGGAACGCCTGCCGGCATTTTGATCGCGATATTCTTCTGGATAAACCAGCGGTAAATTTCTGCTGAGATCATCGCTACAACGATCGCTGCAAAGATCCCCTTTCCACCTAACATTCCGTAAGGAATCCCAAGTGCTCCGTCTTCTGCTGCCATCGGCGGTGTCATCAGAAGAAATGCTCCCAGAGAGATCACACCTGCTGACGGGCCGTCCGTTCCATAAGATTCTGACAGACGGTACGCAATTCCAAATGCTGTCACAAGCGCCATCAGACCAAACGAGTTATTTGCCATTGTGTTTAAAAGAACATCCAGATTCCAGTGTGTCTGAAGCCATGTTGTCCATGCCTGCAATGGGAAATCTTTTATCAAAACAAAAAATGAACCCAGTAATACTAATGGCATCGCCATCATAATTCCTTCTCTCAGAGCTTTTAAATGTCTCTGTTTTCCAATCCTTTCTCCCAGAGGGGCGAGTTTCCCCTCTAAAAATGCTAAAATTCGATTCATAGCAACCTCCGTTTTTATTTATTTTTTATAAATATATATTATACCATTCGACGTCATTTGTAAAGTTTTATTTTATTTTTTATAAATAAAAGTTTCTTTTTGTCTAATTTACCGCCAAATTTAGACAGAAATCCATCTCATCTCCGGGAAGTTCTGTTGATTTTTTATGGAAAAAATTCTCCCTGCGTGATAAAATAAAAGAAAATCACACCGATATGACAGTCATCTTTGCTTACTTATTTATTTTTGATAAAGAAAGGATCGTATTTTATTTATGTATAAAAAGAAATCAGATGTTTACAGTCAGCATGTTTCTTCTGTTTTAGAATTTATCTACCGGAAGCAAAAAACTTCCCGCATCGAGATCGCCAATGCAACCGGTCTTACCCCTGCGCTGATGACAGCGATCACCGGAGATCTTATGGAACAAGACCTGATCATGGAGACCGGAGATGAGATCAGCAGCGCTCCCGGCTCTGGCAGGAAGCGGAAACTACTGACACTGAACCCTTCCGCCGGATATCTGGTCGGGATTGAATTAAATATGAGAGGAATCTTTTTCGCTGTGACAGATCTCGCAGGCCAGGTGCTCACAAAGGCGCATACTACGTTCTCCTCCTACGATGTCAATAACATCAACTCAGAGATCGTCCTGCAGTTGAATCTTCTGTTAAAAGAGATGGATATCTCCAAAGTATTTGGGGCAGGAATTGCAATTCCGGGACATTTTGATTACAGATCACAGAAGATCATTTCCAATAATCCTCTTTGGAAATCATTTGATCTAAAGGAAATCTCGGTATACTTCCCGTTTCCCTTCATCGTCAACAACAACGTAGAGTGTATGTCCCTCGGAGAATATCTGTTTCATGCCGAAAACTCTCCCGACAAATTTCTGTTCTATCACGTCGGACATGGACTGTTTTGTTCCTTCTTCCATGCAGAACAGCTCGGGATCAAAGCAAACTATTACATCGGGGAAGTCGGGCATACCGTCGTGGACATCAACGGTCCACTCTGCGAATGTGGCAAACGCGGATGCCTCCAGACTTATATCTCGGAATCATGGCTCGTCAAAAATGCCAGATTTCTGTTCCATCAGTCTTCTTCCAGCATTTTCCGGAGCCTCGCAGACACTGCAGAAGCAATCGACATCGACACTGTCATCAAAGCATACGAGCTTGGCGACCCTTATTTTAATACACAGATCGATCTGGGGATCCGGCTTCTCAGTGTATCCGTTGCAAACACACTGATCATCCGGGATATTGATAAGATTTACTTAAACAGCCGTCTGTTCCGGCATACTGCTTTCCAGAACCAGCTGACTTCCCTGATCCAGGAACAGTTAAATTTTATCCCGACAAAACATGACATCGAGATAGAAATCACTCAGTTCGACGACTATCGCGGAGCCATCGGCGCATGCGCGCTCGCATCCTTTGCATTTTTAATCAAGAATAAAAACTTCGATATCTAAATACATCTTTTCATAAAAACAGAGGAAGCTGTCTGGATCCGGCACATTTTCGTCCCCGAATCTATCCTGCTTCCTCTTTTTCTGAAAACTTCTCAAAACAGATTGTAGCACATCCAAAATCTGTGATACGATAATAGAAACGGAAACAGATCTATGCGCTGTTTTCCTATTCATCCAGAAAGAGAGGGATTTACTATGAGAAGCAAAGAAGAAAACATTCGCCTGATCCAGGCGCTGAGTAATGCAAACGGAGTGTCGGGATTTGAAGATGAAGTTGCAGAACTTGGAAAAAAGGAAACCGAGGCATACTGTGATGTCACGATCGACTCCTTGAGAAATACGTACATGCGCCTGAAAAACAACCGCGGACAGGCATGCAAGGTCTGGATTGACGCACACAGTGACGAAGTCGGTTATATCGTGCAGGCCATTAAACCGAACGGTACGATGAACTTCCTCACAATCGGGGGAAGCGACATCTCCAGCCTGCCGTCAAATAAAGTGCGTGTACAGACTGCCACCGGAGAATATATTCCGGGGATCATCACAAGCAAACCTCCGCACTTTGTCAGTGCCGCAGAAAAAAATCAAGGGAAGATACTTTCCGATCTCGCCATTGATGTAGGCGCGACAAGCGCGCAGGATCTGAAGGAACACTTCCAGATCCGCATGGCTGCCCCGGTTGTCCCGGACGTAACATGCACCTATGACGAAAAGCGCGATTTATTTATGGGAAAGGCTTTTGACTGCCGGATCGGATGTGCCGCTCTGATTGAAACACTGAATCAGTTAAGTACAGAAACACTGGATGTCGATGTAGAGGCAACTCTGACTGTGCAGGAAGAAGTCGGGGAACGGGGTTCTATGGCTGCTGTCGATAACATCGATGCAGATGTGTGCATCGTATTTGAAGGCTGCCCGGCAGACGATACCTTCTCTCCTGACTATCTGATCCAGGCAGCGCTTCGAAAGGGGCCGATGCTCCGCCATTTTGACTGTTCGATGATCACAAATCCACGATTTCAGCGGTTTGCCCTGGATCTTGGTGAAGAACTTGGCATTCCGGTGCAGGAATCTGTCCGCAGCGGAGGCGGCACAAACGGAAAATACATCTACGCTTCCCGCCACGGCGTTCCGACAATCGTGATCGGCGTTCCCGTCCGTTATATCCACAGTCATCACGGAATCTGCACACTGGAAGATTACGAACATGCGGTAAAACTCGCTGTTGAAATTGTCAAACGGCTCAACGAAGAAACGATCCGAAGCTTTTAACCTACTGCAGTTCCAGATGCGATTGGATTTATAGAACTTTTCTGTATAGATAAAAAGAGAACGAAAAGGAAGCCTTGCAATCACTTTCCTTTCCGTTCTCTTTTTCCAGAATGCGATAAATCAGAGTATGCTTGAGCGGAACATTTTATCTCCTGCTCTGTGTGTCTACTCCTGCAAAATTTTCAGCATTTTCTCCGGATCCTCCGCTGCTTTCACCTTGTCATTTGCCAGAAGGATCACACCTTGTTCATCAATCAGATACGTCGTTCTGACTACTCCCATGGAGACTTTCCCGTAATTCTTTTTCTCCTTCCAGACATCATAAGCTTTTATTACCTCTAACTCTGTATCCGACAGAATCGTAAATGTTAAGCCCTGCTTTTCCTCAAAACGCTTGTGGGAAGCAACACTGTCTTTACTGATCCCAAGTACCACTGCTCCCTCTTCTTCAAACAGCGGATACCGTTCGCTGTACCCACATGCCTGCTTTGTACATCCAGGTGTATTATCCCTCGGATAAAAATATAAAATAACCTTTTTCCCTCTGTAATCTTTTAAGCTGTGCAGCTCTCCATTCTGATCCGGAAGCGTAAAGTCCGGTGCCTGAATACCCGTTTCTAACATAGTATTCCTCCTTTTCTAATATTTTTCATCTCAGTCTATCTTCTAGTTTATCCATTTCATCTTACAAATGATTTATATTGAAATCCAAATAAAACAATATTAAGACAAGTTAATCAGAATATACAGAATTATGGATTTCCACCAATTTCCCAGATATACTCCTTATTTCTTTTTCTTTTTTCTTCAACAAATCATTTTCTTTATCATTCAGATTGTTTTCTGTAATATTTAACCTATCCGTTTCCTCCCACTCTCCCTCCAATGACCTATTATGATTAAGGGTAATTCTGATATTATTTTCATTATCATGAATAGTAATACTAATTTCGGTTTCATCTGTATTAAAATCTGCCGAACTATTTTTTACAAAAAAGTCCTCTTTTAAAAATGGCAATTTTTGATTTGGAAGTTGATAGTGGACGTCATCCTCTACCATTTGATAGAACCCATCTTTCAAAACAAATCCTAATTCTTTTGCATTTTGAGCAAATGTTTCATTTTTGTCTGTCGCTATCATTTTCCACCTAAAAAATATGATTACAAATAATATAACTACGAGAATGGCACATACGGAAACAAGTTTTAATATTTTTCCAATCCGTCCATAAAAATCAACCTTGTTCACAAATTTGTTATCTTCGTTGAGCAGTTTGTCAAGCGAAATATGATAAATATTACATATATCTATCAGCATTTGTAAATCTGGCATACTCCGTCCATTTTCCCAACTTGACACCGTTTGTCTTGACACTCCTAATTTTAGTCCATATTCTTCCTGCGTCATATTTGAGGTAGTTCGGGTTTGCTTTATCATCTCTGCTACTGTCATTATATTTTACCTCTTAACCTTACGTTTTGTATAAATGTAGTATGCCATAATCTACGCTATATCACAAGCAAATTGTGCTTTACACCCATGTAAAGAGAACTTAGCACCGTGTAAAGTCCCTTTTTCTTTACCTTATCCCTGCTTGGGAATATGATTTTTATAAGCAAACAGCAGAACATTTGCCATTTGAAAGGAGAGTGCTTATGGACTATATTATCAAAACAAATAATTTATCAAAGCAATTCAAATCCACAACAGCTCTTGACAATGTATCCCTCTCAATTCCAACCGGAGCAATTTATGGATTGATTGGCAATAACGGGGCAGGAAAAACAACCTTGATGAGTATTTTATCAACACTTCAAAAACAAACTTCTGGTTCTATAACAAAAGCAACAAATTTAAAAATCGGGGCACTCATTGAAGCACCGGCGTTTTATCCTATGCGTAGTGCTTATGGAAATTTAAAGTATCAGAAATCTCTATTAGATGCAAAAGATATAGAAATAAAAGAATTGCTGGCATTAGTAGGTTTAGCTGACTCGAAAAAAGCTGTCAGAAACTATTCTCTCGGCATGAAACAACGTTTAGGTTTAGCAATGGCACTTGTCGGAAATCCAGACTTTTTAATCCTTGATGAACCTTTAAACGGTTTAGACCCAGACGGTATCCGAGATATGCGTTCTGTTATTGTCACATTAAATCAAGAATACGGAAAAACCATACTAATATCCAGTCATATACTAGGAGAATTGCAAAAAGTTGCCACGCATTATGGCTTCTTAAAGAACGGAAAATTGGTACGGGAATTTTCCAATGACGTATTAAAAACAGACTTAGAAACATTCTATTTTGAAAATTTTGCATAAAGGAGGGCGTTCAGTATGAAGAAAATGTTTTTTATGGAATTTAAAAGGGCAATTATTTCTCCGCTCTTATGGATTGTTTCCTGTATTCTAATTATGCTTAATATATTTGGCATGGTATTAAATTCATATGGGTTCACTATAACCGCTAGTACATTTTTGTTTTATAACACACCTGTCATTTGCATATTTCTATCTATTTTCATTCCGTTGCATATAGGGCAGGAATTTGAAGTCCGCACAATTAACAATAAAATCATAGCAGGTTATAACAGAAAACAAATTTACATTACCGAGATGATAGTTTCTATTATCTGTGGCTGTTTTCTTCTATTCGTAGATATATGCAGTATTATTGTTTTAGCAATTATAGTAAAATTGCCTTTCGGAATTACTTTTACTGAATTATTTATTGAGTGTATCATGTGTTTTATTTGTATAACAGTAATTGCCACACTCTTTACCATGATTACAATGATAACGCACAAACAGTTAAAGAGTATTGCCATTGCTTTAGGTTTAACCATATTAGGTCTGCAATTAGGTGGGAATACTGTTTCAGCATTAAAACAAGAAGCATATCATGTAGAAAAGGACGGAACCACCGTGGAAAATATTCTTTATATTGACGGATTTAAAAGGACAATGGCAAACGGTCATATGTTATTCTCTCCTTTTGCACAGGTAAAATACCACCCAGATATGCGAAATGAAACGATTGATATGAAATCTCAAAATTCATTGTTACTCAAAAACGTATCCCATCATTGGGAATTTCCTATCATGAACTTCATTGAAATGATTATTTTTACTCAAGTAGGACTGTTCATATTCAAGAAGCAAGACTTCAAATAAAATAAAAACTCTATCAAGAGGCGATTACTGCCATTACTGGCATTTTGCACTCTCGATAGAGTTTTAATTTACTCATATCTTTCTAATGTTCTTTATCAGAGTTTCGTTTAGGCCACAAATTTTGTACTCCCATAAGGGCTTTTTTACACTCCCTTTGTACTCCTAATTTTACGATACTGCCCGATCTTTGGCATCATTTTACGATACTTTGACTTTTCAACAAATCCTTTAAAATCTCCCATTAGAATGGTGTTCCCATCAGATCATATGGTGTAATCTGGTACACATAATAATTCAGCCAGTTTGTATACAGATCATTCGCATGTGACCGCCAGGACAATACGGGTCTTCGTTCGCAGTCATCTTCCGGATAATAATTCTTTGGAAGTGCGATCGGAAGTCCTTTTTCTTTGTCTCTCCTATATTCTGCGTGAAGTGTCATCCGGTCATATTCCGGATGTCCCATGACAAAGATCTGTCTGCCGTCTTCTGCCATCACAAGGAATACACCTGCTTCCTCTGATTCTGCCAGGATTGTAAGACGTTCCTCCGCTTCGATCTTTTCTTTCGGAATTGTCGTATGTCTGGAGTGAGGCGCCATAAAGTAATCGTCAAACCCTCTTACAAGCGGAATTTTCCGGTTTTTGACGCGATGCTCAAAAATCCCAAACAGCTTTTGTTCTAACGGTACTTTTTTCAGACCGTAATGATAGTAAAGCCCCGCCTGCGCTCCCCAGCAGATGTGAAACGTTGAGGTCACATGGGTTTTCGTCCATTCCATGATCTCCTTTAACTCTTCCCAGTAATCCACTTCCTCAAAATCCATCTGCTCCACCGGAGCTCCGGTAATGATAAATCCATCAAATTTTTTCGCCCTGATCTCCTCAAACGGTACATAAAACTGATTCAGGTGGCTTGTTGCGGTATTCTTGGATTCATGGCTGGAAACATTTACAAATGTGACATCAACCTGAAGCGGTGTGTTGGACATAGAACGGAGAATCTGAAGTTCGGTATCCTGCTTAAGCGGCATCAGGTTCAAAAGACCAATCTGGATCGGACGGATATCCTGATGGACTGCCCGGTATTCGTCCATGACAAATATATTTTCCCGCTCCAGTATCTCCTTTGCCGGCAATTCATTCTGTACCCGGATCGGCATCTTACTTCTCCTCCTCTTTTTCGTCTTTGTGCGGCTCTTCTTTTCTATAATAATGTTCTTCCAGAATCTGGCGCTGCTCTTTATTTACATGGATAAACGCTCCGGACTCGGCATCTACATAGCTCATATCATCATAAACTGCAGAGTCTGTCGGCAGATGCTTTTTCTCCAGCTTCTGATTGATAAACATCTGGAACAGATAATAAATGACTGCAAAAGTCGGTACACCCATGATCATTCCGACAAATCCGAACAATCCTCCTCCAAGCAAAATCGAAAATACAACCCAGAATGCTGACAATCCGGTAGAATCTCCGAGGATCTTTGGTCCGATGATGTTTCCGTCCAGCTGCTGTAAAAAGATGATAAAAACTAAAAAGTAAAGTCCCTTGATTGGATCTGTCAAAAGAAGCAGGATCGCACTCGGGATTGCACCGATGTATGGTCCGAAAAATGGGATCACATTTGTGACGCCGACGATCACGCTGACCAAAAGGGTATATGGCATATCAAGGATACTAAGTCCGATAAAGCACAGCACACCGATGATCGCTGAATCGATGATCTTTCCAATGATAAATCCTCCAAAAATCTCGTTTGATTTTCTTGTAATATGTAACACCAGATTGGCTTTCTCCGGCTTCATCACCGCATATACCACTTTTCTTGACTGACCTGCAAATGTTTCTTTGCTGAACAGTACATACACCGAGACAATAATTCCGATCACAATGTTCATCAGCTCATTGACTACACTGATCACCCCTTCTGTCAGTCCGGAGATCCATATGTTGATCTGTCTCAGCAGATCACTGCGGATCCAGTTTTCAAAAAATGCTGTCGTTTCTGTCAGCACATTTTTTGTTATGAGCGCAAGTGTAGAATCGTCAAATTCCATCTTGCTCAACCGTTCCATCCACACATTCAGCTGCTCCGGCACAGTGTAGACCATGTTCCGTATACTCCGGTATAATTCCGGCAGGATCATATTGCAAAGTGCGACGATCAATGCCCCGGCGAAGATCAGCGCGGTAAAAATCCCCACACTTCTCGCAAATTTCCGGAGGCGTTCTTCCTTTTTCACCTTATCCTTCAAAAATTTTATAATATAATTTTCCACGATCTTCATCAGTGGATTCAACAGATATGCCAGCGCAAACCCATAAATGATTGGCTTTAAAATCTGAAAAATCTTTGACAAGACACCTGAGATATGCCCAAACCTCAAAAACGCAAAGTAAAACACAATGCTCGCAGCAACGACAAGGAACGCTGTCATTCCCCTGTTCAAATGATGCTGAAGCCTGGAAGTTGTTTGCTTTGTCAGCCTCGGCTGTTTGTGATAGGGACTGTTATCTTTTCTCTCTTCCTCAAGTTCCTGCTTTTTCTCCTGCACTTCCATTCCCCTGCTCCTTTCCTTTTTTCACATGAACTCATTATACCCTCTGCCCATCTCTCCGTCAATATACCCCGAATGTGAAATACTTTCTTCTGAAAGAAAAAACACCGCCAGACTTTTTATCTGACGATGTTTTTTACTTTCTTTATTTTACTCTATTCACAGACGGCACAAAATGTCGCACACTCTGTCTCCTGACACTGACATGCATTGCTTCCTTCCACACTGATCTTTCCGGCATGACATTTGCATGACTCATTGTATTGACAGTCTGTTGCCTTACAGTCGATCGTGCTCGTCGGGGAAGCCGTTCCTGTCACGTTGGAATAGCTGTCTCCTTTTCGCTCCTGAAAACTGTCACAGCATGTTTCCTCAGAGCGTCTCGCCTTATTTCCGCCTACCTCGATCTTATCCAGATTACATAAGAACTGCTGGTTGTGTACACAAGTCTGTACGGTACATTTTAATTCTGGCATGTTGCTACCTCCTTGTTTGATTACTGTTCACAAACATAGTGTTGCCGCCAAAATGATTTCTATACTTCTTTTCTTCTTTTTACAGCCGTTCTCCTCTTTCCCGGATTTATTTTCCTTCTTCTAACTCTACTTTGCGGATTGTTCTGTTTTTGATCTCCTCTGTGATCTCTGCAATAAATGTCTCAAGGCTTCTCTGTCCTTCATCTCCGAGGAACCGGCTTCTGACAGATACGACTCCTTCTTCCTGCTCTTTTGCCCCGACTACAAGCATATACGGGATCTTATTCAGACGTGCGTCGCGGATCTTATATCCGATCTTCTCTGAACGCTCATCTACGGAACAGCGGATCTTCGCTTCTTTGAGTTTTTCTGCAACTTCATTTGCATATGCATGATATTTTTCGGAGATCGGAAGCACTTTGACCTGCTCCGGTGCAAGCCATGTCGGGAATGCGCCTGCAAAATGTTCGATCAGGATACCGATGAAACGCTCGATAGAACCGAATACTACGCGGTGTACCATGATCGGTCTGTGTTTTTCTCCGTCTGCAGCGATATATTCCATCTCAAACCGAAGCGGAAGCTGGAAGTCTAACTGGATTGTTCCGCACTGCCATGTTCTTCCAAGTGTATCTTCCAGATGGAAATCGATCTTCGGTCCGTAGAATGCGCCGTCTCCTTCATTGATCACATATGGAAGTTCCAGCTCATCCAGCGCAGAGCGAAGTGCATCTGTTGCGATGTCCCAGTCTTCCTGGCTTCCCATACTGTCTTCCGGTTTTGTAGATAATTCTACATGGTATTTAAATCCAAACAGACTGTACACTTCATCGATCAGTCTTGCAACCCCTTTGATCTCATCTTTGATCTGCTCCCTTGTCATGAAGATATGTGCATCATCCTGTGTGAAGCTTCTGACTCTCATCAGACCGTGAAGCGCACCTGATTTTTCATGACGGTGTACTGTTCCAAGTTCTCCCATGCGGAGCGGAAGATCTCTGTAAGAGTGCGGCTCTGTCTTGTAGACGAGGATTCCACCCGGACAGTTCATCGGTTTGATCGCGAAATCTTCTTCATCGATCACAGTTGTGTACATGTTTTCTTTGTAATGTGCCCAGTGTCCGGATGTCTCCCAGAGCTGTCTGTTTAACATGATCGGTGTAGAAATCTCTACATAACCTGCGCGTGTATGCACTTCTCTCCAGTAATCGATCAGTGTATTCTTTAAGATCATTCCCTTTGGAAGGAAGATCGGAAATCCCGGTCCTTCTTCTAAGATTGTAAATAATCCAAGTTCTTTTCCTAATTTTCTGTGGTCGCGCTTCTTTGCCTCCTCGATCTTTGCAAGGTACTCATCCAGATCTGCCTTCTTTGTAAAAGATGTTCCGTAAATTCTTGTGAGCATCTTGTTCTTCTCGCTTCCTCTCCAGTAAGCGCCGGCAAGACTTGTCAGCTTAAATGCCTTGACTGATTTTGTGCTGAGTAAGTGCGGTCCTGCACAGAGATCTGTAAATTCTCCCTGCTTGTAGAAAGAAATCACTGCATCTTCCGGAAGATCTTCGATCAATTCTACTTTGTAAGGCTCTTCTTTTTCTTTCATCAGCGCGATCGCCTCTTCTCTCGGAAGTGTAAACTGTTCGATCTTCAGATCTTCCTTGACGATCTTCTTCATTTCTTTTTCAATTGTTTCTAGATCTTCTGTTGTAAACGGAACTTCTCTGTCAAAATCATAGTAAAATCCATCGTCGATCGCCGGTCCGATCGCAAGCTTTGTATCCGGGAACAGTCTCTTTACTGCCTGCGCAAGGATGTGTGATGTTGTGTGACGGAATGCATGCGCTCCCTCCGGACTCTGGAATGTATGGATTGTCAGTTCACAATCCTGGTCGATCACTGTGCGAAGATCGATCACTTCCCCGTCAACTTCTCCTGCTGTTGCCATTCTCGCAAGTCCTTCACTGATATCTGCTGCGATCTCATACACAGACTTTGCTTCACCGTATTCTTTTACAGAACCGTCTTTTAATGTAATTTTCATTGTTTCTTCTCCTTTTCTATTTTTATTTTTTTGTTTCTTCTATAAAGCGTGTTTCCCTTTCTTCTGTCAAACAGAAAAATCCCTTGCAGCACAGACACTGATACTGCAAGGGACGAGCATTTACTCGCGGTTCCACCCTGATTGAACTGACTTTCGCCAGAACCACTTTCCTGATGATAACGGAATCACCGGGCTGTTTTCAGCCACTCCGAGGTAGTTTTCAGATGCTTCTGTAATAAGAAGTTTCCAGCACAAGACTTCTCTCTCTGTAATCTTCCACACCCTACTCGTCTCATCTACGTATTCTCTCTATTCTCTTGTAAGGTACATCCGCATCACTGCGAAAAATTCTCTCACCATATAATTTAAAAACAAAACCGGATTGCATCCTGCCGCGATCCCATACAACCTTGTGTAGCCAATCTGTCTTCCAAGCATCAACGACCGGTAAATATGGAAATTATTGGAGACGATCCCGATCCGGTCATCCATACTGTCTGTAAATGATGCACTGTACTTCAGGTTCTCGTATGTATTTCGCGACTGCTCCTCAAGGAAGATACGCTCCTTCTCAATCCCATGAGCCGCAAGATACTGTGCCATCGCAGATGCCTCTGTCACATCTTCTCCCTTTCCCTGACCCCCGGATACGATCACGCGGGTCTGAGGATTCTGCTTCAGATAGTCTGCGCCTTTATCGAGCCTTCGCTTCAAAGAATTTGTGATCTTCGTTCCCCTCACCTGCGCGCCTAAGATAATGATAAGATCAAGCTTCCTCGGCGGCAGTGTCAGCATTGCCGAGCAGATGATCACCTGCACTGCAAAAAACACAAAATACGCGATAAAGTTCAATGTCAGCAAAACGTACCGAAGCCAGGCCGGACTGAAATTCATAATCGCCGCCAATATGAAATTAAACACTGCAAATACTACCCAGAATGCAGCAAACGTAGAATTCCACTTTCTTGTATAATAGCAGATAAAAAGATAGTAGAAAATTGCTAAGATCCCTATAATGATAAATCC
>CAUWEA010000029.1:0-27305 GCA_963557735.1 uncultured Faecalimonas sp. | reverse complement strand
TGTGTTGTCTGTTGTTTAATTATCAATGTTCTGTTTGCTTTTTTGTAATCAGCTGCTTTATTTTATCACAGCTCTTCTCACTTGTCAAGCACTTTTTATTTTTTATTTTGTCATCGCTTGTTGCGACAACTTCTATAGTTTATCATTCATTTCCATCTTTGTCAATAGTTTTTTATTTTATTTTCTATTGCTTCGACTTCTATTTTGAAAAAACTTGTCTGCTTCATCAGCAGCGACATTTATATTATCATCTTACTTCATTATTGTCAATAGCTTTTTTCATTTTTATTCTTTTTTTAATGCCAATATGAAATGCGGCACTTCTTTCATTTTTTGTTGCGGGACTTCTTATCAAAGATGATTCACGGAAGAAGCGGAGAGACTTTCCGAATTCGGTAAAGCCTCCCCGCTTTAAAATACGATTCCTTTTAGGATCATATTCATCTGATATAATTCTGACAGAAAACGGCTGGACTGAATCTGCCGGAAACACTCTGTTCCAAACGGAGTATGTCCGAAAAGAGTGATGGACATAAAAAATATCCACACCAGGATCATCCCCATCACAATTCCCAGACCGGCTCCCGCCCACCGGTTCATCCCGCGTACCACGGGTATCTTCGTCACTACATCTAAAGTAAACAAAGTCATCCTTACTACAATCGTGATCACAATAAATGTCACTAAAAATGCCATTACATTTATTGTGATCCGTGCAACAGAACTGGCAATATAATCTGCAAAACGTTCTACACCCAACATTGCATAGACTTCGCTGTTATTATTTTCTACAAGCATCTTTCTGAAAAACTCCGGAAGTTCTGCATGTTCAATCATATTGATCTGCTCCTGAAGCGATACCGTTTCTGCTTCTGCAATCTCTTCCGGCACAAGCGCTTCCATGCAAGTCTCTCTGATCACCTCGTCTATCTCTGTCCATCTTACGATCGCATCTCCAGCATATGGGGTGAGGATCGCCACCAGTATGACGGTCAGAATCGTCACAGTAAATGAAACACAAAGTCTAAAAAATCCTTTTCGATAACCATGGAAGATGCTTACCGCGAAAATGGCCACCACAATGACTGCGATCCAGTTTGTCTGATCCATCTCTCTTCTCTCCTATTTTACCAGACGCACTTTTTGAATACCATTGAGATTCATGACCGTGTAGGAATTGATCCCTCCCGATGGAATGATATCAAGGATCTTGTCCTGGAACTGCCCGGCAAATTTTTTGACCCCATTTGCCGTATAAATACAACAATTCACTCCGTCATACATCATCACAGTCTCCCCTGCCATCTTCACATGTGCATAGTCTCCCTGGAAATTTTTAGACATCGTCCGTTGTCCTTTTCGATTATAGAGACAGATCTCATAACCATTTTCCTTCTTGGACTTCAGGACAAAACCAATATATTTATCCGTATGATATACACTCTTGATCTCTGTGTCGAATTTTACTTCCTTTTTCATCTTCGGCTTGTCTGTTCCCTGGTAAATATAAAATCCAGATTCGCCGACCAGCACTGATGTATTGTCATCCATAAAGAATGCACTCGGAACGATCTGTCCTTCGTAACTTTCTGCCAAAACCTGATTATTCTTCTTTTCTTTTCCGGCATCACCAAAATTATAATATACAACATTCGACGTAAGCGCTCCGCTCTGCACATGCAGATAAGACACGATCAACGTCGTACCATCGGTGGAAAGTGCGATTTCTACCGGATAGCCATCCTTTGCCGCCGACACTTTGTTTTCCACCAGAATGTTCCCCGTCGAATCATAACACATGACTTTTGGAGAAACTTCATCTTTCAGCACGGCTGCTACAATCCCGTTTTGAGAGACAGAAAGCTTCTCGATCGGCTGTGTCGTCTCAATCTCTCCTTTGATTCCCTTCTGGTCGATCACAATGATGCTGTTTCCGCCGCTGTCCCCGATCACCGCAATCTCATGATTGATCTCGATGATCGGATTTTTGATCTGATAAGAATGATTCCATAGCTCCTTTCCTTTCTGATCGACAAGCGCTACCCCGTCCTTTGTATATTTTAAAATAAAGTCACCGAACATCTTATAGCTTCCATCTGCTGAACTGTCTCCCTTATAAGTACGTATCACACGCGTATTCTCATAGGTCCGGTATTCCAGAAGCAGATAAGATCCAAAAATGATCATAACTCCAAGAAATCCTGCGGTAATAATCCTCCTCCACTTCATCAGCTTATGCTTTCTGATCTTCTCTTTCAGATTTTGCATCGATCCGGTCAAATGCAATTCTTTCTTTATTTTATCAGTCATAGTTTTCCCCTTTGTTTTTTTCCGGGCTTTCCTCATCATCCCGGCTTTTTTACTTATATCCGCGTACATTATATCACACTTTTTCTTTCCGGTGTGCGTTTAATTTTCTTTTTATCATTACGGCAGGATGAGCTTCTGTCCCACATAAATAAAATCATTTTCTTTTAATCCGTTCATTCTACAGATGGAGGAAATATTTTCATCCGTTCCGTAAATCTTCTTACTGATAGACAAAAGTGTATCCCCTTTTCTCACAATATAAATATCTCCCTGACTTCCCTCTCCTGCCTCTTCCAGATCACTTTCTCCCAACTCTTTTCCATAGCTTTCTGTATCCGCGTCCTGCTCACGGTCTCTCTGTTCGGTTTTCCTGACCTCCGTATTCGTTTTTACCGGCTCTTTTTCCTTCTTTTCTTTCTCTTCTGCCGCACGCTGTTCCAGATCTTTTTTCAGTCCGACCGACGGTGTATGATCGACACTTACTTTTTTTACCTGCTGCTCCGACTGTGCAGATTCTGTGAGTGTTTCCAGTGATTTTTGCACCGTTCGGATCTTATCATAATTATTCATCATTGTTATCCCCATCACCAGCATGACTAAGATCAAAAACGAACTGGCGATACGTACAAAATGAATTGATTGTTTTTGATCTTCTAACTCCCCCTTCGTGCGAATCAGATTACGGAAATTTCTCGCCGCTCTGTCCTCCACTGACTCACTGACCGTAAGTCCGTTCTTTCTGCGCGATGCGATCATATAATTCTGCATCGCAGGATTTTTCTCATAGTAAACATAGTAGCCGCTCATCTTCATCAGGTCATGGAATTTATTCACATAAAAATAATCTTCTTTCTCCCGCAGATCCCGCATGACAAATACCGAATGACTGTCCGGGAAAGCTGCCTCATGTGTCCGGATCATCTCATCATTGATTTCTGCCGGGAGACCCGGGGCGCTCACGAACCAGCCAACGATCCTGGCATCCCCAAAATAGCGCTTACAGTCTTCGTATGCATTTTTCCACGTTTCCTCTGTGATCTGAAATGTATTTCCATCCCGCTTTAATTCATACATCTGGATCGCGCCGTTGATATAGATATACTCTGGATGTCCGCCGCCTTCCATCTCTCCGATCAGAAACGCCCCTCTGATCTCCTCCGGCTGATCGGAAATCTGTCCGAAAAATGTATCTACATAATCTTCCACATAAATTTTAGTACCGCCGGAGATACTGCCTATCTGTCTTACATTTCTAGGAATCTCTCTTTCCATCTTCACTCACCTCTCTGCATCTTTTCTCTAGCATAGCATAGATGGACAACCGAATTTATCACTTGTTGTCGAGAGATCTCTGGAATATTTCGACAAAAAGCGGAAGGAATCGTACAAAAACTGTACTTCTCCTTCCGCTCTTATTTCTCTGTCGCTTTTTCCCGGTCTTATCTGCAGATCATCCAAGAACAACCCGGTGCTTTGGCTTTCTCTGACTCGTCTCACATGCCCCGCAGTATTTATCCGTCAGCGTTGTGATAAATCCTTCCGGTGTGCGGGGAATACGGAAAAATGTCACAGGCCACATATGACGGTAGATAATATCTTTCTCGATCTTATTGAGTTCAAAAAATTTTTCTGCATTTTTCAGCGCCGTCCGTGGATGTGTCAGACCGTGGAACCGGTCTCCAGTCTTCCTGCGGTGTGTATGCCAGTCATACAAAAACAGATCATGAAGCATGGCCCCTCTCGCCGCTGACCTGGCATCCAGACCGAAAAACTTGCACCACTGATAATTATAATACGCGACATGCAGACAATGCTCATAGCAATTACTGTTGCCGTGGTGAGGATATAATTTCATCCTGAGTACAACGGGGTGTGTCGCGATGTCTCTCACACACTCGCAGAACTCCTCCTGCCATTCCTGCCGTACCTCTATGATCTTCCTCCTCCAGCTCTTATATTTCTTCCTTTTTCTGATCATCGCTTCTACTCTAACCGATTTTCATTTCTATTTATACCGCTGCTGCTTATGCTAAAAAGGCTTTTACTTTTTTGTAAATGCTGTCGGCATCCAGCTCATATTTCTTGATCAGTTCTAATGCCGGTCCGGATTCTCCAAACACATCATTTACACCGATCTTTAATACTTTTACCGGATAATGTTCTGACAGTACATCACATACAGCGCTTCCAAGTCCGCCGATCACAGAGTGTTCTTCTACTGTGACAACTTTTCCTGTTTCTTTCGCAGCTTCGATCACCAGTTTTTCATCCAGCGGCTTGATCGTATGGATATTGATCACTTTTGCGCTGATTCCGTCTGCTTCTAATTTCTTTGCAGCTTCCAATGATTCTGATACTTCCAGCCCGGTTGCAATGATCGTCACATCCGTTCCTTCGCGCAGCACGATTCCTTTTCCAAGTTCAAACTTGTATTCCGGATTATCGTTGATCACCGGAACTGCAAGTCTTCCAAAACGAAGATAAACTGGTCCCTCGTGCTCGTATGCTGCCAGAACTGCCGCTCTTGCTTCCACATCATCGGAAGGATTGATCACAACCATTCCCGGAATCGTCCGCATCAGCGCGATATCCTCATTACACTGGTGTGTCGCTCCGTCTTCTCCTACGGAGATTCCCGCATGTGTTGCGCCAATCTTCACGTTCAGCTTCGGATACCCCACAGAGTTTCTCACCTGCTCAAATGCACGGCCGGCTGCAAACATTGCGAAAGAACTTGCAAATGGAACCTTTCCAGTTGTGGCAAGTCCTGCCGCAACACCGATCATATTTCCTTCCGCAATCCCACAGTCAATGTGGCGCTCCGGAAATTCTTTCTGGAACATCGCTGTCTTTGTAGCTCCTGCAAGGTCTGCATCGAGGACAACTAAATCTTCGTGAAGCTTTCCTAATTCTACCAAAGCCTTTCCATAGCTCTCTCTTGTCGCAATTCTCTTTACATCTGACATAATGCTTCACCTACTTTCTCTAAATCTGCCATTGCCACCGCATACTGTTCTTCATTTGGAGCTGCTCCATGCCAGGAAGCCTCGTTTTCCATAAAGGAAACATCTTTTCCTTTGATCGTCTTTGCGATGATCGCCGTCGGTTTTCCTTTTACTTCTCTTGCTTCCTTAAATGCCGCTGCGATCTCATCGAAATCGTGTCCGTCGATGTTGATCACATGGAAGTTAAATGCCTCAAATTTCTTGTCGATCGGATATGGAGAATTGACGTCTGCAATATTTCCATCGATCTGAAGTCCGTTATTATCTACGATCACAACTAAGTTGTCTAAATGTCTGTGTCCTGCAAGCATAGATGCTTCCCACACCTGACCTTCCTGGATCTCTCCGTCCCCAAGAAGTGTGTATACACGGTAATCCTCTCCGGAAAGCTTCGCTCCGATCGCCATTCCGACTGCCGCTGAGATTCCCTGTCCGAGAGAACCGCTTGACATATCCACACCCGGAATGTGCTTCATATCCGGATGTCCCTGCAGGTAAGATCCCACATGGCGCAGTGTCGTCAGATCTTCTGCCGGGAAGAATCCTCTGTTTGCAAGTGTCGCATAATATCCCGGCGCCGTATGACCTTTTGATAAGACAAAGCGGTCCCGGTCTGCCTTCTTCGGATCTGCCGGATCGATGTTCATCTCTTCAAAGAAAAGATATGTATAGATATCTGCTGCTGATAAGGATCCGCCCGGATGTCCTGATTTTGCATGGTAAACTGCTGTCACAGCACCCTTGCGGATTTCATTCGCCATTTTCATTAATTCTAATTTATTCATTAGACTGCCTCCACATTTTGTTTTCCTTCTCAATTATATCTGCTGCTTTCTCTTTATGCAAGCCGTTTATTCTCCGAACACAGCCCGGTAATCTGCCTGGAATTTCTCGATTCCCTGGTCGGTCAGAGGATGGTGTATCATTTTTTCGATCACTGCATATGGCACGGTCGCGATATCTGCACCTGCCAGCGCACAGTCCGTGACATGGATCGGATTGCGGACACTCGCCGCGATGATCTCGGTGTCAATACCAGAAACTGCAAAGATCTCTGCCACTTCTGTGATCAGATCCACACCCCGCACGGAAATATCATCCAGTCTTCCGAGAAATGGAGATACATATGCCGCGCCGGCTCTTGCAGCAAGCAGCGCCTGGTTCGCAGTGAAGATCAGTGTCACATTTACCTTGATCCCATCAGAAGAAAGCACCTTGCATGCCTTTAATCCTTCTGCGGTCATCGGGATCTTCACGACCATATTCGGATGGATCGCGGCGATCTTTCTGCCCTCTTCGATCATCCCTTCTGCATCCGTGATCGTCGCTTTGACCTCACCGCTGATCGGTCCGTCAACGATCGATGCGATCTCTGCGATCACTTCCCCAAAATCACGTCCTGTCTTTGCAATTAAAGATGGGTTTGTAGTTACTCCGCAAATGACACCCATGTCATTCGCTTTTCTGATCTCTTCCACTTTTGCTGTGTCAATAAAAAATTTCATACCCGTTTCCTCCTTGCATATTTGATTATCTCTTTCTGCTGCGGCGCCTTTTCCCGACTATGCCCACAGATGCCACAGTATCTGCTGCAATATCTCCTGCAGGTGCATCTGCACGTTTACAACTGTGTTCTTCCTTCCAGCGCCCTCAGAAGTGTCACTTCATCGATGTACTCCAGATCTCCTCCGACCGGGACGCCGCTTGCGATACGGCTTACTTTAATTCCGGTCGGCTTGATCAGTTTGCTGAGATACATCGCCGTCGTCTCTCCTTCCAGACTGGAATTCGTGGCGATGATCACCTCATCGACATCTCCCTGAAGCCGCTCCATCAGTTCCTTTAATTTAATATCCCCCGGTCCGATTCCAAGCATCGGAGAAATCGCGCCGTGAAGCACATGATAGACTCCATTATATTTTCCTGTCTTCTCATAAGCTGCCAGGTCTCTTGTCGTCTCCACGACCATGATCGTTCTCTGATCCCGCTTATTACTTCCGCAGATCGGGCAAAGCTCCTTGTCTGTCAGTGTACAGCACTGCGCGCAGTACCTCACATTATTTCTCGCCTCCACCAAAGTAGATGCCAACCGTTCCACCTGATCCTTCGGCATATTAATAATATGAAAAGCCAGCCTCCCGGCTGACTTTGCACCAATTCCCGGAAGTCGTGACAGCTCTTCGATCAGCTTGCTGATCTGACTGCTGTAATAATCCATATCCTCCGCTCCTTCGTCCGTTAAAATGGAAGTCCCGGCATTCCTCCGCCAAGACCGCCTGTCAGTTTTGACATTGCTGATGCTGATTCTGCCTCCACTTTGCGGAGCGCCTCATTTGTTGCAGCAACAATCAGATCCTCTAACATCTCGATATCGTCAGGATCTACTACTTCTTCCTGTAATTTCACTTTCAGTACTTCTCTTGTACCGGAAACAGTCACTTCTACAGCGCCTCCTCCTGCTGTTGCTGTAAATTCTTTCGACTCCATTTCCTTTGCCTGTTCTTCCATCTGGCGCTGCATCTTCTGCGCCTGCTTCATTAAATTCGCCATGTTCCCCGGCATTCCTCCGCCCGGAAATCCTCCACGTTTTGCCATAATCATATCCTCCTTAATCTTCGACCGTAATTTCCATATGAATCACATCTTCTATATCCACAAAACTGTCCTCGAACCTTCTTCCGTCATCCACCTGACGGACATCGAGCGTCACTGTCTTGCCGATCCTGTTTTCAATCAGAGCTTCCAACTCCTTCTTATGCTCCTCTGTTCCCACAACATTTGCAGAAATCTCATCCGGCAGTACAACCAGCAGTCTGTCGTCTCCGCCGAGACTCAGCTTCGCATACTTCAGATAATTGCGCAGCATAGGCGATGCCTCATTGGCAATCCCCCTGAAGTTCTGCACCACTTCCCGCACATCATCCGGAATCGCTTTCTCAAGCTTCGGGCGCTCCACAGGCGCTGCCTGCTTTTCCTCCTGCACATAGACAACTCTCTGTCCTCCCTGCGCAGAAAAATCTGCCTGGTCTACTTTCTCTTCCACCGCGCGGATCCGGTCTAACAGACTGTCCTGTGTCGTCTCCATCGCAGGTGTACAGAGCTTAATCAATGTCACCTCCAGAAGCACTCTCTTCTGTGTGGCATATTTGATCTGATTCGACAGATCCGAGAAAATACGAATATACCGAAACAGCATGTCATTTTCGATCATCTTCGCCTCTTCCTTCAGCTGGATCAGGTTCTCTGTGGAAACATCGAGAACATCTTCCATATTATCAGAACTTTTCACAAGAAGCAAGTTCCTTAGATACCATGTAAAATCTGCCACAAGCTGTGTCAGTTCCCTTCCCTGCATGACCAGTTCTTCTACTGTCTGCAATACCCCCGCCACGTCCCGCGCCATGACCTGACGAAGCATTCTGCTGAAAATATCCGTGTCCACTGCACCGAGCACTTCCAGCACGTCATCATACTTTAATTTCTGTCCAAGATAGAATGCGATACACTGGTCGAGGAGACTTAACGCATCACGCATCGAACCGTCCGCTGCCTTTGCAATGTAGCGGATCGCCTTCTCTTCCACCTCCACATGCTCTGTCTCCATCAGCTGACTCATTCTCGCCGCGATCGTATCGATTGTGATCCGCTTGAAATCATATCGCTGACATCTCGACAAAATCGTGATCGGTATCTTGTGCACTTCTGTCGTCGCCAAAATGAAGATCACATACTCCGGCGGCTCCTCCAACGTCTTTAGCAGCGCATTGAACGCACCGATCGAAAGCATATGCACCTCATCGATGATATATACCTTATATTTTCCTTCTGTCGGACGGTACGCAACTTCCTCACGGATCTCACGGATGTTGTCGACACCGTTGTTCGATGCCGCATCAATCTCGATCACATTCATCGATGTTCCCTCCGCAATCTTCTGACACATCGCACACTGCCCGCACGGACTTCCGTCTACCGGATGCTCGCAATTTACGGCCTTCGCAAAGATCTTCGCCACACTCGTCTTTCCGGTTCCTCTTGTCCCGCAGAAAAGATAAGCATGTCCGATCCGCTCTGCCTTTATCTGATTCTTCAATGTCTGTACAATATGATCCTGCCCCTTTACATCCTCAAATCCACCTGGGCGGAATTTTCTGTACAACGCTGTATATGACATATTTCTCTCTCCTTATCTTTCTGCTGGCTTCTCATTTTATTTGTCACCGAAACTGATCCCTGTGATCTTCGCCTCTTTGACAATGCCGGAATCCGGCTGCACTGTCTTTAACTTTCCTGCCACTTCTTTCAATGGCACTTTCGTCGTCTCCCCATTTCGGATTCCGATCATATAGCCGTACTGTTCTGTCATGATCAATTCCGCTGCCGCCGCACCGAGTCTTGTCGCAAGCACCCTGTCATACGGGCAGGGAGATCCTCCTCTCTGCGTATGTCCCGGCACTGTGATACGGATTTCCTGACCGGTGCGTTCTTTTAGTTCCTCTGCCACCTCGTAAGCGATGGACGGATACTTCCGGTTCTTTATTTTCTCTTTGTATTCCTTCTTGGAAAGCTTTGCATCCTTCTTGGAGATCGCTCCTTCCGCCACTGCAAGGATCGTGAAATGCTTTCCTGCCTCTGTTCTCTTTCGGATCGCCTCTGCCACAACTTCGATGTCATATGGGATCTCCGGAATCAGGATAATATCTGCTCCTCCTGCAATTCCCGCATGCAGCGTCACCCATCCGACCTTATGTCCCATCACTTCCACGATGAAGATCCTGCTGTGGGAGGTTGCTGTTGTATGGATACAGTCGATCGTATTTGTCGCGATATTCACTGCACTCTGGAATCCGAATGTCATATCCGTTCCCCACAGATCATTGTCGATCGTCTTCGGCAGCGTGATGATATTCAGCCCTTCCTCCCTCAGAAGATTCGCCGTCTTATGCGTCCCGTTTCCTCCGAGGATCACAAGGCAGTTCAGATTCAGCTTATGATAGGTGTGCTTCATCGCCTCCACCTTGTCCAGTCCCTTCTCATCCGGAACCCGCATCAATTTAAATGGCTGCCTGGAGGTTCCGAGGATCGTGCCGCCCATCGTCAGAATACCGGAGAAGTCCTTCGGAGTCAGCATCTCAAAATTCGCGTAGATCAGCCCCTTATATCCATCTTTAAATCCATAGATCTCCACATCTTTGATCTTTGAGCAAATCCCCTTTACCACACCGCGCATCGCTGCATTCAATGCCTGACAGTCGCCGCCGCTTGTCAACATTCCTATTCTTAACATACACGCACTTCCTTTCACCGGAAATATTTTCCGTCCCTTCCATGTCCCCGCAAGCGTAAACTACCACTTTCTGTCCCGCTCTTACGGGTTCACCGACACTATTTCTCAACAAATATAGTATATCTTATTTTTCAGGTGCTAACAACAAAAAAATGCGGTATACTATAGGAAGTACAAAACATCTGTCAATGTTTAAAATTCTACATTATTTTATAAAAAGGAGCCTGATATTATGGAAAGAAATGAATTATGCTGGTGTGGAAGCGGCAAAAAATACAAACGCTGCCACATGGCGATCGAAGAGAAAATGGAACAGCTAAGAGAATCCGGACACATTGTCCCGGAAAGGGCACTGTTAAAAACCCCTGCCCAGATCGAAGCAATCCGAAAAAGCGCCGCATTAAACACGGCGGTACTCGACCATGTTGCCAGACACATCCACGCAGGAATGAGTACAGAAGAAATCGATGTTCTCGTACATGATTTCACAGTGTCCCACGATGGGATCCCGGCTCCGCTTGGATATGACGGTTTCCCAAAAAGCGTGTGCACTTCCCTGAACAATGAAATCTGCCACGGTATTCCAGATGAAACTATCATTCTCCAGGAAGGAGATATCATCAATGTCGACGTCTCTACGATCCTTGACGGTTACTTTTCAGATGCTTCCAGAATGTTCAAAATCGGAGCTGTGAGTGAGCGTGCCGAACGGATCGTGCGCGTGACCGAAGAATGTGTCGAACTTGGATTAAAGGCAGCAAAACCCTGGGGACATCTCGGTGATATTGCCGATGCGATCAACACACATGCGCAGAAGAACGGTTATTCTGTTGTAGAAGATATCGGCGGACACGGGATCGGACTGGAATTTCATGAGGAACCGTTTGTCTCCTATGTCACTCCAAAAGGATCGGAGATGGTACTTGTCCCTGGTATGATGTTTACGATCGAGCCGATGATCAACGAGGGAAGCCCTGATTTCTTCGTCGATGAAGACAATGACTGGACCGTATACACGATCGACGACGGACTGTCTGCCCAGATTGAATACATGGTGCTCGTCACAGAGACTGGAGTAGAAGTCCTTACAAAATAAAGGGAAGCATTGTTTTACGGAACAAATAAAGCATTTCTTTTTTACAGATTTTTAACAGAATACATACGACAAATTTAACAGGCAATGATTACACTTTATCATTGTTACTTCAAAGGAGGAATTGACATGCCTGCAGCTTACGCACACTATACATTTGGAAAAAAAGTTCTTGCAAATACAGAAAACCCTGAGATCCGGCGTATCATCACCGAGCACCGCGCTCTTTTTGATATCGGACTCCACGGTCCTGATATTCTGTTCTTTTACAGACCGCTAAAAAGCACTCCGGTCAGCAAAGCCGGACACCTGATGCACGCGGAGATCGCTGCGCCTTTCTTCCGCCAGGCAAGACGCGTTATCAACCGCAGCAGCGACAGAGAAGCTGCGATTGCCTATATTCTCGGATTTATCTGCCATTACTCTCTTGACAGCGAGTGTCACGGATACATCGGAGAAATGACTGAGACTGGCATCTCCCACACAGAGATTGAAACGGAATTTGACAGAAGCATCCTGCTCCACTGCCAGAAAGACCCGGTCACAACGAAAACACTTGCCCACATTCAGGTCAGTAAAGAACTTTCTGACTGCATCGCACAGTTTTTCCCTGCGATCTCTGAAAAGGAAATGTTCGAGGCATTAAAGTCTTTCCGTTTTTATAACAACTTCCTGATCAGTCCATGCAAAGTGCGCCGCGCAGTCATCAATGCCGCTTTCCGGCTCAGCGGAAATTACGAAGGACTTCACGGACTGGTGATGAACTTCCACCGCAACCCGGACTGTGCTCCGATCTGCCGCAGACTCAGCCGCCTTTACATCGATGCGATCCCGGTAGGTGTCCGTCTGATGGAGAACTTCTATGACGCACTTTCCACCGGAGATCCTCTGGATGAACGGTTTGACCGAAACTTTGAATAACTTTTTGAATAACGATTTCACATAGGAGAGCCCCTTATGGACAAGAACAAACTGACAAAACTGGAAAAATACTGGATCCTCTATGATATCGGAAATTCTGCCTTTGTGCTTCTGGTATCTACAATCATCCCGATCTATTTTAAAAATATTGCATCCGCCAACGGAGTCTCCCTTTCGGACTCCACCGCTTACTACGGGTATGCCGTATCTCTCTCGACGCTGATCGTCGCAGTGTTAGGTCCGGTACTCGGTACGATCGCGGATACAAAAGGATACAAAAAGCCGCTCTTTACCTTTTCCATGATGGTGGGTGTCCTCGGCTGCGCCGCTCTTGCCCTCCCGGTTTCCTGGGTGATCTTTCTGGCAATTTTCGTGATCGCCAAAGTTGGATTCTCTTCCAGCCTCATTTTTTATGATGCAATGCTGGCTGATGTGACAACCGATGACCGGATGGATCATCTGTCTTCCCTCGGCTACGCATGGGGCTATCTCGGAAGCTGTATCCCATTTATCATAAGCCTGATCCTTGTACTGTTTACAGAACCGATCGGACTGTCGGCCGTCACAGCAACCGCGATCGCATTCCTTCTGAACGCCGTATGGTGGCTGGTCGTGACACTGCCGCTTTTAAAGCATTATAAACAAGTATGCTATATCGAACCTGTGCGTTCCCCGATCAGGAGCAGCTTTCAGCGCTTTGGAAATATTTTCAAAGAATTGCGCGAGAGTCAAACGGTCTTTTATTTTCTTCTCGCCTTTTTCTTCTACATCGACGGGGTGTACACGATCATTGAGATGGCAACCTCCTACGGAAAAGACGTAGGGATCGATGACAGCAGTCTGCTTCTGGCATTGCTCCTGACCCAGATCGTTGCCTTCCCGTTCTCAATCTTATTCGGAAAACTGACAAAGAAATACCGCCCGACCGATCTAATCTCCGTATCGATCCTCGGCTATATCGGAATCGCCGCCTTCGCCCTTCAGCTGGATAAGACATGGGAATTCTGGTTCCTCGCCGTTCTCGTGGCAGTCTTCCAGGGTGCGATCCAGGCGCTCTCCAGATCGCATTTCGCCCGGATCATCCCGAAGAACAAGTCGAGTGAATACTTTGGAATCTACGACATCTTCGGAAAAGGCGCATCCTTCCTCGGCACAATGCTGATGGGGATCACAACCCAGCTTGCCGATAACTCCAAAGTCGGAGTCGCTGTGATCGGTGGAATGCTGGTGGTCGGATTTGTCATCTTCCACTTGAAATGCAGAGATGTGGAGGGGACAGTCTCTTAACAATTAAAAATTCATTCTGAACGATTTCCTCGTTTTATTTATGTTGTATTTTTGTCATAAATTTATTATGTTTTGCTTTAAAACAGCCGACATCAATAATGTATGCTTAAATTTGACGAAGGGGGAATCACAGTGAAAACACTCAAAAATCTTAAAATTCAATGGAAACTGTACATACTGATCGGTATTGCCTTATTTGGATTATTGATGATGCAGAGTATGTCTTTATTCCAGATGGGTAACCTTAATAAGGTTACCCATGACATTGTCAGAAACTGGCTTCCAAGCCTGAGTACAGCACGGAATATGAACACAACAATGTCAAACATCCGCCTGAATGAGACAATCATTCTTACTTTTGATCCTGACGAAGATATTTCCGCCAATATGGGATATCTCGAAAAAGAAATCGGAACAATGGATACACTTTTGGAAACTTACCAGGAAACAGTTGTTTCCGAAAAAGATCAGAAATTATTAAACACCTTGCGCTCCCAGTGGGATTCCTATAAAACTCTGGATTCCAAAATGATGTCTCTTGTTCAGGATAAAAAACAGAACGATGCGCTTCAGCTGTTAAATACAGAAGGAATCGATCTCTACAACAATGTGAATGATGCTTTAAATGATATGATCTCATATAATATGGATGGAAGTAAACGAGCCGAAATCAGCAGCAATAAAACATATTTCTCTGCCAAACTGAGCATGTTTATTCTTGTAGTATCCATAAGTGTTGCAGGATTTATTTTTTCATTTATTATTGTAAGAAGGATCCTCATTCCACTGAAACAACTTGAAACAGCTACAATTGCAATGTCAAACGGAACTCTGGATATTTCCGTTCCATATGAATCAAAAGATGAATTAGGAGTACTTTCCAGCCGCTTCCGTGAATTGTCTAAAAAACTCAAAACAATTATCAAAGATGAAAATACTTTTTTAGGAAAAATGGCAGATGGAGATTTTACGGTAGATACAGAATGCGAGGCAGAGTATATTGGGGACTTCTATCCGCTGCTCCTTTCTTTCCGTAAAATTGCAGACCGCCTTAACAAAACGGTCCTTCAGATCAATGACAGCGCCATCCAGGTGGCATCCGGGGCAGAACATGTTTCGAGCGGCGCCCACGAACTCTCACAAGGTGCACTGGAGCAGACAAATTCCATTCATGAACTCGCAGCTACGATTACAGAAATTTCAGAACATATTCACCAGAATGCCGCTACTGCCGGAAAGGCAAATGAGCAGGCCGGTAAAATCAGCAGTGAGATGCGGCTGAGCAACCAGAAGATGCAAAATATGGTAGAGGCAATGGATGAAATCAGCAAAAGTTCAAATGAGATCAGTAAGATCATTAAAACAATCGAGGACATTGCTTTCCAGACAAATATTCTTGCATTGAATGCTGCCGTGGAAGCCGCAAGAGCCGGCAACGCAGGAAAAGGATTCGCCGTTGTTGCTGACGAAGTCCGCAATCTTGCAAGCAAAAGCGCCGAAGCGTCCAAGAACACAGCTTCTTTAATTGAACACTCCATTCAGTCCGTTGCAAACGGAACTTCCATCGTAAATGAAACGGCGCAATCTCTTATCAATGCAGTAAATGACTCAAAAGAATTTACACTGCTGATTGACCAGATTTCTGAAGCCAGTACCCAGCAGGCAGCTTCCGTTTCACAGATTACAGTTGGAATTAATCAAATATCCGAAGTAGTTCAGTCTGTTTCCTCAACTGCTGAAGAAAGTGTTTCCGCAAGCGAAGAACTCACACGACAGTCCCGGATTATGAAGGAGCTTGTCACCTACTTCAAATTAAAAGATAGCGATACTCTCTCTTAAGACTCAGGGGAACGTAAAATATTTTTCTTATACGCTCCCCTGATTTTTTACTATTTTGAAATCTATGCTCTATTAGTTCTACCTTTTACAACTCAAGATACTCTTTCAGTCCTTCCCACACTGCCTGCGCAATTCTCTCCTGATAGGTCTCGTCCTGCAGCTTTGCTGCTTCCTCCGGATTGGTCAGAAATCCCGCCTCTACAATGACTGTCGGTATCTCTGTCTTCTTCAATATGTAATAAGTATCATTCGGCTTTGCCTCTCTGTGATTTGTTTCATCGACTGTTTTCAAATGTTTCTGTAAAATCTCTGCCGCTTTTTTTCCCTCCGCAGAATGTGTAAAGTAAAACACCTGTGCTCCTTTTACATCACTGGTCTGATAACTGTTCTGATGGATACTGACAGCAACAGCCGCTTTACTGCTGTTGATCAGTTCCGTCCTTTTTTTCATATCGCAGATTTTTTTATTTGCTTCTGTCTCACCGCAGAGTGATTCATCCTCTTCCCTGCTCATCACAACATGAACCCCGTTCTTCGTCAGGATTTTCTGAAGTTTTTTTGCAACTGCCAGATTCAGATCTTTTTCAAACAACCGGTCTACCCCTACTTTTCCCGGGTCGAATCCGCCGTGTCCCGGGTCAACGACTACAACTACCTGCTCTTTCTGTTGTGAAATCTTTCCCGAAACTGCCTGCGTCAATGTCTTTCCTCCCGCCAGCGCTGCCAGGATCAGTAAGATTCCCATGATCAGTTCTATTTTTTTATGCAAAAAAATCCCCCCTCTTCCTATATCATTACAATATATGAGAGGGGGAAATAAAATATCATTTCTCTTTTCTATGGACTTTTCTGTAATCTGACGCTGTCTCTATTTTGTATACTGCTCAATTACGGACCAGATCTCCGGCTTCTCAAATCCTAACTTCCATGCCGCAACACCACCGAGTTGATACTGTTCCATCAGCTTTAACTTTGCCTCGATAGAAGAACTGTCCTCCAGCCAGACTTTGTATGTCACGCCTTCCGACTGCCACTCCGCATAGTTCTGCTGCGTCTTCTCATCCCACACAGCGGTCACTCCTGCCTGCGCAACACGTTCTTCTGCTTCCTGCATTCCAAGCGCTTCGCTTGTTACATTCATCCCATACTGAGCCTGCTCTGTTCCTGCCTGTTCTGCAAGTTCCTGCTCTGTCTTCGGAACTTCTGCCCAGACTCTTGTATAAAATGGAACTGCATTGATCACTTTCTCTGCTTTCACATCTTTTGTTGCCTGCTGGATACCATGTTCCACATAACCCGCCGAAGCTACCGAACCGCTCTCCCAGGAACCTGCGTAATGTTCATCATATCCCATGATGATCACATAATCTGCAACTTTTCCCTGCTCTTCCAGTTCATAATGACTGTTAAATCCCATTGGAACATAATTGTCCACAGACAATACTTTCTGACTCTTCCTGCATTCCACAGACAGTTCACGGATAAACTCAATAAAATGCTCTCCACATTCTGCAGAAACTTTTTCAAAATCTACATTGATTCCGTCAATATTGTACTGCTGTGCCTGCATCATCAGATTATCGATCAGATTCTTTCTGGAAGCAGAAGAACTTAGCAGCTGGTAAGTTTCCTCCGGAGAATCGATCCCTCCATCAAAGTCTCTTACAAGCGCCCATACTTCCAGATTTGCTGCATGAGCCGTATCTACATAAGACGCACTGGCGATTGAATTCAGATTTCCCGCAGTATCTGCAACCGTAAACCATGTCGGAGAGATTGTCGTAAGCCCCTGCGCAGAGGCGATCATCTCACTTAATGTCTCGTTTGCCGTCTCATTGGTCACCTGATGCCATGCAAGATTAATTTTATAATTTTTCGTCATGCTTGTATATTCCGGCTGCTCAGAAGATGATGCGATCGTCTCTGTCTTTACATCTTTTAGCGCACTGTTTTTGATATATCCGATCATGCCATCCTCCGTTCTCACTTTCTTCCAGTCGCCTTCCTCTTCTATAAAATACACGCGGTCCCCCTTTCTGACCTCTGTCAGAATATCACTCTTGACCCCCGCCAGCCAGCGCACCTGTGTATCCTTTTTTACCTTTGCAGTCTTTACTTCTCCCCAGTCATCAAAGAGTACCATTCTGTTCGGCTTCTCGTAAGTCCTTGCTGTGACATCCGCATACTCCTGGATAAAATCTGCCGCAATATAGGCCTGATCCCCAATCCGCTTCACGATCACATAGTCTTCAGACTCTGCCTGACCTGCTTTCATATAGTCTTTGCTTTCCGCCGGTACTTCCACAAGATCCAACGGCAATGTATAGCGCAGAGTTCCCTCTGCTGCATTCCAGTAAAATCCACCGTCAATCTTCTGTCGTACCGCTTCATATGGTAAATAAAACTGTCCGTCAGACACAATGCCTTTCTGCTCCAGTACCTCATTATTCATAATAATTGCCACTTCTTCCGCAGCAGTCACACCATAATATTCATTCAAATCAGCTTTCACTTTCGATGGACCATATTTTTTCCATACAAATACACCCGCTGCTGAAACAATCACAATTATAAAAAATAATATGAGCAAAAGTTCGATCAGGCATGTCCGCTGTCTTCTCCGTCTTCGGTTCTGTAGTCTTTTTGCCCGGATCGCTCCATAGTTTTCATCATGTTCTCTTCTATCCATAGCCTACCTCCTACCTGACCTATTATACCATATGAATTTTCTTTTTTCGACAGATTACTACATACTTTCCTCTTTTTCAAAAAATAATAAGATTTTCTTAATACTTTGCATTGAGGGGATTTGCATTATTTTGTCTCTATTTTTTGAAAATGAAGTTCTTTCAGGCTTCCGGTCTTATCATCCATCACATAATCCCGCATATATGTACTGCTTTCTTTTGCCATATGTGCGCTGACAATCTGCAGGGGACTTGCCGGTTCCCCATCCATAGACATGGGGATTCCGCATTTTTCATATGCTTCCAGCTCTATGAAAAACTGTCTGTATTTTTCTTCTGTACTATTCACTTCGTTCCTTCCCGTCCAAACGGTAATTATGGCTTCTTCCGTTTCCACTAAGACCTGGGTGCATGTGATATAATCCTTTGGAAAACAGATTTCCGCTGAAAAAAGAAGACAGCAAATGGACCTTTATATTGTTTGCATTTTAGAAATAATTATTTGTCATTGTTTTGTCTTGAAATTTAGCTGAATCACTTAGAAAATCGAATTAGTTTAGAATAAATAGAATTGCTGAAAGATTTTCCTGAGAATGGTTTCATCAACATCGATAATACGTTCGTATCCCTCCTTTGCACAGATACATAATTACCGGGACACTGTCTTCTCTTATTTCGCATTATAAATAATTTCCCCTCACTTTGCAAGTATTTTCTTTACATATTTTTTTTTTTTGTTTATACTATTATAAAAATAAGCATTCATGTTTATGGATAGGAAGTGATAATATATGAAGATTGAAAAAATAAATGACAATCAGATCCGTTGTACTCTGACGCGGGCAGACCTTGCTGCCAGACATTTGAAGCTGAGCGAACTTGCTTACGGCACTGAAAAAGCAAAAATGCTGTTTCATGACATGATGCAGCAGGCTTCCAGCGAACTGGGATTCGAGGCTGATGATATTCCACTGATGATTGAAGCAATCCCGGCTTCCCCGGATTCGATTGTCCTGATCATTACAAAGGTAGAAAATCCAGAAGAACTCGACACACGTTTTTCCAAATTCGGACCGCTGGAAGATTCCGATACAAAACAGACTGCACTTGATAAACTGGAAGGGGCTGATGAGTTTCTCGATTTACTGAACAAAGTGAAATCTGCGGTTGCAGAACCACTCCCGCCCGAAAGAGAGACTGTAGAACCGGTTCCGGCAGCGCCTGCCATCCGGCTTTTCTCATTTTCTAATTTAGACAGTGTCATTCATGCCGCCCGCCTTCTTCATACAATGTATCATGGAGCAAATACGCTTTATAAAAATGAATCAAATGGTATGTTTATTCTGGCTCTGGCGCAATCCGGACATACCGGAAATGAATTCAGCAAGATCTGTAATATGCTGTCTGAATATGCTTCCATTGAAAAAGCATCCGGCACGGTTCTCGCTTATCTGGAAGAACACTGCAAAACAATCATTCTTGCAGATGCTGTCAGACATCTTGCAGAGATTTAATAAAAAGGCATTACCACAGAGGCTGCGTCCCCGGTAATGCCTTTTCTCTTTTTTGAAAATTTACAGAAATTCTTCCATCGCCTTAAATAATTTTTTGATATCAATCGGTTTTGAAATATGTTCATTCATACCGGCTTCCTTTGCCATACGGATGTCATCTGAAAATGCATTCGCCGTCATGGCAATAATCGGAAGATCTGCATCTCTCCGGTGCAGTGCACGGATTGCCTTTGCTGCCTCATATCCATTCATCAGAGGCATCTGGATATCCATAAAAATGAGATCATAGTAATTTTCCCCGGACTTTTCCACCATTTCCACTGCCTCTTTTCCATTCTGGGCCTCTTCAATAGTCACTCCTGCCAGCGTGAGAAATTCTCTTGCAATCTCCCGGTTTAGTTCATTATCTTCCACAAGAAGAATTCTTTTTCCCTCAAAATTCCGGGATGTTCCCCTGTTTTCCTCTTCTCCCTCTTTCTCCTGCAACCCGTTTCTATCTGCTTCTTTCAAATGAAGTACAACCGTGAATGTAGTTCCCACTCCAATACTGCTGTCGACATAAATTTCTCCGTTCATCAGGTCAATAATATTTTTCGTAATCGCCATTCCAAGTCCATTTCCCTCTATAGAATGAATCTTAGAATTTGTCTCTCTCTCAAAAGGCTGAAAAAGCTTTTCTTTAAATTCTTCACTCATTCCCATCCCGGTATCAGAACAGATAAACTCAAACGTCGTATAGTCGGTATACGAAGATGGACACGTTCTCGCGCTAAATTTAATTTTTCCCTTTTCCGGTGTAAATTTTACAGCATTTCCAAGAATATTAACAAAAATCTGACGGATTCTCAGCGAATCCCCTGTCACATAAATATTTTTTAATGATTCAAACCCGTAGCAAAACTCCACGCCTTTTTTCGCTGCCTGCGGCTGTATAATATCACAAATTTCTTTTACCATCTGACTGATGTCAAACGTACTTTCATGAAAAACCACTTTCCCACTTTCTATTTTTGACATATCAAGCACTGCATTGATCAGATTCAGCAGATGTGCAGAAGAAGCATCAATCTTACTCAGACAGTCTTCAACCTTTTTGGGATCATCCATATTTTTTCTGGCAATCGTACACATCCCGAGAATTGCATTCATCGGCGTCCGGATATCGTGCGACATATTAGACAGAAACGTAGATTTGGCTATACTTGCCTGCCTTGCCGCTTCATACGCGGACCGAAGCGCTATATTCTGTTCTTCCTGCCTCCGCTTGAACTCATCAATATTCATTGCCATAACGGTAATCATCGACGGCTTATCTTCCTTGATCCGCGAGACAATAAACTGTAACCGGAACCATTCCATTCTCCCTTTGACATCCAGCCTTATTTCCTTTTCAAGGACACCGCTTCCCGCCAATTTCTGCAGAAAATCTGCTGATGAAAAAAGACCTCTCAGTTCATTTTCATATTCTTTTGAAACTTTCTTAAAGAACCATCCTTCAAATTCAGAAAAAGTAAGCTCCTGACCGGAAAACAAAATGCTTTCACTTTGTGTTGTTCTTATGACACGTACGATTCTGCTTTCCAGGTTTGCCTCATACACATCATCGTACATATTTGCCAGTGCACGGATCAGTCTGCGGTTTTCGTTATCTTTCTCTTCCATCGTCTTGATCTTTTCAAAATCATCTTCGTATAAATTTTCAAATACAAATGATTTTTTATCCATCTTTTTCACAAACGGAATGTAAATTGCCACATCCACGGCAATCAGCACTATTTGAAGCAGAACCCCTGCAAATGATTCCGTTGCTATGTAGCCACTAAAAAGGGGAGGTGTCGTCCAGTTAATATCCCTGCTGATCACCGGAACAAGCCCTGCGATCGTTGCTGTATATCCGATACAGAGGTTCAAAAACGGAATGAACAAAAATGGAACCAAAAATACCGGGTTAAACACGATCGGTAAACCGAAAAGCAAAATTTCATTCACATTAAACACAGACGGAACCGCAGCGAATTTTGCAACTCTTCTGATATTTCTGTTTTTGCTGACAAGCAAAATTGCAATCACAAGAGCAATGGTGGAACCTGCACCTCCGAGGTTACAAAATGTATTTAATGATACTGTGTTGACAATTTCTGTCGGAATATTTCCAACAGCTATATCTACAATATTACGGTGAAGCAGATTGTTCAAAAATACTTCATTAATTTCATAATACACATGGGATCCGTGTATTCCAAAAAACCATAACGCATGCAGAGATACTGTATAAAAAAGTCCCATAAACATCTTATTTCCTCTCAGCTGCATAAAAATAACCGTAAGGAACCGCTCAATCAAATCCTGCAGACATGCCTGAAAAAAATAATCCATTAAAAAACTGAACAGTCCAAACAAAATAAGGATACAGCCTAACGGGAAAATAGAAGTTGCCATTTTTGACAAAAAGGAATCTGTATCTTCATTTTTGATTTTAAATACGGGATATTGCACAAAAAGATGAAACAGCTTTGTTGTAATTAATGCCGCCAGCAGCGCGGAAGAAATTCCTGCTGTTCCAAAATACTGTGGATCAAATGTCCTGCTCCCCATCCCTATCAGAAGCATAAAGGATGCTGTTGCACCAAAAGATACAAAACTTTTTCCATTTTTTATTTTCAGCTGCTCGGCGTAACACCATGCAACTGAAAAGGATAATATCAAAGAAAAATAATCCGTTGTCGAGCTGTAAATTCTTGTGAGGATCTGTAAAAACGAAAATGCATCTGCGCTGTTGAGCCATTCCTGATATCCGTTTACCGGAAAACTAAGACCTACTCTCGCTAGCGAAGAGATGATCACAAGTGGAGTCATAAAAATCAATCCCTTGCGGATTGCCTGAGAACTTTTCCCTGACTCCATAAAAGTAGTGAAACTCCTTTTTCTTCTGCTTATTCTTTTATTATAAAAATTTTTTTCTATTACACCTTTCATATCAATCTCCCTCCGCCAAAAGAATAGCATTGTTCCTTTCATCGCGCAAGGTTTTTTCCTTGTTCTTCCATTCTTTTTTCAAAACAATAAAAAGGAAAATTTTTGTGGTAGTCAGAGAAAAAATCTTGTATAATTATCTTAATATCTTAAACAAAGGAAAAAGGGGAGGAATCTATCATGACTTTTGATGAACTTCTGACAGAATTAGGGATTGACTCAGCATACACTCTGGCACGCTTCAGTGGCATGAAAAATATTTTAGAACGCTTTTTATTAAGATTTTTAGATGATTCCTGCATGGAACTTCTAAATCAGGCTTTTGCCGATGGGAATCCAGATGATGCAGAACGCGCTGCCCATACGCTGAAAGGTCTCGCCGCAAATCTTGGACTGGATGAATTAAGCAGACGCGCCGCCCAATGTGTACATACAATCAGAAACAATGATTTTGAAACAGCGAAACAGCAATATCCGTACATTTCAGAGGAGTATGAACGAATCATTCATATCTTAAAGAAATACACAGATTCATTATAGGAAGGATAAATATTATGAGTTACAAAATGATGATAATCGATGATGATGAAATCACTTTAGATATTATAGAAACTTTACTGGAAGATGAATATACGACCATAAAAATGAAATCCGGTGTAAATGCTCTTGCACGATTAAGAACAACTCCAGATATAGATATTATCCTTTTAGATATGATGATGCCAGGATTAGACGGGATCAAAGTGTTAAAATTCCTGAAAGAAGATAAACAGTTATCTAAAATACCTGTAATCCTTTTAACCAGTCTGGATGGAATCAGTTTTGAAGCACAAGGATATCTCTCAGGGGCTAGCGACTACATTCGTAAACCGATCCACGCAGAACTTCTAAAACTGAAAGTAGAACGCCAGATTCATCTTGCAAGAATTATAAAAGAACATGCGATTTACCGTCAGAGACTGACACTTATCAAAAAGCTTCTTGAAAATATAGATCTGGATATCACTGGTCTTGATTTTCTTCAGGAAGACCATACAGAAGAACCTTCCTGATTTTTTGATTCTTCACTTTACTACTTTTTATTAAATTTGTCAAAAGGAGCTGTACATTCGCATACAGCTCCTTTGTTGCTTTTCATTTAGCTATTTTGCTGCTAAAAAAGCATTAATCTTTTCTTCTAACAGATCTGCATCAATCCCATGAACCATTGCTGCTTCTGCAAGTGTTTCCGCCTGGGAAGCCGGGCATCCGAGACAGTGCATTCCCACTTCCATAAGAATAGGTGCAACTTCCGGATTACTATTGAGAAGTTCACCGATTGTCATATCTTTTGTCACTTTTGCTGCCATTTCCAGTTCCTCCTTTATTTTTTCAACTGTCAGGCATACAGAAATTCTCCTGCTATGCCATACTGTCCTTTCGATTATAATACTACTTTTTTAAATTATCAACTCCTACTTAATTGTTTATACATTTCTCACTTCTTTTAGAAATTTTAAAAGTCAACAAGTTTTTTAATTTTTTTCGACATAACAGTATTTTTATTATAACTCAACAAAACATTCGTTCTTTTTTTAACAATAATAATCCACATAATCCACATCGATTAATGTGGATAATGTGGATAACTTTGTGTAAAACTTTTGTTTCGAGTGATTTTCTGCGTTTTTCCATGTTGATAACTTGTGGAAAGTATTTTGATATCTTTTTTCATAAATTGATCCTGCTCGACAAATTTGTGCAGTTTGACTAGATGCCGTTTACCTGTTTTTTCCAGTTCACAGATTATTTCTCCCAAAGCAAAAACAGAATCTGGCTGCAGCACCCGCAGGTATGCAGTCAGGTTCTGTTTTTCCCCCTAATTTTTACTGCCCAGAATATTATCCAGACTTCTATTATTTATAAAATTCTTCTGATCGTAATAATCTCATTTAAAAATACCGGACTGATTCCGATCCCCTTTTCCTCATCAATTGCATTGACCATCTTATCTTCTCCCACGTATATTCCAACATGTCCATCGTATAAGACCAGATCTCCGGGAATTATTTCTTCATAGCCTACTTCTTCCCCCACCTGTTCCATATCCCATGTTGTGCGCGGAAGTTCTTCATTAAAATTTTTATATACAGACTGGACAAATCCCGAACAGTCTGCCCCTTCCGTCAGGCTTGTCCCACCCCACACATAAGGATTTCCAATAAATTTACACGCATATTCGACCACCTTTTTTCCCTTTTCCCCGGCTATCACGCGCTGCTCTTCTTCCTTTGACTCAGCATAAGTAAATTGTGCTTCTGTCTTCGCATACAGTTCTGAGATGAATCCTTCTTTTCCCTCATATTGTATCGGAATCCACCCGGTATCTGCCTCTCCTTGTATTTCCTTTTTCTCCCCCTTTTTCAACTGCCCGATAATTTCTGTATCTGTTCCCATTCCCTTCCGTACATTAAGAATATCAGCCGTAACCTCGGCAATTTTTCCGGCTTCCTTTGCTTTCTTTTTTGCCTGCTCTCCCATAAGCATCTCGCTTTTTCTGACATATCCACGAACGTCCCCGGAAACAACTTCCAGCCATTCTCCCTGCTTTCCAATCACAGATGCAGCGCCTTCTTTATATAGTTTCCCCTGATAGCCGGCATTTTCCCTTGCTTCACTTCTTATATAAATGAAAGGATCCACATTTGCAAACACAATCGGGCTGTACTCTGTCTCGTACTGCTCTCTCAATACTTCCACCCCCGCCTTCGGGAGAGATTCACTGGCATGTACCGGAGCCATACTGGTACTTCCGGCCACAATGCCTGCTACAGCCAGTCTGGCTATCATCCATCTTCTTTTTTTCTCTCTCATTATTACTCCCCTTTCCAATTTTGCTTAGTATCCCCATTTTTTCCAAAGTCATTCAAGCTCCCTGATCTGCTTTTCTTCAGACTTTATATTTCCCTCATTTCCTTCCCCGCTCCTTTCACTTTCTTTTTTATACTAATTTTTGCTTGACAATTTCACTGAAAATAATTATATTATAATCATAATAACTATTATTATTATTGAAAGGAGGATTCCTATTGGCAACTTTAAAGTATAGCAGACAGCGAGAGTCCATTAAAAATTATTTGCAAAGCACAACGGAGCATCCAACTGCTGATACTGTATACGCGCATGTACGGGAAGAGTTTCCAAATATCAGTTTAGGAACTGTTTACCGTAATCTGAATCTGCTTGCAGAAACAGGGGATGCTCTGAAAATATCAACCCCATCAGGCGGAGACCGTTTTGATGGCAGGACAAATCCGCACTATCATTTTATATGTACCTGCTGCGGAAAAGTAATGGATCTTGAAATGGAGAGCATTGATCATATTAATGACATTGCAGGGAGAGATTTTGCAGGAAGTATCGAATCCCATACAACTATGTTCTACGGAAAATGCGAAGACTGCATTATGAAATCTTAATCCTTTATAAATTTTCAAATATCCATTGACAAACGATAATAATTGTGCTAAATTAATATCAGTAACTATTACTGATATTAAAAAATAAAAGTAAAAGAAAAGGAGATCTTAACTATGAAAAAATTTGTATGTACAGTATGCGGATACGTTTACGAAGGAGAAGCTGCACCGGCAGAATGTCCACAGTGCCATGTAGGAGCTGATAAATTCAAAGAAATGACAGGAGAAAGAGAATGGGCTGCTGAACACGTTGTAGGTGTTGCTCAGGGCGTAAGTGAAGACATCCTTGCAGATTTAAGAGCAAACTTTGAAGGAGAATGTTCAGAAGTTGGTATGTATCTTGCTATGTCAAGAGTAGCTCACAGAGAAGGATATCCGGAGATCGGTTTATACTGGGAAAAAGCTGCATGGGAAGAAGCAGAGCATGCTGCTAAATTTGCTGAATTATTAGGTGAAGTTGTTACAGACAGCACAAAGAAAAACCTTGAAATGAGAGTAGAAGCTGAAAACGGCGCTACTGCTGGAAAATTCGATCTTGCAAAACGTGCAAAAGCTGCTAACCTCGATGCAATCCATGATACAGTTCATGAAATGGCAAGAGACGAAGCTCGTCACGGAAAAGCATTTGAAGGATTATTAAAGAGATACTTTGCATAATCATTTTTCAATCTCAACTTACTAAAGGTTTATATCATATTTTCTTCTAAAACGAAAAAGAGAGAAACTTCCTTCACTGAGGGTTGTTTCTCTCTTTTTTTACTATAAATATTTTTCCGGCGCTTCATCAACAAGGAACTGCGGCGCCCCATGATCAAACATAAATAGTTTTTTTGCTGAAATTAAAAAAAATCATGTATATGTGTACATGACCTTTTCTAAAAGCGGGTGATGGGAATCGAACCCACGTATCTAGCTTGGAAGGCTAGTGTTC
>CAUWEA010000028.1:0-28112 GCA_963557735.1 uncultured Faecalimonas sp. | reverse complement strand
ATATATCATGGCAAAAAATTCCTAACACAAATTTTGCATTTGTATATAATATTCTAACACATAAGTATTATGAATTACAAAATACGGATTTATACATATGGGAATTAATAGGGGAAAGAGGAAACGTGGATATTGATGAAATCATTAAAGAAGTCTCAATATACTACCAAATAGATTTCAATGAGATTAAAGAGGATATTTTAAAATTTGTAAATTCACTTATAGAAGTTGGGGTGCTCACAATTTATGAATATAATTAACTTAAAGGAATATTATGCTGAAAGAAATCTTATGTTTATGGCAACAATTGAATTAACAACTTATTGTAATTGGAATTGCATACATTGTTTTATTAATAATCATAATAATTATGGACTTAACACAGAAAGAATAAAGGAATTACTAAACGAATTAAGAAATTTAGGAGTTTATGAAATTCAATTTACAGGTGGAGAAATATTTATGCGAAACGATATTATGGATATTATAGCATATGCACGTAAATTGTATTTTAAGGTAATTTTATTAACCAATGTTTCTTTATTAAATTCTAAGCTTATTAAATGTTTAGAAGAAATGCATGTCGAAGTAATTTCAACTACACTTTTTTCGTTAGAAGACAAAATTAATGATAAGATAACGAGATCAAAAAAATCGGCATCTAAGGTAATTGAGAATTGTCGGTTATTATCTGCTACGAATATTAGAACTGAAGTAAAAACAATTGCAATGCAGAAAAATTACAGTGAGTATAGGAAAATCAAGAGATTTTGTTCTGAAATAGATGTAGATTTTTTAGCTACAGAAGGAATATTTCCTAAGGATAATGGATCAAATGAGCCAAGAGAATTAGCATTAACTGATCAACAATTATATGAAATCCTTAAAGAACTAGATGAAATCCGCTTTGGTAAAACTTATTTTTTTGAAAAAGATATCAATTACAATGTTTGTTGCGAAGCTCGTTACTCTTTATTTATCGATTCATATGGAGATGTATATCCGTGCAATTTGTGGTTTCATAAAATTGGAAATATCAAAGATGATAAAATTGAAGAGTTATGGAACTGTGAATTTTTAAAAAAAATAAAACAAATAAAATGGAAAGATCTTCCTATTTGCTCCAATTGTCAAAATAAGGACTTCTGTATAAGGTGTTCTGGAATTGTAGATTTAGTAACTAATAATCATTTGCTAAATGACCATTTTACATGTCGTACTGCTAAGATTAGGAAAGAAATATTTAACGAACAATTACTACAAAATGATAAAGTGATTAAATAAAAGTAATATACTAAGTTGGTATTTGAATCAAGTAGATTCATTAACCATAATTTTAATGAAGGGAGGATAATACATGAAAAAATACATAAAACCAAGTGTAAAAGAAATTGAATGTATTACAGAAAAGCCACAGACAAAACATACTAATTGTAGTGGATCAAATTAATTTTTCAGAGTAAAGAGGGGCTGTCGCTTTAACAATTAGCAAATTGTGAAGCGTCAGCCTCCTTTTGAGTTTCTTCAAATTGAGGTAAACATTCAAAGTAAGCGCCTAATAACAAAGTGCCTATAAAAATAATGAGGATGGCTTTACCATCCTCGAAGTTACTTACATTCCGCCTGTACTGCCTCCGCCCAAGGCATTAAATCATCTAGTTGTTCTGGATGATTTTGCCAATCAGTGTCTGGCATGTACAATAACAAATATTGAAGATAGGCATACACATTGAGATCATTTGCTTTAGCTGTCTCAATGATACTATATACTGTAGCTGATGCAGATGCTCCTTTTGGAGTATCTGAAAATAGCCAGTTTTTACGTCCCACTGTAAATGGACGAATAGCATTTTCGGCTGCATTGTTAGAAATGGAACATCTACCATCTAGTAGATAATTCTCCATGTATTGTTTTTGATTCTTGGCATAGGTTACTGCTTTTCCTAAAGCAGATCCTTTTAAGACTGTTAGTGTTTCAAGCCAACACCAAAAAGCCTCAAGAATCGGTTTTTCCAATTCAAGACGCTTACAAAATCTTTCTTCGGTTGAAAGCTCCACAAGTGTTCGTTCTACTTCAAACAGTTGGTTACAGTAATCGCGACCAATCTCTGCGTTAGTGAGAGCTGTTCCTGCCACTTTCTTACCAGGAATAGCCTCTACAAACTTACGTCTGAGATAAGCCCAACAACCACAACGGATGATCCCTGTGAGTTTGTTGTATCCAGAGTAACCATCTGTGTTGTGATCAAGCATTTTTGTAACACTTGTGGCTAAAAAAAATATCATAATTTACACCAATTTCGAACCGTCATCCCACTTGCTTGACATTCTGCAATATGTTGTTTCCACTGTTCCCTACGGAATTGTCTTTTCACTTGAGTAACTTGATCCACGATTCATCTCCAATCTAGAGCTGCTACAAAAACTCTAAAAACTATAACTACAAAAACTATATATAGCTTTTGCGAGATAATTATCTCATGGATCTTAATTAGATATAAGGCACTCAGTTATTGAGCGTTTACCATTCAAATGGTTCTTTCTACTGTTAATTGAGTTCAAAGCAAAATTGCTCGTGTAAAAGTGATTTTATTTTTTCAAGCTAGGGTTCTAATTTTTCGATGTGTTTTGGATATAATATTTCATAGAAATTTTTTATGGCATTTTGGTTCCAGATGGTATTCAATATGATCATGAATTCCACTGTGATGCAGAGAACCTCGGTTGATAAGAGAGGAAAAGTCTCTGCGATGAAGACGACACTGGGAATGGCGCTCTCTCCATTTGGGAACTTTGTCGGCGGGCTGCTTGGAGAAGTCTGGGATCCGAGGATGATCATGCTTGTGAGTGTCTTGCTGGCTGTTATCGTTGTGTCTGCTGTCGTGATCCATCCGACGGTAAAAGAGTTTTTAAATTATGATACGAGCTACCAGGAGTAGAATAGAAAATTAGTTTTTGTAATTTTTATCTTGAGGAAAATAAAAAATAGTTCAAGTTAGAATAAGAATCCCCGGGAAAATAAATTTTCCCTAAATATGAAAGAAATAGTTGACAATGTGAAACGGATTGTCGTATAGTAAACATAATGAATAAAAGGGAGTAGCTAGCGTTACCCAACGTTTACGATGACGTCAGGACGATGAAAATTCATCCGTATCGTAATTAAATGGCGAGACTTTTATTGCATATAACAAAGATATGCAATAAGGAGGATCGTCATTTTTTATTGCAAAGTTCTATGATCTTTTCTTTCAGGTTGAAATCTTTTTACAGATTCTGGCATAATAAAGGCAAGGTCATACAGCAGCAGGTGTCGTTGGAAGACCCTATGGTGACAGATAGAAACTTCTTCATTGCAGGATAGGAGAGTGAAACATGGACAAATTTTATCAGTTGTCGAAAGAAGAGACAAGAAAAAAGGTAAACGGCCAGCAGGAGCCGCTTACAGACCAGCAGGTCAAGGAACACCAGGAGAAATATGGAAAGAATGAGCTGGTGGAAGGAAAGAAAAAGAGTACATTTCAGATTTTCCTGGAACAGTATAAAGATTTCCTTGTAATCATTCTGATCGCAGCAGCGATCGTATCCGGATTCCTCGGGGATGCGGAGAGTGCGGTCGTTATTTTAGTCGTGATCACGATGAATGCAATTCTCGGAACTGTCCAGACCGTCAAGGCAGAACAGTCATTAAACAGCTTAAAGAAGCTGTCGGGTCCTACGGCGAAGGTACTTCGTAATGGAAATGTAATTCAGATCCCTTCAGTGGAACTGACAGTCGGAGATGAAGTGATACTGGAAGCAGGAGATTACGTACCTGCAGACGGACGTATTCTTCAAAATGCAAGCTTAAAAATTGATGAGAGTGCCCTCACAGGGGAAAGCCTTGGAGTAGAAAAATCAGAAGATGTGATCTCCGGGGAAGTTCCGCTTGGAGACCAGACCAATATGGTATTTTCAGGAAGCTTTGTTACTTACGGAAGAGGTTCTTTCCTTGTAACCGGAATCGGTATGGAGACAGAGGTTGGTAAGATTGCAACATTGTTAAAGACAACTTCTGAGAAACGTACACCTCTTCAGATCAACTTAGACCAGTTTGGACAGAAATTATCAATCATCATTCTGATCTTCTGTGGTATCTTATTTGGAATCAACGTATTCCGCGGTGATGCGATCGGAGATGCATTCCTCTTTGCGGTTGCCCTTGCAGTAGCGGCAATTCCGGAGGCATTAAGTTCTATCGTAACGATCGTTCTTTCTTTCGGTACACAGAAGATGGCAAAAGAACATGCGATCATCCGTAAGCTTCAGGCAGTAGAAGGACTTGGAAGTGTATCTATCATCTGTTCGGATAAGACGGGAACTCTGACACAGAACAAGATGACTGTAGAAGATTACTATGTAAATGAGAAGAGAATCCCGGCAGCAGAGATCGATCTTCAGAAGAAAGAGCAGAGACAGTTGCTGGATTACAGTATCCTCTGTAATGATTCTACCAATGTAGATGGTGTAGAAATCGGGGACCCGACAGAGACAGCTCTGATCAATATCGGAACAAGACTCGGAGTCGGAACGCTGGATGTCAGAGAGGCATATCCGAGAAAGACAGAAATCCCGTTTGACAGTGACAGAAAGTTAATGTCAACAGTCAATGAGATGGGCGGAGAGCGTATCATGATCACAAAAGGTGCTGTGGATGTGCTCTTAAACCGTATGGCTTATATTCAAAAAGGAGATGGTGTCTGCCCGATCACAGATGCTGATAAAGTTGCGATCGAAGCGCAGAACCAGGAATTCTCAAGAGGCGGACTTCGTGTGCTTGCATTTGCATATAAGAAGATGGACACAGACAGAGATCTTTGTCTGGAAGATGAAAATGATCTGATCTTCCTCGGTCTGATCTCTATGATGGATCCTCCGCGAGTAGAGTCGGCAGATGCCGTTGCAGAATGTATCCGTGCAGGAATCAAACCGATCATGATCACAGGTGACCATAAGGTGACAGCGGCAGCGATCGCTAAGCGGATCGGTATCTTAAAAGACGAATCAGAAGCATGTGAAGGCGCTGAGATTGATAATTTATCCGATGAAGAGTTAAAAGATTTTGTAGAGCATGTGTCAGTATATGCACGAGTTTCACCGGAGCATAAGATCCGTATCGTGCGTGCATGGCAGGAAAAAGGAAATATTGTATCGATGACGGGTGATGGTGTCAACGATGCTCCTGCATTAAAGCAGGCAGATATCGGTGTGGCAATGGGAATCACCGGAAGCGAGGTTTCCAAAGATGCGGCATCTATGGTACTGACAGATGACAACTTTGCAACAATCATCAAGGCAGTAGAAAACGGACGTAATGTCTATAAGAATATCAAAGGTTCCATCCAGTTCCTGTTATCCGGTAACTTCGGTGCGATCCTTGCAGTATTGTATGCATCTATCGCAGGACTTCCGGTTCCGTTTGCACCGGTACACTTACTGTTTATCAACTTGCTGACAGACAGTCTCCCGGCGATCGCACTTGGTCTGGAACCGCACACAAAAGATGTTATGAATGAAAAACCTCGTCCGATGAACGAATCGATCCTGACAAAAGATTTCCTGATCAAGATCGCGACAGAAGGTCTTTCTATCGGCGTAACAACAATGATCGCATTTTTAATTGGATTTAAGGGCGGCGATGCAGTGCTTGCAAGCACAATGGCATTTGGTACTCTTTGTACAGCAAGACTTGTTCATGGATTTAACTGTAAATCCGACAGACCGGTCATCTTCAAGAAACAGATGTGGAACAATATTTATCTGATCGGAGCATTCCTTCTTGGATTGGTACTGATCACAAGTGTATTGATGATCCCGGCACTGCACTCTGTATTTAAGGTATCTACACTGACGATCCAGCAGTTACTGATTGTATATGGTCTTGCAGCTGCAAACCTTCCGATCATCCAGCTATTAAAATGCTTCCGTAAGAAATAGAAGGGAGTTCAATGAACTTAAACAACGAGTCAATTAAAAAAATCCGCGGACTGATCTTATTCACAGCGTTGATCGTGATCGGTCTGTGGAAGTATGAAATTGTTCTGGATGCGATCCGGTTTTTGTTTCATATCGCTTTTCCGTTTATTCTGGGAGGCGCGATCGCATTCGTACTAAATGTTCCAATGAATTTTATAGAGAAAGTACTTTTCTCCAATAAGCTGGTGAAAGATAACAAGATCGTGCAGAAGATTAAAAAACCGTGCAGTTTAGTCTTGTCTATCATGCTTGTACTTGGTATTATCTTTGTTGTGATCTTCGTTGTATTCCCGCAGTTAGGAAATACGATTTTAATGCTTGGGGAAAGTATTAAAGTATTTATACCGAAATTCCAGATGTGGGCAGAAGATTTATTTCAAAATAATACAGAGATCATCGAGTGGATCGAGACGATTGAATTTGACTGGGATAAGATGATCCAGAGCGGGATCGATTTTTTCCGAAATGGAGCGGGCAGTGTATTAAATACAACTTTTGCAGCCGCAAAAAGTATTGTAAGTGGGCTGACGACCTTCTTTATTTCAGCTGCATTTGCATGTTATATCCTGCTTCAGAAAAAGAAGCTGACGGTTCAGATCCATCAGGTATTATATGCATTTTTGCCGGAGAGAAAGGTAAAGACAGTTCTTGATATCTGTTCTCTGACTTACCGGACATTTTCCAATTTCCTGACCGGACAGTGTATGGAGGCAGTTATTTTAGGAACAATGTTCTTTATCAGTATGAGTATTCTGAGAATGCCATATGCGCTTCTGATCGGCGTGCTGATCGCATTCACAGCGCTGATCCCGATTTTCGGGGCGTTTATCGGATGTGTGATCGGAACTTTTCTGATTCTGATGGTCAATCCGATGCAGGCAATTGGATTCGTGATCTTATTCCTGATCTTACAGCAGGTCGAGGGAAATCTGATCTATCCCCATGTTGTCGGCGGATCTGTCGGTCTTCCGTCCATCTGGGTGCTTGTGGCAGTCAGCCTCGGAGGAAGTCTGATGGGGCTTGTCGGAATGCTGATCTTTATCCCGATGGTTTCTGTGATCTATACATTGTTCAGAGGCTGTGTGCATGAAAGGCTGAGAAAGAAAAATATCACAGTGTTCGCAAAGAACGAGGAAAAGGAAGAGGAACATGGAACAAAGACAGAAGAATAAGGAATTTGAAATAAAAGTCAACGGAGACAGCGCAATTATTTTGCGCTGTTTTTCGTATGGAGAGAGTGCGGTGATCCCGCCGGAAATTGATGGATACAAAGTGACAGAACTTGCACCGTATGCATTTTCAGCGCATATGGATCATCCGCCGGAGGAAGAAACCGGTCAGGAGGCGCTGTGCGGAGAACGGCTGGAGGAGATCGTTCTGCCGGATACGATCGAGAAAATCGGACGGTATGCGTTTTATAATTGCAGAAACTTGAAACGATTGAAGTTTTCTACGGATATCCGGGATATCGGCGCGGGGGCATTTACCGGATGTCATCAGATCCGGCAAATGGATGTGACTGTAGTGCCGGAAAAGAGATCCTGCTTTCGGGAACTGCTGATTGAGATCGGGGAGGAGCAGGAAGTGATGTACCACTGTCCGGATGGCGATGCAAAACTGATTTTTCCGGAATATTTTGAGGAAGCGGTGGAAAATACGCCGGCGCGGATCCTCGTTACCAAGACACATGGAAGCGGGATGTGGTACCGAAACTGTATCGTGAAGAATGAACTTCAGTTTGACCAGTATGATAAGCGGTTTGCCTGGGCAGTGGAAAATGAGCGGGAGGAAGTTGTGGTGGCACTTGCATTTGCGCGTCTTTTATATCCGTACCGGCTTTCGGAGGATGCAAGAGAGCAGTATGAGAACTACTTAAGCTCGCATGTGGAAAACGTGTCAGAGTATCTTTTGAAGCAAAAGGATATGAAACTTCTCACATATTATGTGGAACATTGTATTGACAATGTGGATAACCTTCGTGTATTAATAGACATGGTGGGGATAACCGGAGAGGCATCGATGATGAGTTATCTGATGGAGCAGTATCATCAGAGATTTGCGATAAAAGAAAAAAAGAAGAAATTTGATCTGTAAAAGTGTTCTGAAAGAAAGCGGGATTCTGTTTTCAGAACGATTGAAAATAAAGGGAAACTGGCAGAAAAAAGTAGTGTGAAAAGAGAGGAGGAAGGAATGAATATTATACAGAAACAGCAGCAGAGGGAACTGGAGAAGATTGAAATCTGTATGGATATCTGGAAGCAGGCGAGAAATGAACTGTATTTGTCGATGCGGTTTCTGGATGTGGCTCTGAGTCGTTTTTTCTTTCGGCCGGAGATGAATATCACCGGGATGGGGACAGATGGATTCGGTATTTATTTTTATCCGGATGCATTGATCTATTTGTATAAAAAGGACCGGATTTCTATCAGCCGTGCTTACCTTCACATGATGTTCCACTGTCTGTTTGGGCATCTTAATGTCCCGGAAACAGTAGATCAGGAGTTGTGGAATCTTGCAGCAGATATTACGGTGGAGTCGATCATTGACGGGCTTACGGTGCGCACGGTCAGAAGATATGTTTCGCCATACCGGAAAAAAGTGTACAAGAGCCTGCGGGAGAAGATGAATGTGCTGACAGTCGCAGGAATTTATCAGGCGCTGGAAGAAAAAGAAGCGGGAGTAGAAGAAGATACATGGATCGGCGGAGCTGATTTTGAAAAACTGCGGGGAGAATTTTTTGTGGACGATCATCAGCTTTGGAACCAGGAGCTTCCGCAGCAGAAGATGATGGAACGTCAGAAAGAGTGGAAAGAAGAAAACGAGAAGCTTCAGACGAAGATGGAGACGTTTGCAAAGGAAGCATCGGAAGATGCAGAGGTGCTTGCAGAGCAGGTGCGCGTGGAAAATCGGACACGATATGATTATAAAAAGTTTTTGAGAAAATTTTCAGTATTAAAAGAGGAAATTCAGGTAGATCCAGATACCTTTGATTATATATTTTACCATTATGGGATGGAGATGTTCGGAAATGTACCGTTGATCGAACCGCAGGAAACGAAGGAAGTGCATAAGGTTGAGGACTTCGTGATCGCAGTTGACACATCGATGTCGTGCAAGGAAGAGTTGATCCGAAAATTTTTAGAGCAGACATACAGTGTGTTGAGTGAGTCGGAGAGCTTTTTCCGGAAAATCTGTGTGCATATCATACAGTGTGATGATAAGGTCCAGTCGGATGTGGTGATCCATAATCAGGAAGAGATGGAACACTATATGGAACATTTTGAAATCCATGGATTTGGCGGCACGGATTTTCGTCCGGTGTTCGGGTATGTGAATGAACTGATTGCCAAGAAAGCGTTTCACAGACTGCGCGGATTGATCTATTTTACAGATGGCTATGGAACATTTCCGGCGAAAAAACCATTGTACGAAACTGCGTTTGTATTTTTAAAAGAGGATTACAGTGATGTGGATGTGCCGGTATGGGCAATGAAACTGATACTGGAACCGGAACAATTAAGAAGGACAGAAGGTGAGACAGACTATGGATATTAAAAGAGCAAAGGAAGAAATCAAAGATTCGATCGAGGCATATTTGCTGAAGGATGAATATGGAGAATACGAGATCCCGGTGATGCGACAGAGGCCGATTTTCCTCTTAGGAGCGCCGGGGATCGGTAAAACACAGATCATGGAGCAGGTTGAGAGAGAGTGCGGGATCGGGCTTGTGGCGTATACGATCACGCATCATACAAGACAGAGTGCGATCGGACTGCCGCTGATCTCAAAAAATGAGTATGGGGGAAAGGAATATTCGGTTACCGAGTATACAATGAGTGAGATCATCGCATCGGTGTACAAGAAAATCGAAGAGACCGGACTTTCCGAAGGCATTTTATTTATTGATGAGATCAACTGTGTGTCGGAGACACTTGCTCCGGCAATGCTTCAGTTTCTGCAATATAAGACGTTTGGAAATCACGAAGTGCCAAAAGGATGGGTGATCGTGGCAGCGGGAAATCCGCCGGAGTATAACAAGTCCGTCAGAGAATTTGACATGGTGACGATGGACCGCGTGAAGAAGATTGAGGTGGAAGCAGATTTTTCCGTGTGGAAAGAGTATGCCTACCGTCAGGGGATTCATCCGGCTGTGATCTCGTATCTGACAAACAGACAAAACTATTTCTATAAGATGGAACATACGGTGGACGGCTCCTTTTTTGCGACGCCGCGAGGATGGGAAGATCTGTCAAGACTGATCCAGGTGTATGAAAAGCTTGGCAAGAAAGCGGACAGAGAAGTTGTTGGTTCTTATATTCAATTTCCTGAGATCGCAAAGGATTTTGCAAATTATCTGGAACTGTATTATCGTTATGAGGCGGATTATCAGGTTGAGCAGGTGATGGAAGGAAAGATTCCGGAAATCTTATTGAAGAAGACTTCCCACGCGTCGTTTGATGAGAAACTGAGTGTGATCAGTCTTCTTCTTGCGCGGATAACAGAAGCTTTCCGGGAAGTATTTTTGCAGGAGTCCTATGTTTCTATGTTGTTTGAGAAGCTGAAACAATATAAAAATGTGCTCAGTCAGCAAAAGGAAGCAGTGGAAGCATTTCGGGAAATTTTAGAAGAAACCTGTGAGGAACAGAAGGAAAAAGAACGTGCAAATCTGCTCATAAAATCAGAAAAGATTACTTATCGAAAAGTGATTGAGAAATTAGAAATGTATCTGAAGGTGTTGGAAGAGGAGCAGATCTCTGATGGAGAGAACGCATTTGAAAGAATCCGAGAGCTTTTTGCAGAAGAGAGAGTATCTTATGAAAAGCGGGAGGAGTCTGCGGGAAAGAAATTGGAGTATGCATTTGATTTTATGGAGATTGCATTTGGAGTCAGCCAGGAAATGACAATCTTTATCACGGAATTAAATATGAATGCTTACAGCGTAAAATTCCTTCAGGAATATCAATGCGAGAGATATTACCAATACAACAAACAGCTTGTGTTTGATGAGACGGACAGAAATATCCGCAATCGGATCGAGCGGGTGGAGATGCCGCTTTAGAGAATACAAGAACGCTCCCGGACATAGAGTATACTTATAAAATAAATCTGGGGGGAGAAAAAGTTGTTAAATTATCTTTGGGCAGGAATGATACTTGTGGGGATCATCTATGGGGCATTGACAGGCAGGATGGCAGATGTCACGAACGCGGCGCTGGATTCTTCCAGGGAGGCAGTGACACTTTGCATTACAATGCTCGGCGTTATGTCTTTCTGGGTGGGGCTGATGGAAATTGCGCAGCGGTCGGGGCTGATCGCTGCGGCCTCACGGAAATTACAGCCGGCAGTACATTGGTTATTCCCGGACGTACCGAAAGGGCATGAAGCAAACCGGCATATTACAACAAATATCATTGCGAATGTCCTGGGACTTGGATGGGCGGCAACACCGGCGGGGCTGATGGCAATGAAGAGCCTTCAGGAAATCAATCCAAACAGAGACAAAAGCATCGCAAGCAGAGATATGTGTACTTTTTTGATTTTAAATATTTCTTCTTTGCAGCTGATCCCAATCAATATCATTGCTTATCGGAGCCAGTATGGAAGTGTGAATCCGGCAGGGATTGTCGGCGCAGGAATTGTGGCGACCCTGGTAAGTACGGTGGCAGGAGTGGCATTTGCAATGATGATGGGGAAGTGGAAGAGGAAATAGGAAAGGATGAGAGATGAAAGATTTTTCTTTTTGGGAACAATATGAGGGAACTTCAGAAGGTAGTGGACGAAGTGAAAAAATCTGGCTGATAAACCCGGATACAAATCAAATTGGTCTGTTTAAGTTTAAGAAAGACAAGGAGACAACAGATCATGTTTCTGAATGTATTGCATATGAGTTGGCAAGACTGATAGGAATACCATGTGCAGAATTTGAAGTGGGATTGTATAAGGGAAGAGAAGGCTCGATGAGCTATAATATCGTGGAAAAAGAAGGAATGGTTCTAATAGAGGGAATATATTGTATCAGCAGAGTATATGAAAATTTTGATTCGGAAAAATTAATCGATATAAAATCTGGAGACAGATATTCTTTAGAAATGATAGAAGCTTCTTTGAAAACATTTGGGCTGTTTGATGATTTTTTATCTATATTAGTATTTGATTTTTTAATTGGAAATACAGATCGCCATCAAAGTAACTGGGCATTATTAATGGAAAATGGACAGTTTCATTTAAGCCCCTTATATGACAATAGCTCTTCACTTTGTGCCTATGTAAAGGAAAAGAAAATTATACAATATTTAGGCAAAGATAAACTTTTATGGAAATCGCTTGTGGATACAAAATCAAGATCGATTATCAGAATTAAAAACAGAGATGAGAAGCAGCCAACACATTTAGAAATGTTAAACTTTCTAAAAGAAAAATATTATATGCAAACACAAAAAATTGTGAAAAAGATTATAACATGTGTGACAGAAAACACAGTTTATGATATATTGAATAAATACGAAGAAGTTCTTTCAGAGCAAAAAAGAACATTGATACAAAGGTATCTTTTATCAAAGATACAATTAATGGAAGAAGTATATGGAGAGGATGTGGTGTGAGATGTCAGTAAAAAACGGAAAAGATTATCTTTATTTAATTTGGAAATCAGAGAAGTCTAGAAGACAATATATTGTAGGGCAGTTGGTTAAAAACGGGCAATTTGAATTCCAATATTGTGGAGAGGTAGAACAGGCAATAGCTGATGGATTCACAACATTGCTTTGCTTTCCAGATTTAAAACAAACATATAAAAACTCAAAGCTTTTTTCAATTTTCTCAAGTCGCTTACCAGATAAAAAGAGAAAAGATATTCAGGTGATTTTAAAAAAATATGGTCTGGAAGAATATGATGAATATATGCTTTTGAAAAGAAGTGGAGCACGACTACCGATCGATCATCTTGAATTTATTGATCCGATATTAGATATAGATCAGGATTTAAAGAGGATTTTTTTCATGGCAGGAGTCAGACATTATCTTAATTGCAATGGAGAAAATTGTGCAGATGCCGTAAAGGTGACCAGAGGTGACGAGGTATATCTACGGCGAGAAAAAGAAAATAAATACGATTTAAATGCAGTGCAAATGGTGGATACTTCAGGAAAAATATTAGGATATATTCCAAGATATTATAGTGAGGGCGTTTCAGCACTGTTAGATAAAGGGAAAAAAGTTGTATGCCATATCTATAATGTGGATAAAGCTAAAAATTGTAACGAGTGTATAAAGGCAATTATGGAAATTAAAAATTAGATTTTAACAAATAGGATGACAAAATCATTGAAAAGAGATTTAGTCATCCTATTATGTTTTTGAAAATGACAAAATATATTTTAGACTTGATTTTTTGTAATACATATAATACAATTATTGTAATACAAAAAAGGAGGCGAGATTATGGGGAAACCGGGAAGACCAAAGGGAAGTGACAATAAGGAGAAGATTTGTTCTCTGCGCCTAGATGAACAGACGTTAAAGCGCCTGAATGCTTACTGTGAGCGCCTGAAAGTGGCAAAGTCAGAGGTGATCCGGGAGGCAATCGAGCGGATTTTGGAGGAAGATCAGCAGGCATAGAAGCTGGTACGTTCTTTTATCCAATGAGTCGTAAAACCCCTTGCTTAGCTATGGGGAGTATCAGTAACACCTATCGTTGGATGTGTCTGGGAAATTGCGGCAGATTCGTATAAATCGTTTTCTGTTTTCATAAGATGATAAGAGTCTATTTATGAAAATGGAGGAGCGGATGAAGTTTTTCTTATATCTGAGTGATTTTATCGTACCTTTTGTCATTTTTTATATTGTCGGTTTTGGAATTTTGATGAAGACAAACGTCTATGAGAATTTTATAAAAGGTGCGAAAAAAGGATTTTCGACTGTCATTAAGATCATGCCGACGCTGATCGGGCTGATGGTTGCGGTGGGGGTATTGAGGGCTTCCGGATTTCTGGATTTTTTTGCGGAACTGATCAGCAGATTTGTCGTACATATCGGATTCCCGGTGCAGCTTGTGCCACTTACGATTGTAAGGATGTTTTCATCGTCGGCAGCTACGGGGCTTGTGCTGGACATCTTTAAGGAGTATGGTACGGATTCTTACATCGGATTAGTGGCATCAATTATGATGAGTTGTACGGAGACGATCTTCTATACGATGTCAGTGTATTTTATGACAGCAAATATCAAGAAGACAAGATATACACTGGCGGGGGCGCTTCTTGCAACAGCTGCTGGGATTGTGGCAAGTGTGGCGCTTGCTGCGGCGATGTGACAGCAAAGGAATTTTAGCGATCGTGTCGCAGTTGTCTTTACTTCAGTCATAGGGAGGCAGGAGGGGAATCAGAATAAGAAACGGGGAAGATGGAGATTCCCCGTTTCGAAAAAGAGAAGTCTGATTACCTGGTGATACGACATAGGAGCCGGAATGTAAATGGAAAGCTGGCATGCAGGTAGACCAGTCGGTCTAAGGTACACTCAAAAGGCCGTGTGAGGAAGAAATACAGCCTGCATAGGCATCTGCTCCAACATGCTTTGCCATTCTGATGCAGTTTCTGAAGCTGTGTATGGCAATGGAAGGAAGATCTGTCCGAATGGAAGGGGAAAGAGACCGTAAGTCCCCGGATCAGAATCTCACACTCAGAATAACCGGCATTCAGCAGTCCGCGTATGAAGCTTTGCAGCATAAGTGTATCAGGAAAGGTAACAGAGACTCTGAACGCAGGCAGATTATCCGGGAGACAGATGCCGATGCGGAATCCGCTCAGGTACCAATGCCGTCTGCTGAGACGAAAAACGGACATGTTATGTTCTAAAAGTTCCAGAGAGAGCGGCAGTGTTTCAGATTTCTTCACACTCACGAACCGGGTGAAGCTGCGGCTGTCGGGAGATACGATGTGATCCGCACAATAGAATCCGGCGCCTCCTCCGAAATAAATTCCATATTGCCCTTTTTCCAGGTGCAGGAGCCATGTTTTTCCGTTATAGTCAAAATAGATTGCAAGTGAATCGGAAAGAGAGGCAGATTGGGTGAAATTGCCCCATCTACAGTGCATGAATCCAGGTGACCTTGCATCCGTAGTGTAAGTAAAGATGTCATGCCGGGGCAGATAGGACAGGCAGGAGGATTTCAGCCACGAACGAAGGCGCGCCTGTTTTTCTTTCGGAGACAGTTCGCGAATTTGGAGAATCAGCTTTTTCTGTTTGTGATAATTTAAAATCGCGAGAAGGAAAAGCAGCAACAGCAGTAAAGGCAAGAAAGACATAAAGACCTCCCTGGAAGTATCTTATTGTATTGTATGCGCCAGAGCTGCTTTCGGTGAGGAACATTTTCTAATTTTCAATCGCATATCTGGAGACAATATCAAATGGTGCGGGGCCGACATCAAGGACTGCACGATGAAATTCTTTTTGGGAAAAATCATCTCCTTCTATTTTCATTGATTTCTTTTTCAGTTCCATAAATTCAAGATATCCAACGTAATATTTCAGGTAATTTCCCGGATCAGACAAAATTAGGTGATACACTTGCTGGATCGCATCCGTGTCTTTGATTCCATAATCAGAGAAAAAGCGAATGGTGTCAGTGACAGACCAGCCTTCATAATGAATTCCGATATCTGCAGCAGCATACAGGCCGAGAGTCAGGGAACCGTTTTTCTGAAACAACGCAGCCTGTTCTTTTGGGAGGGGACTGAGATAATAGGAACACATTTCGGCATAAGTCGCCCATCCTTCCACATACCCGCTGAAATTGAAAATACTGCGGAGCGGTTCTGTATTTTTTTCTGCAAAATAAGTTGTCTGATACAAGTGTCCCGGATAACCTTCGTGTGCGAGTGTGGTAAATAGTTTTAAGGTATCTACATTATGAGACTGATTAATATAGATAACATTTTCAGACTGGTTGTCGATAGCAGGAATCATGTAGAATGCCGGACTCAGGTAAGGCTCCATAGCTTCCGGGACATATTTTACTTCGGCAGATACTTTCGGAGGAGCAGGAAAAGCAGCAGAAGATTTCTCTGCAAGCAGATTTAAAATCTGTCCCGGCTGATTCTGATCGATGTGATTTCTCAGAAAAATATCTGGCTGATCGTAAGTAGCTTCCGAAGATACCGGACGGGAAGCAAGATCAGGATCTTTGGAAAGTAATTTCTGAATGTCGAGAAGATCGGAAGCAATCTGATCGTGGATCAGCTTCGTTATCTCAGATATGGATCTGGATGAACCGGTATCCCTTTCGACAATATAGCTGTAGTATTCTTTCCCTTCCGGAAGATAGCAGACTCCTTTTTCGTTCGTTCCCGTGCCGCGAAGATCTGAGAGCGCAGCAATGAGTGTCTCATAGGCAGGGATCATGGCATGTTCGACCATATCTTGATTTTTCTTTTGATAAGCCTCTTTTACGGCTGGAGAAAGTCCGGGGATTTTAGAAAGCCGTTCTTCAAAGGTGGATAGAAGATAGTTGGATTCTTTCATCGAAACGAAAGAATGGCACTGCTCAATGACTGCATCTACGGTACTGTCCGGGATAAACAGGCCACTGTCGGCTTTTTCTTTTTCAAATGCAATCAGGGAATCAAAATAATCCGGCGTGCAGGATAGAAGGGAGAGATAAGTGTCCACGTCGTCGATCTCATGGAACTGATATTCGGCAAGCAGTACGGGCAGTTGTGCCTGAATTCCGGTAATCTCCCCGAGCGGTTCTTCGTACAAAAGGTATGGGGCTCCCTTTAAAGCAGTGTTCAGATAGGATTTGAGTATATCGTAAGTCAGCTTATTTTCTTCCGTGAGATCTTCATAGTGGTAATGAGATAGGGCAGACAGACTATTTTCTAAAGATGCAAGTGCGCCTGCCGTATTGGCAGAGAAAGAGCCATATGTAATCGGCGCATGTGTAATGTCATAGGAAGAGGGATCTTCCAATGTATAGTGTAGCCCGATCGTGTTTGCTGCGACATCCTGACGGAACAGATCGAGGGTAAACTGGCGGAAAGCAGTGTTGGTATCAGAGGATACCCGGATGGAAGAACAGCCGGGGAAAAACAGAGAAACAGATAGCAGAAGTGCAGTAAATGAAGTAAGATATTTTTTCTTCATAAATACTCCAAAGACATTTTTAACAGTTTATGAGAAGAAAGAAGGAAAAAGACGTTGATTCAGAGGAGATGGTCAATATGGCAGGGAAAAGAAAATGGATACGGACGGTGACAGGTGCGGCAGTTATGATAGCTTTTTGCTTTTCGCTGACAGTCACAGCAAAAGAAGCAGAAATGGAACAAACAGAAGAACAGAAGATGATCTCAGATGCCATTCTTCCGGTAGCAGTGGGGTATCAGAAAGAGAGTGGGGAAGTTGTCTATTATCTGAATGGAGCCTCTTTTCTAATCAATGAAGAGGCAGTCCTCACAAGCAAACATACGGCAGTGCCGGATGAAATCCTCTTAGGAAAAATCATGCAGGAGCAGGGGGCAGAGGAACTGCAGAAGGGAGATCCCAGACTGGGGATCTATATTATGGCGGGAAGAGATCTGTTTATCCCGGCACAGCTGCATGAAAATGTACAGAGCGACCGGATGGATTTTGCAGTGTTAAATCTGTCAGTAAAGTTATATGACAGAGAAGTATTGAAATTGGCAGAAAGTGTGCAGCCGACAGAAGGAATGCAGATATCCAGTGTCGGATTTCCTGAGGAAGCTTATCAAGAGAGGATTGGAGAAGAAGTAGTTCAGGAAGAAAAGGGCGGGGAAATGATTCAGCTTGCAGTGTCTGAGGAAGTTCCGGGCGGAGAAAATCAGACAGTGATCGAACATAATGTACCATTGTCCGGCGCCAGTTCTGGCAGCCCGATTTTCAATGAAAGAAAAGAAGTCATAGGTTTGAATGTAGTCCGGGAGGATAGAAGACCATATGCGGTACAGATTTATCATATTAGGAAGGCGCTGGATCTGTTTGAAGTGCCTTATGTAAAAGCAGAAACGGAGATTGGAGAGGAAAGTAAGCAGGCTGAGGCAGAAGGAGCAGAATTGAGAGCAGAACAAGAAGAAACTAGAGAAAATCCATTGACAGAACTGCAGATTTCAGAGGAAGAGGAAAAAAAAGAAGATAAATCAGAAGCTGTATCAGGGGCAGTGTTACTGGCAGTTTTCGGAGGAGTCGCAGGGCTTATCGGTGCAGGTGTAGCGGTGTGGGGAATTTTCCGTACAGATACAAAAAAGGAGACAGACAAACAAGAAAGAGAATGGAAAAATGCAAAGGAACAAATACGGACGACCGAAAAGCAGGTGCCACAGATATTGAGAAGGGCAGAAGGCGGATACCCATCGGTATTTCGAAAAGAAGAGAGCGTGCCTGCAGGAGAGATTCGGAAGGAAGAGATGTGGGTGAGAGAGGGGGTAGGGGAGACAACTGTATTAAATGTAAGAGAGGGAGAGACAACCTTGCTTCACAGCGCAGACCTTGCTTATTTGCTGCGGAAACAGACCGGGGAGCGGATTCTGATCAATGTACAGCCATTTTTAATTGGAAAGGAAGACCGGAGAGTCAGTTATTGTATCAGAGATAATACGTCTGTCAGCAGGTGTCATGCAAAGATTACGAGGGATGGGATGCACTATTATATCGAAGACCAGGAGTCGACAAATGGAACTTATGTGGAGGAAAATCTGCTCCGTCCTTATCAGAAGACGGTTTTGAAAGATCATATGAAGATTCGTCTGTCAGATGAAGTATTTGAATTCCATATAGTATAAAAATACAGAGGAGATGAAATTATGAAACTATTAAGCGCGGCATGCAGTGATATAGGAATCCGGAAACATGTCAATCAGGATGCAGTATTGATCAGATCCGCAGTTGGAAAAGAGGGAGAAGTTCTGCTGGCAGCAGTCTGCGATGGAATGGGAGGACTTGAAAAAGGAGAAGTGGCGAGTGGGGAAGTAATCCGCGGACTTTCCAGATGGTTTGAGGAAAAGCTTCCGAAACTCCTTGTAGATGGAGATGACAAAATGTTATTGGGAGAAGAGCAAAAGAAAAGTATCGAGACAAGTCTGGAAAATTTGATCCAGGAAGAAAATCAGAAGATCTCTGTCTATGGAGAAAAGAGAAATCTTTTGCTGGGAACGACGGTGTCTGCAATCTTATTGACCTCTGGGTGGTATCTGATCGTGCAGGTCGGAGATTCCCGTATCTATGAACTGACAGACAAGATCAGACAGATTACAAAAGACCAGACTTATGTACAGAGAGAGGTGGATGCAGGAAGACTTACTGAGAAGCAGGCACGATGTCATCCAAAAAAGAATGTGCTGTTACAGTGCATTGGAGTAGAAAAGGAGGTGACACCAGTGTATTACCGGGGAAACTATGAGCCGGGAATGGGGTTCTTAGTCTGCTCGGATGGATTTCGCAACCGGGTGTCTCTAGAGGAACTGCAGGAAAAGTTCTGTGGAAATTTCCCAGGGGAAGAAAGTGAAATGGAAGCAAGAATCAGAGAGGGAATTGAACTAAATAAGAGGCGGATGGAGACAGATAATATTTCTGCAATTTTACTTTATGTAAATTAGGATACGAGGAAGGGCATAAGAAGACAGAACAGAAAGAAGGGGTCAGATGCTTGAACCGGGAATGGTCATAGATGGAACATATAAGATTTTGAATAAAATCGGGCAGGGAGGAATGAGTACCGTTTATCTTGCGATGAATGAGCGGGCAAACAGATCGTGGGCGATCAAGGAAATACGAAAGGAGGGCAGTCAATATGACGGGACAATCCGTCAGGAATTGCTAGTGGAGACAGATATCCTGAAAAGATTGGATCATCCGAATCTGCCGCAGATCGCAGACGTTCTGGAATACAAAGATACGTTTCTGATCGTCATGGATTATATCGAGGGAAGACCGCTCAGTGTGACTTTGCGGGAAAAAGGAGCACAGCCGCAGGAGCTGGTTGTTGCATGGGCAAAACAGCTGTGCGATGTGCTGCTGTATCTGCATTCCCGGCAGCCGCCGATCATTTACCGGGATATGAAGCCAGCCAATATTATGCTGCGGCCGGATGGAAAGGTGATGCTGATTGATTTTGGAACGGCAAGGGAATACAAGAAGGATCACAGCGAAGATACAATGTGTCTTGGAACGGTTGGCTATGCAGCGCCGGAACAGTTTGGAGGAAATGGACAGACCGATGCAAGAACGGATATTTTCTGTCTGGGAAGGACGCTGTATCATTTGCTGACCGGGCACAATCCATGTATGCCGCCATATGAAATTTATCCAATTCGGCGCTGGGATCCTGATCTGTCTTCCGGGCTGGAGGAAATCATTTGCAAATGTGTTCAAAATGATCCAGAAGAGCGCTATCAGTCCTGCGCAGAATTGCTGTACGCGTTAGAACACTATCGGGAATTTGATATAGAGTGCAGAAGAAAGAAACAAAAGCAGTGGAAGATCTTTGTCAGTTCTATGGCATGTACACTGGTATTTTCCATGACCGCAGTGGGATTTCGGTACGCAGAGGAAAAGACAGTCAGAAACAGTTATGAGTATGTGCTGAAAGAGGCTGTATCTTCCGTGACGAAGGAAAGGCAGATTTCAAATTACAGGAGAGCGGTCGCGCTCAATCCCAAAAGAGCGGATGCGTACGAACAGCTGATGGAAAATGTTTTTCTGGCAGATGATTATTTTTCTCAGGAAGAAGCGGCGGAGATGATTAAAATTTTTGAGGAGAAAGGAACCGATAAAAAAGAGCATTTGCGTGCGTTGGAATCTGTGCAGAAGGAATATGGCAAAGTCGCGTTCCGGATGGGACTTGCGTATTTTTATTATTATGAAGGAGAAGGGAATAAGCAGCTGGCAAAACGGTGGTTTTCAGATGCTGCCAGATCACAATCTCTGGAAAGTCATCAGCGGACACGGGCAAAAATGCTGGGAAAAATCGCCGGGTATTATTCAGAATTAAACCGCAATGACCGGGCGGGAGACAGCAAGGTTACTTACCGGGAATACTGGGAAGATCTTGTAGAACTGACAGATGGAGATATCGTATCCCTCGACAATGAGAAGACGGCGCTTGTGATGTACCAGGAACTGGTGTATCAAATTGGTCAGAACGCGGATAAATTTTATGCAGAAGGAATTCAAAAAGAGGAGTTGCAGGAGCAGCTTGAGAAAGTAAGACAGAGGCTTCAGACAGATATTGTTGTACAAAGGGAAGAACAGAGGCAGGAGATTGAAAAAAAGAAAGAAGAACTGATGAGCAATATTTTGTGGGCAGGAGAAGAGGTAGAGACGATATGCGGCAGGAACAAATGATACAGACCTTTCATCATATTTTTTTGATTTGCAGCGTGCTAGCAGTATTAAGCGGAAGTATGATGGTAATATTTTTCCGAAAATTCCAGATTCGGAAGTTTCTTGCGGTCCGTATGGGACGGGAGGCAAAGAAAGAGATTAAAAAAATCGAAGAGGCAAATCACAGAAAAGGAGCAAGAAAAGAATACAGAACAAATGACAGGGAGCAGTATGAAGAAGATAACGTGACAGAGCGACTGCAAGAACGAAAGGAATGGATCGAAAATCCTTTAAATTGCGCTGGGGAGGAAACGTCTGACTATTTTATCGTGAAAAAGAATGTGATGATGATTCATACGGATGAAGTGATAGGAAGGGACGGTGGAACGTATTGAGAGAACGTCTGATAAGAACCAGAAAGTGGATGCGAATCGGGATAGTGCTCCTTGTGCTGACTGTATCAGCTGTTGTCTTTCGAAGAATCGCTTCGGATCAGATCTGGCAGGCAAAGGCAGAAGAAATTCAGGATTCTGAAAGAAAGGGGCCGGGACGGGAGGAGAAGGGAGACTTTATCAGGCCGGAAGAGATTCAGTGGGAAAGAGCTGAGAAATGCTATGATGGAAAAAGAGAAGCATCGCTAACTGGATATTATGGGGAGAAGAAAGTGGAAAATAAGGTGACAGTCTGTGTCCAATTAAAAGAAAGTAACACAGGTATTTATACAGAAGCGATACTTTTGAAAGTGATCCGACAGCCAGAGCAGATTGAACTGGGAAACTGGGAACAGAAAGAGATATCAGATATTCAGATCACAGTGCTTCCGAAAAATCTGTATTTGCAGATCGAAGATTATGAGGCAGCGTATGGAACGGATCTGGAAAGCCTGGAGAAGAATCTGAGAAAGCATGGGAAAGTTAAGATCAAGGAGGGGGCGCTGCCGGAAGATCTGGATAAAATTACCCTGCCGGAAGTGATCCTGAGAAAACCATATCCGGCATTTCATATCGGAGTCTATGAAAACTGCCTGATCCCGGAATGGAAGGGAGAAAACGGAGAACTGGCAGATCCGTTGCAGGGGGTTGTCCAGGGAAACTATTGTATGAAAGTAGCGCAGGAGGATGACTATGGGACATTAAAAGTGATTCCCCAGAAGATAGAAGGGAAGGAAGGCATCATTGAGGCCGAAGAGCGGGAAGGTGTATTTCAAAAGAAAGAAAAGCAGGAAATATGGGTCAGAGGAGGGAAAAAAGGAGAGGAACCCGTCAGAGTAAAGCTGCGCATCCGTCAGGAGTCGCCTTTTGCAGAGAAATACGATGAAGTGTGGGTAAAGATGCAGGAAGATGGGGACACATTTATCAATGCGACAAAGGAGGGGATCGTCTTTGAAGAACAGACAGAGGGGGTGCAGAAACGAACGGGGGAGTGGTATTTAAAAGACAGTAGAGACAGTTCGGGAAATACCGTTACGGAGGTAGTAAAGGGGCTGACGTTTTTTATCGACAGCAAAGCGCCAGAGGTTCTTTTTCAAGATCTTTCAGTGGAGCACAGCGAACTGGATGGAAACAAACATGCACTGACTTTTCAGACATATAAAAATACATTCTGTCGGCAAATAGTTTCGGTTGAGGATCAGAAACAAATGACAGAGCCGGGAAGTGGAGTGAAAAACTGGTCTTACGCAGTATGGAACGTCGAACAAGATCAGAAACTTACAAAAACCCGTGTAGAGGAACTTACAGAGAAGGGAATTTTACAATGGAATCCGGTCGGGGAGAAAATGAAATGTGACATTTCTGTCGGGAAGGGAGCGAATGGAAAAGCAGAAGATGGAAATTATGTGATTCTTGTGCGGGCAGAAGACTATGTAAAAAATCAGTCTGTATTTGTGTCTGGCGGAATCATTGTTGACACGAAAAAATCAAAAGTAAAGATAACGGGGATCGATGCGGAAAAATATTACACAGAAGATGTTCCATTTACGATTATGGCAGAGGATTATGACAGAAAGGAGCAAAAGGTTACTTCCGGAATCAGAGAGATCCGTATTGCTTTGTTCTGTGATGGAAAGGAATGTTTCAGCGAGACAGAACAGATCGGCGGAGATTCTTCTGCAGCTGGAAATGTATCGGGACAGACGTTGAATGAATTGCAGGAAAAGGCAGGTATTACAAGGAAAAAGAAGATAGAAGCTTCTCTGTATAACAGTAATGATGTGAGCCTTTCTGTCACAGTGTACGATGGCGCAGGGAACCCATCGACGGCGGAGAAGCAGTTGAAAATCGATACGAAGTCTCCGCAGATCACGGTGTCTTACGATAATAATGAAGTGAGAAATGAAAAGTACTTTCAGGAAGAAAGAACGGCAGAGATTTTCTATCAGGATCAAAATTTTCAAAAGAAGAATGTAACCTTTGACGTACGTGTCGGAGAAAAAGAAAAGAAGAATATAAATGTACAGCAAATGGAAAAAGAGTTTGGAATTCCGGCAGAATGGAAAGATGTGAAAGCAAATGAAAAAGAGAACGCGAAGGGGGAATGTCTGTCTTTAAAATTTGAAACAGAGCAGGAGTATGAGATCAAGTTTCACTGCAAAGACCGGGCGGGAAATGCGGAGGAGAAAATTCTTTATGGAGATGCAAAAGCGCCGGAGCAGTTTGTGATCGATAAGACGGATCCAATAGTAGAGATTCAGTACTACTGCGATGGAAAGAAGATCGATCTGTATGGAGAGGAGGATAAAAGAGTCTTTCAAAAGAAAGAGATCGAGGCAGAGATTGTGATCCGTGAGAAAAACTTTGCTTTTCCGGAAGCATTTTCATCGGAAGAAAATCAGATAAAATATGCTGTAAAGGCAGAAGGTGTGCAGGAAGGAGAAAATGCGCAGGAGATTGGGGAAGGCTATCAAAATCAGGCGGCACAGAGAAAAAGCTGGAAGAAGACAGAGAAAGATATTTACAAGAATACGTTTCTATTTGAGATGGATGCGAATTATACAGCGGCGTTTACCTACACAGATCTGTCAGGAAGAAAGATCAGGACACCTGTGTGTGTGTTTACGGTGGATCAGACAGCTCCGGATGGAGATATTCTGGTAGATGGTGAGAAAAATGCATCGGAAGTCTGGCAGGAAATTTCTTTCAGTCTGTTTCAAAGGGATCCATATCAGGTTCAGCTCATGGGCAGAGATACTACGGCAGGGGTGGCGTCTGTAAAATATTATTGTTCAAAAGTTCCGCTTTCAAAAGGAGAGGTGAAAAAGATCCCGGAGAAGCAGTGGAAAGAGGCAGAAAGCTTTGCGGCAGAACCAGATCAGCAGCTTGTAGTATATGGAAAAATCGAAGACCGGGCAGGCAACCGCCGTTTTTTATATCCGGTCAGAGGAATGATTGCCGACCAGTCAAAGCCCCTGGTAGCACTGAGTCTGGAAGGAAAAAAAGAAAATGACATCTATCGTCAGGATGTGACTGTGAATGTAGAAGTGGAAGATCCACAGGCAGGAAGTACATACGCGGGAATCAGGGAAATTACATATTGTGTGACAGCGGAGGAAAATGTGCAGGAGCGTATAGAAGGAAGTCTGTTCCAGGAATCAGATGACAGCAAGCCCGGGAAAGCAGTATGGAAAGGGCATGTTGTGATTCCGGCAGAGCGATTTAACAGCAATGATGTAAAGATTCAGGTATGTGCAAAGGACAAGGCAGGGAATGAACAGACGGAGAGCAAAGAACCGATACAGATCGATCAGACAGCTCCGGTCATTCAGGTAAACTATGACAGTCAGATTCCTGCAAATGGAAAGTATTACCGGAAGCCACGGACAGCGACTGTATCGATCCAGGAGCGGAACTTTGATGAGAAGAATGTCATATTTCAGGCAGAAAGTACGGATGGAAAGCAGCCGGTGGCAGGCAAATGGGTCAGACAGCAAACAGATCAGAATACAGACCGGACAACCTATACTTGTTCCGTAGTATTTCAGGAAGATGGAGAGTATACATTTTCGCTTCAATGTAAGGACAAGGCGGGAAATCAGGAAGTATATGAAAGTAAGGAAGCCTTTGTCGTTGATCAGACAGCTCCGGTCATCCGTGTTGCATATGAGGAGCAAAAGACAAGGCAGCCGGGATATTACCGGGAGCCACGGAAGGCAGAAGTTACGGTCTGTGAGAGAAATTTCCGGCCGGATGATGTGATGGTCCGAATGACAGCATCTCTGGACGGGAAGGAACAGAAAGTTCCGGAAATCGGTATGTTTGCAGAGAAGATAGCGGATCCGGGGAGCATTTTCCAAGATCAAAAGAATGTAGCAGCAGACCTTCACAGTGCGACGATCGTATATGGGGAAGATGGAGATTACACGTTTGATATCGCTTATACAGATCTTGCAGGAAATGTAGCAGAAGATTATCAGGAAGATCAATTTACTATCGACAGGACAAGTCCGACTGTGGAAATACTCGGAGTGGAAGATCAGTCGGCAAATCGTGGGACCGTCGCGCCGCAGATCCGTTATCAGGATCGGAACTATGAAGAAGAGGATGTGCGGATAGAATTAAATGGGTATCACCGGGGGAAAGTGCCGGCAGAGGGACAGAAGACAGAAATTGTAAATGGACAGCATATCCAGCTGCCGGACTTTGCGTGGGTGCAGGAGCAGGATGATCTGTATACGCTGGCAGTCCATATGACAGACAAGGCGGGAAATGAGACGAAAAAAGAAATTATCTTTTCGGTAAATCGATTTGGATCTGTCTATACTTTCAGTGAATCTACGAGGAATCTTGTGCAAAAATATTACACAGACCAGCCGGGGGAGATTGAGGTGACTGAGATCAATATAGATACACTCCAGACAAGAGAGGTAAGCTATGGAAGAAATGGGGAACTAGTCAGACTGGAACATGGAAAAGACTATACAGTGCAGAAAAGTGAGCCGGCTCATGGATGGAAAAAATATACTTATAAAATATACAGACACAATTTTCAAAAAGAAGGAAACTATACGGTGACGCTTTCTTCCAGAGACCGTGCAGAAAACCGCATGAACAATAAAATAAAAGACAGAGCGATCGATTTTGTTGTGGATCGTACAGCTCCCGCAGTGGTTGTTACCGGAATAGAAGATCATGGAAAATATCAGATGACCTCAAAGAAACTGACTGTTCATGTGGAGGATAATTTTGCAGCAGAAAGAATACAGGTATCCGTAAGCACGGAAAAGGGGACTCAGAGACAATATAATGTGGGTCTGCAAAAGGGGCAGCACGGGGAGGCAGAGGTAAGCGTTGACCAGTCGGAGGGGTGGCAGACCGTCTGCGTATCAGGGATAGATGCGGCAGGGAATCAATCAGGAGAACAGGTATTTCATGTTCTTGTCACACCAGATCAGTGGATCCAGTTCCTTTATCAGCTCCCGGTAGCTGCGGGAGTAATGTTAACCGTTTTTTCACTGTCTTTTGGAGTGGGAATTGTCTGGAAAAAGCGGAGCAGAAAGCAGCGAAAATGAAAGTTCATAAAAGTAGTATCTGTAAATGAAAATGAGAAGAGAAATGAGAATGAAAAGAGAAATTCTGGAAACTTGACATTCCAAAATCAGTATGTTACGATTTTTACATATTTTTAAATTTGAAAAAGAAAACGCGTTGACGAAAAGAGTAAGTCAGAGAAAGCTTTACAGAGAAGTTCTGGTTCATATAAAAATATGTGGAATGTGACTTAGGCACAGACAGATAGAAAAAGATATGAGATGCTGAGAAGAACAAGGGGAATCTGACTGAAGATGGCTTCCGAGCGGTGTAGGATACGTTCTTCTGTCTGATCGGCCTGACTTAGAAGAGAATACAGAGGAACTGTGGAGTACAAAGGGATCCGCCCTTTACAGCGGGGAGTGCAGAGCACTCGGCAAGGTCCGTACTGTGAGGTGCGGATAAATAGAAGTGGTACCACGGGAATCTCTCGTCTTCTCTTTTGAGGAGGCGAGTTTTCTATTTGCAGAAAAATTTATTTTCTGCAGATCAAAACCTCCGGGAGAAACACATGGATTGCTTCTGAAAAATTGGATAAAAAATGAAAATGAGGATATTCAAAAAGAGGAGGATATAAAATGGACAAGAAGAAATTTTATATGACAACAGCGATTGCCTATACATCAGGAAAACCGCATATTGGAAATACTTATGAATTTGTACTTGCAGATGCGATCGCAAGATACAAGAGAAGTCAGGGATATGATGTATTTTTCCAGACGGGAACAGATGAACATGGACAGAAGATTGAGCTGAAAGCACAGGAAGCAGGAGTAACACCGAAAGAATTTGTAGATGGTGTGGCTGCCCAGGTAAAAGAGATTGCAGATCTGATGAATACATCTTATGACAAATTCATCCGTACAACAGATGAATATCATGAGAAGCAGGTTCAGAAAATTTTTAAAAAACTGTATGACCAGGGAGATATCTACAAAGGATATTATGAGGGAATGTACTGTACACCATGTGAGGCATTTTTTACAGAATCTCAGCTGGTGGATGGAAAATGTCCGGACTGTGGGCGTGAAGTGCAGCCGGCAAAAGAGGAAGCTTATTTCTTTAAGATGAGCAAATATGCAGACAGACTGATCGAGCATATCAATACACACCCGGAATTTATCCAGCCGGTTTCCCGAAAGAATGAGATGATGAATAACTTCCTGCTTCCGGGACTTCAGGATCTCTGTGTATCCAGAACTTCCTTTAAGTGGGGGATTCCGGTAGATTTTGATCCGAAGC
>CAUWEA010000027.1:0-28254 GCA_963557735.1 uncultured Faecalimonas sp. | reverse complement strand
CCCCTCAAGAATGAGGGGCAGGGGAGCTGAGAGTGTGCTCAGCACACTTTTTTACTAAAAATAAAAAGTGGGGTTACAAAGAATGGTTAAATACATTTTAAAAAGACTTTCCTATATGGTAGTCGTATTCTTTATACTGTCCATTCTGTTGTTCGGACTGTTCAAGATGGTTCCGGGAGATCCGGCGCGTATGATGGTCGAAGGACAGAAGATGAGCGTATCTCCTGAAGAGTACGAAAGACTTTATCAGGACGCAAGGGCACGTCTCGGACTGGATAAGCCAGTCATTGTTCAGTATTTCAGCTGGTTTGGAAACGTATTAAAAGGTGACTTTGGATATTCTTCTGTATTCAGAGTACCGGTTCTTCAGCTTGTAGGACCGCCAATGAAAAATACGGTCTGTCTGAATATTGTATATTATATCTTGTTGTTTTTGATCACGATTCCTCTTGGAATCAAGGCGGCAGTCAAGCAGAATTCTGTGTTTGATACGACGGTTCAGGTGACAACGATCATCGGTATCAGTATTCCGTCTTTCATCACAGCGTTGATCTTTATCTTCCTGTTTGCGATTACAATTCCGATCTTCCCGATCAGTGGTATGGTGACGACCGGAGCAAACTATACGGGAATCCGTGCGGTCGGCGATTATCTGTACCATCTCTGTCTGCCGGTAATCGTTATGGTCTTTGCCGGACTCGGTGGAATGACAAGATATGTCAGAGGTGCATTGCTTGATGCTTTATCCATGGATTATGTAAGAACTGCAAGGGCAAAGGGATTACGTGAGAAGACAGTAATCTACAAACATGCATTCCGAAATGCACTGATCCCGATCACTGGATTTGTTGTAGGTTCTATCGTTGCAATCTTCGGTGGATCGATCATTATCGAGACACTGTTCTCTTGGAAAGGTGTAGGAAAACTCCTCATCGACTCTTTGAACCAGCAGGATTATACAGTAGCTCTTGCCATGCAGATGTTCTATATCTTACTGGCGCTCGTGTCCAATCTGGTCACAGACATCTGTTACTGTTTCGTAGATCCACGAATCAAATTAGAGTAATCATGGAGGAAAGCACATGTTAAAGAAAGGCAAAAAAGAAGAAAAGAAGCTCTCGGTATTAGAAGAAGAGCAGATGCAGAGTCCTTTTCGGACAATTGTAAAAAGACTCTATGAAAATAAAATCGCCATGGGTTCTGCCATCGTATTTATTACGATATTTTTAATGTGTTTCATTCTGCCAATCTGGCTGAAGCAGGATATGAACTATCAGGACCCGACACAGAAGAACATCGCACCGGGAATGAAATTTCTTGATGTTCCAAAGGAACTTCAGGGAAATGCAAAAGAGATCGAGACTGGGCCGACATTTGGTGTAGGTATCGATAACGAAGGTGTTGTATATGAGTGGGGAACACTGACAGAAAGATTAAAACAGATCCCGGCAGATATGGGTAAAGTTGTCGATATCGCAGTTGGTCAGGATCACGTTCTTGCACTGAATGAAGAAGGGGAACTGTTCACATGGGGATTCAACCGTATGAACCTGAACCGTATCCCGGCAGAAATCAAAGGAAAGAAAGTAAAATCAATTTCCGCAGGATTCCAGGTATCTATCGTAGTGCTGGAAGACGGAAGCATTGTAAAATGGGGAAATGAAAACTCAATTGATGTTGTTGCATCCAAAGCGAAAGATGAAGATGTAAAGACAGTCAAGATAAATATCCAGACAGGTCTTGCCCTCACAGAGGATGGAAAACTGATCCCTCTGGCAAAGAGAGCAACTGCATTTGATGCGATCCCGGAAGAAATCCAGGGAAAAGTCAAAGATTTTGCTCTGACTGACAAGACAGCATTTGCATTACTGGAAGACGGTACACTCGCATGCTGGGGAGCAAACGATTATAAGATCCAGAGCATCCCGGAAGGAACAGACGGACATGTGGAGAGTCTCTCCGCAGGACGTAACCATGTTGTCGCTCTGTTAGATGACGGAAGCGTAAAGGCATGGGGCGGAAACAACAATAAGCAGATAGAAGTGCCGGACGATATGAAAGATATCATTGCTGTTTCCAGCAGATACTATCAGAACTATGCGATCGACAAAGAAGGAAATGTTAAGGCATGGGGACTGAAAGGATATTTATTCGGAACAGACAACCTCGGAAGAAGTGTTGCGCTTCGTATGTTAAAGGGTGGACAGATGACAATGACAGTCGGATTTGTATCCGTAATCATCTCACTTGTGATCGGTATCATTGTCGGAGGTATCGCAGGATACTATGCAGGTAAAGTGGACATCATCCTGATGCGTGTCGCAGAGGTAGTAGGTTCGCTGCCATTTATTCCGCTGGCATTGATCCTTTCCGCATTGATCGGAAATAAAGTATCAGAGATCGGACGTATCATTATGATCATGATCATCCTTGGTATCTTAAGCTGGCCTGGTGTTGCAAACATGGTGCGTGCACAGGTACTTGCAGAACGTCAGAAAGAATTCGTCACAGCAGCGAAAGCGCTCGGAGTGCGTGAGAGAAATATTATCTTCCGCCATATCGTACCGAACGTTATGACAATTATCATTGTAAATGCAACACTTTCATTTGCAACATGTATGCTTACAGAGTCCGGTCTGTCATTCCTTGGATTCGGTGTCGGTGAGCCGATCCCATCCTGGGGTAACATGCTGAACAACTGCCGGTCTTCAGAGGTTATCTCTCAGTTCTGGTGGAGATGGGTATTCCCGTCTATCGCACTTGCACTTTGTACGATCAGCATCAACCTTTTTGGAGACGGTCTGCGCAAAGCAGTTGATCCAAAATCCAATGAAAGGTAGGAAGAGACATGGAATATTTATTAGAAGTTGATGATTTACATACATATTTTAAGACAAAAAAAGGAATTGTAAAGGCAGTAAACGGAGTGTCTTACCAGGTGGAAGCCGGTAAGACGCTCGGAATCGTAGGAGAATCTGGAAGTGGAAAGAGCGTATCTGCGATGAGTATCTTAAAGCTTCTCGATGGAAACGGATATATTGACAGTGGAACGATCACATTTAAGGGACGCAACCTTGCAGAATGTACAAAGAATGATATGTACCAGATTCGTGGAAATGAAATCTCTGTTATTTTCCAGGAGCCGATGACAAGCTTAAACCCGGTATATACGATCGAGAAACAGTTAAATGAAGTGTATCTGACACACCAGAAGATCTCAAAAGAAGAGGCGAGCAAGAAATCTCTGGAAATGTTAAAATCTGTAAAGATTCCAAATGCAGAGTCCATCATGAAACAATATCCGCACCAGTTATCCGGTGGAATGAGACAGCGTGTCATGATCGCGATGGCGCTGGCATGTGAGCCAAGCCTTCTGATCGCGGATGAGCCGACAACTGCGCTTGATGTAACGATCCAGGCACAGATCCTTCATCTGATGAATGAGTTAAAGAAAGAAAAAGGAACCTCAATCCTCTTCATCACACATGACCTCGGTGTTATCAATGAGATGGCAGACAGTGTGGCAGTTATGTACTGCGGCCAGGTGGTAGAGATGTGCCCGGCACATGCGATCTTCGCAAGAGACAATGCGTTCTCACATCCTTACACAGAAGGACTGATGACATCGATCCCGAGACTGGATACACCGGTAGGAGCACGTCTGGAAGCGATTCCGGGATCTGTGCCGCATCCGCTGGATCTTCCAAAAGGATGTAAATTTGCACCGCGCTGTAAATATGCGACACAGAAATGTCTGGAAGAAGAACCAAAGTTGGAACAGGTAGAAGGAGATCATGTAGTACGCTGCTTCTATCCTGAGAAGGAGGGCCGTCATGCAAAACAATCATAAGGAAAATCAGGGTGAGAAGAAAGTACTCTTAAGAATTACAGACCTGAAACAGTGGTTCCCGATCAAGAAGACAAAACTCTTCCAGAAAGAACAGCTGTATGTCCGCGCAAATGACGGAATCACACTGGATATTTACGAAGGAGAGACAGTCGGTCTGGTAGGTGAGTCCGGATGTGGAAAATCTACATTTGGAAGAACGCTCCTGCAGATTTATCCACAGACAGAAGGAAAGACAATGTATTACGGACGTTCTCTGACAGAGATGGCGCCGGATTATGTAGAAGATACTGTAAAAAGTATCGGACCGAGAAAGAAAAAAATCGCAGAACTTGAGAAAAAAGTAGAAGGTCTTAAGGCAGAGTACGAGAAAATGGAAGATGGGGCAGAAAAGTTCCAGAAGCAGGAAGAATGCGAGAATCTCCGTAAGGAATGTAACAGAGAATTCCTGGATCTCGTACAGATCATCGGAGGATTTTATGCCGTAGACAATACGCAGGAAGCAGAGCAGCTGATCCTTGAAAAATTCAAAGTCGCAAAAGTACTGCGTAATCTGAGAGAAGAAGATAAAACAGAAGGAAAAGATAAGAGCAGTGAGATCGCAGTGAAAGAAAAAGAACTTGCTGCAGCGGAGGAAAAACTTACTGTACTTCGTGCAAAATATAGTTCTGATCCGGCATTCCAGAAATACGAAGAATACAAAGATAATGGAGTCGATCTTGCAAGATTAAAGACAAAAGAGATGCGTATCTTAAGAAAAGATATGCAGATGATCTTCCAGGATCCATATTCTTCCTTAAACCCTAGAATGACAGTTGGACAGATCATCGGAGAGGGATTACTTGCACACGGATTCTTCCAGAAGAATGATGACAAAATGCAGGATTATGTCATGAAGACGATGGAAGAGTGTGGTCTGGCTCCGTACATGATCCACAGATATCCGCACCAGTTCTCCGGAGGACAGAGACAGCGTATCGGTATTGCCCGTGCCCTTGCACTGAAACCGAGATTTGTTGTCTGTGATGAGGCTGTATCTGCGCTCGACGTATCGATCCAGTCACAGATCGTCAATCTGTTAAAGGATCTCGGAGAAAAGGAAAATCTTGCATATTTATTTATCTCCCACGGACTGAGCGTTGTCAAATACATCAGTGACAGAATCGGGGTAATGTATCTTGGAAATATTGTAGAACTTGCATCTTCCAAAGCGATGTTCGATCACCCGATGCATCCATATACAGAGGCGCTTCTGTCAGCGATCCCGACAACAGATCCGGATCATAAGAAGGAGATCGTTCCTCTGGAAGGAGACATCCCAAGCCCGGTACATCCGCCGGAAGGATGTAAGTTCCATACAAGATGTAAATATTGTCAGGAAATCTGTAAACATGTGACACCGGAATTAAGAGAATTAGAGCCGGAGCACTATGTTGCATGCCACTTCCCACTGGAAAAGAAAGAGGAAGTATAGTATAATAAGAGAAATAGCGATTTTATACAGAGGTAGAAAGGAAGAGTACGATGTTATTATTTGGGAAAAACAGCAAGCGTGCAAAGATGATAGAAGAGGCGGACGCAAAGTTCAATAAGTTCAGAGAAGAGATCAAAGATGTTCCATTGGAGAAAAATGATTATCTGGCGATGGTACTCGGTGCTTTCTGGGCATTGTGGCCGGTACTCGCAGTCGTTGTAGGCATTATTTCGTTTGTACTGTTCTTTTTCTTCCGATAAAATCAAAAGAATGATTATATTTGAGCGTGTTTGAGACAGATCTGTAAGGGGGTACCCTGACGGAGAAAATCCGGCACGCTCTTTTATAAAATGAAAAAGTTACAGCAGAACATGCTGTAAAATCACCTCCTGCTTTTGCCGGAGGGAAAATAAAAGCCGGAAAGGGGTAAAAGCTATGAAATTCAGTGAGTTTACTTACAAAAGAATTGATCTTGAGGAGACAAAGAAGAAGATCCAGGAGATCACAGAAGAATTAAAACATGCGCAGTCTGCTGAAGAACAGTTACAGGCGATCTATAAGATGAATGATGTGGAAAAAGAAATCTCCACAGCAGACTCTCTTGTGTATATCCGCTATACGATCAACACAAAAGATGAATTCTATGCAAAAGAACGAGAGTACAATGATCATATCGGACCAATGCTGGAAGAAGAGATGCAGAAGTATAATAAGGCATTGTTAGAATCTCCATTCAGAAAAGAACTGGAAGAGAAGCTTGGCAAAGTACTGTTTATCAATCTGGAGCTTTCGATGAAAGGATTTTCCCCGGAGATCACAGAATTGCTGCAGGAAGAGAGTACATTGCAGACGCAGTACCAGTCACTGCTCGCAAGTGCGCAGATTGATTTTAACGGAGAAAAATGTAACCTTTCCCAGTTAGGACCTTACATGCAGAGCCAGGACAGAGAAGTCAGAAAAGCGGCATATGAAGCTTCCGGAAGATTCTTTGACGAACATCAGGAAGAGCTGGATGAAATTTTTGACAAGCTTGTCAAGAACCGTACTGAGCAGGCACACCGACTTGGAATGAAAAACTTTGTGGAACTTGGCTATGTACGCCGTCAGAGAAACTGCTATGCGCCGGAGGCAATCGCGGATTTCCGTCAGCAGGTTGTAAGAGATCTTGTTCCGATCGTGTGCGAGATCAAGAAAAACCAGGCAGAAAGAATCGGTGTAGAAGATCTGAAAATCTACGATGACAGTCTTCAGTTCCCAGATGGAAACGCAGTTCCGCAGGGAACTTATGATGAGATTATGGAAGCCGGAAGAAAGATGTACACAGAGATGTCACCGGAGACAGCAGATTTTATCAAGATGATGTTTGACAGAGAACTGTTTGACGTTGTGGCAAAACCAGGAAAAGCGACCGGAGGTTACTGTGCAGATATTCCGGGATATGGATGCCCGTTTATTTTCTCAAACTTCAACGGAACAGCCGGTGATGTGGATGTGCTGACACATGAAGCCGGACACGCATTCGCTGCATATATGGCAGAGAAAAATATCGAGCTGATCGACATGCACCTCCCATCGATGGAAGCGGCAGAGACACACTCCATGTCTATGGAATTCTTTGCGACACCGTGGTATGAATTATTCTTCAAACATCAGACAAAGAAATACGAAGTATCTCACTTAGAGGGAACTTTAAACTTCATTCCGTATGGATGTCTTGTCGATCACTTCCAGCAGGTTGTATATGAACACCCGGAAATGACACCGGCAGAGAGAAATGAAGCATGGCTGAAATTAGAGAAAATGTACCGTCCGTACCTTGACATGGAAGGGATGCCGTTCTATGGAAGAGGCGCAGGATGGCAGAGACAGAATCACATTTATCTGACTCCATTCTACTATATTGACTACTGCCTTGCACAGACTGTTGCATTACAGTTCTGGCTTGAGATCGAAAAAGACTGGAAACAGGCATGGGAGAAATACAAAATGTTTGTACAGCGCGGCGGAACAGATACATTCCTCGGTCTGGTGGCAGGCGCAGGACTCGCTTCTCCGGTGGAAGACGGATGTATCCGTGAGATCGCAGGACATGCAAGCGAGTGGCTGAAAGAACACAAGCTGTAGAAAATGCGAGAAGAAAAACGTATAGAAGCAGAATGGAAAAACAAAAAGACTCATAACAGACAATAAAAAACCGTAAGAAAACTGTCATGGCTAATGTCTGATTGCTGTAAAAGAATGCAGCAGTTGGAAAAAGTACATGGCAGTTTTTCTTTTTGTCGGGAGCCGGGCCAGAAGATTAACGTTTTGTAAGGAGTTTTTAGAAAATATTGTGGCATTTTGCAAGAGGTTTTCAGAAAATGTTATGATGCTTTGCAAGGAGTTGTTTATAAGGATATTATGACGCTTTGCAAGGACTTTTTTAGAAAAATATTATAGCGTTTTGTCAAGTGTGGGGAGAAACTATTTTTGAGGTGCAGGAAGGCGGCGCTGTTTTGCTTTTTTGGGAATGGCTTGATGGATTGCTTGCTGTGATTTGGGGATGTGAAAAAAAGGAGAGTGTGGTATAGTAATAACAGATACGATCACAAGAAGGAAAGGAAGGATGAAATGATGGATAAAAATGAAAGATTACAGCAGCAGATCGCATTTTTGATGGAGATAGACAAGGTAAAAAATATATTCCGGCAGACCTATCTTGCCGATGGTGAGAGGAAAGAGAATGATGCCGAACACTCCTGGCATATTGCATTGATGGCGGTACTTTTGCAGGAGCATGCAGAGGAAGCGGTAGATCTTTTGAAAGTGATGACGATGGTATTGATCCACGATCTCGTAGAGATTGACGCAGGAGATACTTATGCATATGACAGCGCCGGAGCCGCAACAAAGAGAGCGCGTGAAGAAAAGGCGGCAGACCGTATTTTTGGAATCCTTCCGGCAGATCAGGGCGCCTATTTCCGGGAACTCTGGGAAGAATTTGAGGCGTACGAGACGAGTGACGCAAAGTATGCACACCTTCTGGATAATTTCCAGCCGCTTCTTTTAAATCATGCATCCGGAGGAAAAAGCTGGGCAGAACATGGAGTGAAACGGTCACAGATCTACAAACGGAATGAAAAAATGGAAGAGACATCAAAACCAGTGTGGGAATGTGTGAAAGAGATCGTGGAAGAAAACATTGAAAAAGGGAATGTAAAGGCTGAATAGAGATTGCAGAAAGCAGAAGGTACATGTTATAATTTTCTCATAGAATTCCTCTGCACAACGGAGGAAAACAGATGAAGACGAAGTCCCAAAAGAACTTGTCACTTTTTTAAAATTTGTAAAAGCAGGACTGCGGGAGAGTGAACAAAATTTTCACGATGACTATGTAGAAAGACTGCAGAGAACAATTCGGGAAATCAAGAGAGACCGGGAGATGGAGGAGCGTTTTATGATTTTGGAAGAGATGCTGAAAGATGAGAGAAAAGAAGGGAGAATTGAAGGAAGAGCGGAAGGTGCAAAACTTTCGCTGTGCACGATTCTGGAGTGCAAAGGCGAGATTCCTGATGTGTTCCGAAAACGGATTGAGACAGAGCAAAATCTGGAAGTATTAAAAAACTGGCTGGTGCTTGCGGCAAAGTCAGAAAGTATGGAAGCATTTCTCACAGAAGCAGAGTCTGGAAAAGGTAGTTCGTGCGGTCAGAAAGAGTAAGATCTAAAGAATATCTAATGCATTTCACAAGCGAAAAATCAAAAAATCCTGATACTGTTTTTTAAACAAGAAAAGAGATCAGTATCAGGATTGTCCATATTCAGTCTGCCGGTTCGGGCAGGAAATTTCAAAAAAGCAGAGGAATTCTAAAAAAGTGAGAAGAAAAAAATAAGAGGATATTTCATGAAATTTTTAGAGGTCTAAAATTTGGCAAGAATTTTAAATGGCTAAAGGTGGCTGCAAAGTGGTATGAAAAGTAGTAAAAGTTCTAAATTGACAATGGAAAAACTTTATGCTATCATACTGCTTAACGATAAAAAATAAGGAGGAATTTATGAGAAGCATTGTAAGAAAAGAGGATTCTGCGAATTAAATCATTGCAGCAAGGACGAATCGCGTGACGGAAGATGATAGTGTGACGGGAGGAGTCTGCCCTGATACTGGCCATATGATCGGGCCGGTTGTTTGCCTTACAAGAAATCTCATATTCTGATAGAAAAAGATTCGGAAGCACAGCAAAGAGCAGAGATGCGAAGAGCGCAAAACTCTGGCTGTGTAAAATTGGGTATGGCTGTATGGTCATATCTTTTTCTTTTACAGAAAAGTTTTTGTTTCATCGGGCAGGCAGATCTGCAGGATTCTCACATCGGAAAAGGAACAGAAGGGATAGAAGAACGTATAGAATAGATGGAGGAAACAGATGAATCAGGAAGAAAAAGTATTAGAAATTGATAAAATAAAGCAGGAATGGTCGGATTACGCGATGACAGAGACAGTAAAAGAAAAAATCCGGGAGATGGTTCCGATCCTATCGGAAAGTGAACTGATATTCCGGCTGCGTGAGACGACAGAGGCGAAGAAACTGTTAGAGATATGCGGAAATCCACCGCTTGTCACACTGGAAGGTGTAACGGAGATTATAAAGACGACAGAGCAGGGAGGATGTCTGCAGGCAGAACAGTTAGAATTGATCAGAAATGCGCTTGTGGCAGTCCGGAGATTGAAAAGTTATCTGGAGAGGGGAAAGATGCAGCAGATTTCCCTTGCTTACTATGAAGAGAATCTGTCAGAACTAAAAGACGTTGCAGAAGAAATCGAGGCGGCGGTGCTTCATGGGACGGTAATGGACAAGGCTTCGGCGAAACTCCAGGATGTCAGAAGAAAACTTGCACGGTGCGAGGAGAAGATGCGGGAGAAAGCAGATCAGATGATCCGGAATAATAAAAAATATATGTCTGACAGTTTCAGTACCTTTCGAAATGGGCATCTGTGTATTCCGGTAAAAAAGGAATACAAGTATAAGATAGCGGGGGCAGTGATCGATCAGTCTGCAACAGGCAGTACATTGTTTATCGAGCCATCTTCGGTGGCAAGATATTATGAAGAGGCAGAAAGACTGAGAATCGAGGAGGAAGAGGAGATCCTCCGTATCTTATATACACTGACAGCGCTTGTCGGAGCTGCTTCTGAGGAGATACGGCAGAATGTGCGCACGATTGAGCGGCTGGATTTTGCATTTTCAAAGGGAAAATGGAGTCTGGAACATGAAGGGACAGAACCAAAATTATTGCAGGAGAGGAAAATCTGCCTGACAGATGCAAGGCATCCGCTGCTGGAAAAGGAGAGCTGTGTGCCGCTGCAGTTTGCAATCGGAGGAGATATCCGTGGGATTGTGATCACCGGACCAAACACCGGAGGTAAGACAGTCGCATTAAAGACGGTCGCTTTGTGCTGCATGCTGATGCAGTTTGGAATGCATGTTCCATGCCGTGAAGCGGAAATCTGTATGTGCAGCAATTTCCTCTGTGATATCGGGGATGGACAAAATCTTTCGGAAAATTTGTCCACGTTTTCTGCACATATTACAAATGTGCTGGAAATTTTAAAGCGGGTAGGACCGGAGAGCCTGGTGATTATGGATGAGCTTGGTTCCGGGACAGATCCGCAGGAGGGAATGGGAATTGCGGTTGCAATCCTTGAGGAGCTAAAGAAGAGCGGGGCGCTTTTTTTAGTGACGACACATTATCCGGAAGTGAAAACATATGCAACGCAGGAACCGGGGATTGAAAATGCAAGAATGACATTTGACCGGGAAAATCTGACCCCACTGTATCAGATGGTGATCGGAGAGGCAGGAGAGAGTTGTGCGCTTCATATTGCCAGAAGACTTGGGATGCCAAAGCGCATGTTGAAAAGAGCGATGGAGGCTGCGTACGGAAGACAGCCGAAAGAGAGAAAAGAATCTGCAGATGCAGTGGAGATACAACAGTCACTTTTGGAATTGTCCGGGGCAGAGCAGGAAAGTTTGGAAAAGGTGTATATACCGCGGATCCAGAGGAGAAAGGCAGCGCATAAGAAAAAAGACGCCGGATTTCAAAGAGGAGACAGCGTGATGGTATATCCGGATCAAAAAATCGGGATTGTCTGTGAACCGGCAAATGAGAAGGGGGTTCTGCGGGTTCAGGTAAAAGGAAAGAAAATCTGGATCAATCAGAAGCGGATCAAACTGCTTGTGCCGGCAGAACAGCTGTACCCGGAAGATTATGATTTTTCCATCGTGTTTGAGACTGCAGAACACAGAAAGCTCCGGCATGATATGGAGCGGAAATATGTGGAAGAAGCAATTTACCATGAATAGAGCGATCGGGGAAAGGGAATGTATTTGAGTAAAGCGGATAGAGGAAAACAAGTTTTTGCCGCGAATTGACTTCCGTAACAGAATCTTTTATAATAAAGGAGCAATAGGCAGAACTTATATATGTTCAAGATTGGTTGGACGTTTCTACAAACTACCGGAATAGTTGACTATAAGTGGGGAGATGCAAGGAGGCAGTGTACTTTTTGTATCGCCCCATTTTCTGCGTAAAAAGATAGAAGTTGTCGGAATGGAGTGACAGACTTCCGGCAACAATGTTTGGGAAAGTGAGGAAGAGACGATCATGAAGAACGATTTTATTTTCAAAGGAAATATTTGTTACAGTGAGACGATGGACAGACTGCGGGTGGCCGAGCAGCAATATGTCATCTGTGTGGATGGAAAGAGTGCAGGGGTATTTTCAGAAATCCCTGAGAAATATCAGGGACTGCCGGTGAAGGACTGCGGGGATGCCCTGATTGTCCCGGGGATGGTGGATCTTCATGCACATGCGCCGCAGTATGCGTTCCGGGGACTTGGCATGGATCTGGAGCTGTTAGAGTGGCTCAATACGCATACATTTCCTGAGGAGGAAAAGTATGCCAGTGAAGTGTATGCAAAACGGGCATATACGATGTATGTGGAAGAACTGAAGAAGAGCGATGTGACAAGAGCGGTCATTTTTGCGACAATGCATGTGGAGGGAACGAAGATCCTGATGGAACTTCTGGAAGACTCCGGGATGTCGGCTTATGTGGGAAAGGTAAATATGGACCGGAACGGAGGAAGAGATCTGGAGGAAGAAAGTGCCAAAAGATCGCTGGAAGAAACAAGAAGGTGGCTTGCAGAGACGGACGGACGTTTTCAACATGTCAGACCGATCCTGACACCACGGTTTATCCCTTCCTGTACCGATGAGCTGATGCGGGGGCTGGCAGAACTGCAAAAAGAGAAAAAGCTTCCGGTACAGTCCCACTTATCTGAAAATCCGGGTGAGATCGCATGGGTGAAAGAACTCTGCCCGAATGTGTCAAATTACAGCGAGGCATATGAACAGTTCGGACTTTTTGGAGGGGACTGCCCGACCATTATGGCACACTGCATCTGGATGGAAGAGGAAGAGATTGAAAAAATGAAGAACAATCAGGTATATGTGGCGCACTGTCCGCAGTCCAATATGAATCTTTCCTCAGGGATTGCCCCGGTGAGAAGATTTCTGTCTGAGGGGATCCCGACCGGACTTGGAAGCGACATGGCGGCAGGATACAGCACGTCGATCTTCCGGGCAATGGCAGATGCGATCCAGTGTTCCAAAATGCGCTGGAGACTTGTGGATGACACACAGAAACCGCTGACGGTGGAGGAAGCATTCTATCTTGGAACAAAAGGCGGCGGGGCATTTTTCGGAAAGGTCGGAAGTTTTGAAGAAGGATACGAGTTTGATGCGCTGATTTTAGATGACAGTAGCATTGCGCATCCGCAGGAACTGACCGTGCGTGACCGCCTGGAGCGCATGATCTATCTGTCTGATGACCGGCACATTACAGAAAAGTACGTTTCCGGACGAAAAGTCAAATAGCGCCTCCGGGACAATGTAGACGATAAGGAAAATGCAGAATATAAGAATACCGATAAGAAAAGAAAGGGGAACAGAAAACATGGAGCTGGCGTATCAAAAACTGGAACAAAATCTGATCGACCTGATCAAAGAGGAGCAGATCAAGCTTGGATATCAGAAGGAGACGATCCGTCTGTATTATCCGGCAGATTCCCTGCTACGGCTGTTGGAAAAAGAACTTTCTATAGAAGAACTGCAGCAGGAGCTGGAATGGTTCGGAGGACATACAGAACATTTGGGAAAGGTTGCCGTGTTTCACAAAAAAGACCGCTTCTGCCTCTGTATTCCGCCGGAAGGGGCAGTCTATGCACATGAACGGGCGCCGGAGAATCCGTTTTTAAACGAGTGGATCACAGCAGTGTCCGTACATGGATGTACTCTGGAAAGATTATTGGAAATCTGTGAGAAGTATTCTGACCATACCGTTGTTGAGAAGATTAAAGAAGGTGAGTTCGATGTGCTGATCTATTTTGCAGATCAGAAACCGGATGCCTATTATTATTGCGTCAAATTTGAGGGAAGTCATGTGATCTATCACCGGTTTACGAAAGAAGACTACGAAGAGATGGGATTTTAGCTGAAAAATGAGGTCGGTTTAACGCATCGACCTCATTTGCTGAAGAAGTTCTAAATCTTCTTTTGTCACTTTCAGATTGGAGGCAAATTCTTTTCCATCAGGTGTGCGGATCTGGATTTCCATTACGGTTCCTTCGCAAAGTCCATTCTGATAGACTGCATTCATAAATTTTGGAAACTTTGGATGTCTGGAAGTGAAGCCGTTCCAAAGATTTCTAATCTGTAATAATTGCATTGGATTCATAGATTGTTCTCCTTAAAAACATTGATTATTTCCGCCTTGTATCATATCATAATGATAGAAAATGTAAAGAGCCTGGAAGGGAGAAATTGATTTTGTACAAAAAAGAAGAAGCATTACATATCTTAAAGCACTATTTCGGATACGATTCCTTTCGCGAGGGGCAGGAGTTTCTGATCGAACAGATGATGAACGGCCGGGATGTATTTGGAATTATGCCGACCGGAGCAGGAAAATCACTCTGCTATCAGATTCCGGCGCTTCTGATGCCGGGGATCACATTAGTCATTTCACCACTCATTTCTCTGATGAAAGATCAAGTCGCCGCATTGAATCAGGCAGGTGTCCACGCAGCTTTTCTGAATAGTTCCCTGACGCAGGGACAGTATCTGACCGCACTCCGTTATGCGAAAGAAGGGCGGTATAAGATCATCTATGTGGCGCCGGAACGGCTTCTGACAGAAAGTTTTCTTGGATTTGCGAGAGAGGCAGAGATTTCGATGGTGAGCGTGGATGAGGCACACTGCGTATCGCAATGGGGGCAGGATTTCAGACCGAGTTATTTGAGAATTGCAGAATTTTTCAACTATCTTGGCACACGCCCGGTTCTGAGCGCCTTTACAGCGACGGCGACAGCGGAAGTGAAGGAAGATATCATTGCCCTGCTGAACCTGCGGGATCCCGCAATGATCACCACCGGATTTGACCGGGCAAATCTCAGATTCTGCGTGGAGCATCCAAGAGATAAATTTGCGGCAGTGACCGCTTATCTGAGGGAGCATGAAGGAGAATGTGGGATCATTTATTGTCTGACGAGAAAAGTTGTCGAGGAAGTCTGCGGGAAGCTGATCAAAGAAGGGATGGAAGTGACACGGTATCACGCAGGGCTTAGTGACGAGGAACGGAAGCAGAATCAGGAAGATTTTATCTATGACCGGAAGCAGATCATGGTGGCGACCAATGCATTTGGGATGGGAATTGATAAGTCGAATGTCCGTTTTGTGATCCATTACAATATGCCGAAAAACATGGAAAGCTACTATCAGGAGGCAGGGAGAGCCGGAAGAGACGGGATGCCGTCTGAATGTATGTTGCTCTATTCCGGGCAGGATGTGATCACAAATCAGTTTTTCATTGAGCAGGCAGGAGATCAGGGAGAGTTTGATCCGGAGACGGCAGAACTGATCCGGGAGCGTGAACGGGAACGGCTTCAGAAAATGACCTATTACTGCTTTACCAACGAATGTCTGCGGGAGTATATGCTGCGCTATTTCGGAGAATATGGGGCAAATTACTGTGGAAACTGTTCGAACTGTCTGACCCAGTTTGAGGAAATCGATGTGACTGCTCCGGCAAAGGCGATGGTAAACTGTGTGCGGACAAGTGGACAGCGGTATGGGATCAATGTGATCATAGAAACCGTTCATGGAGGAAAGTCTGCAAAGATTTTAAAATATCACATGGATGAAAATGAAACATACGGAACGATGGAAGCGATCCCGGTCTTTCGTCTGCGGCAGATCATGAACCATCTGATTTTAAACGAATATCTGCTGCTGACAAAAGACGAGTATCCAGTGCTTCATCTGGCTGAAAAATCCAGACAGCTTTTGGAAGAAAATGAACAAGTTTTTATGAAAGCGGCAAAAGAGCGCAAGGTAGAAAAGAAAGAGAAAAAGGTGCGCAAGTCCTCCGAATTTGCAGGCGAAGCAGATCCGTCACTGTTCGCACAGCTCCGGGAGCTGCGACTTACGATCGCAAAAGAAGAGCGGGTTCCTCCTTATATTGTATTCTCTGATAAAACGCTGGCACATATGTGTATCCTTCGTCCGAAGACAAAAGAAGAAATGCTTCAGGTGACCGGTGTCGGAGAAAAGAAATATGAGAAATACGGCGAGCGGTTCCTTGCATTTCTGGCAGCGCTGGAAAAAGGGAATGAAAAATCGTAGGAAGGAGAAAAAGAGGATGACGGTTGAAGAAGTCAGAAAAAGAATCGAGGAATTATCAGAACCTTCCTATCAGCAGTTTTCTGCCCGGCTGATCCCAAATGTAAAAACAGAGAGGATTCGCGGCGTAAGACTTCCGAATCTCAGGAAACTTGCAAAAGAGATTGCAAAGGGAGACTGGAGAGCTTACCTGGAAGAGGGATCGGAAGTGGAGCAGACATTCGAGGAGACGATGGTCCGGGGACTTGTGATCGGATATGCGAAGATGGAGTGGGAAGAGCGGCGCAGCCAGATTTGCCGTTTTCTTCCACAAATCGATAACTGGTCGGTCTGTGATAGCTTTTGCAGCACTTTGAAACCTGCAAAAAACGATAAGAAAGAGATATGGACCTTTGTAAAGCAGTGCATGCAGTCGGATCAGGCTTACACAGTCAGATTCGGCGTGGTCATGACGCTGGATCATTTTGGGAAAGAAATCTATCTGCAAGAAGCATGTGCTTATTTTGATGAGATCACACTGGAAGATTACTATGTGAAAATGGCAGTGGCATGGGCGGTGTCCATTTATTATGTGCAGTATCCGGAACGGATGATGCAGTATCTCAGGAACAATAAGCTGGATGATTTTACTTACAATAAAGCATTGCAGAAAATCACAGAATCACTGCGGGTGGGGAAAGAAGAGAAAGAAAAGATCAGAAGTATGAAGCGGAAATAAAAGGCTTTCGCATTATCCGTTGACACTCTTTCTGAAACAACTTATAATTTACTTACAACAAGGGCGAGAAGTGTATCTGTCCATCATATGTGTAGTAAGTAGGGTTTGTACATAGGTTGGTAAGATGCTTCAATGACTTGCAGGAAGGAGGGGTAGTATGTTTATTGCAAAGAGCAACGAAGAGAAAAGGAGTATGGCATGGAGAATTGTCATTTCCATAGCGAGTGTACTAATTATTTTGATCGGGGCATTTTTCTTGTTTAAGATGTTTACCGGAAATCCGCTGGAAGGAACATGGAAAAGCACCGAACGGCAGCTTGTTCTGACAATCAAGGGAAATGGAACACTTCTGGTTGACTGGGAAGAGATTTTCGAGGATGAGAAGATGACGATCGGTATGGAATACCTTTTGGATAAGGACAGCAAGACGGTGACATTTAAGGCGGATGAGGAGGCTCTTCAGGAAGCAGAAGAGAAATCTGATGGGAAATATACTGCCGATATGCTGGAAACGGCATTGAGTGAGATTACAGCCACATACGATTACAGTGTGCAGAACAATCAGCTGACACTGACCGAGCGGGAGTATGGAGAGCAGCTGGTTTTTGATAAAAAATAGTGCAGAAGAACATGCCCTCTAAGAGAATGCAGCATTTTCGTAGAGGGTTTTCAAATGGGACGGAAAGGAGCAGTGACCATGACAAGAGAAGAGACAAAAGTGATTCAGATTGGAACGGTAAAGATCGGAGGAGGCAATCCGGTTGCCATCCAGTCGATGACAAATACAAAGACAGAAGATGTGGAAGCGACTGTGCGGCAGATTCTTGCGCTGGAGGCGGCAGGATGTCAGATCATCCGCTGTGCAGTGCCGACGATGGAGGCGGCAGAGGCAATCCGGGAGATTAAGAAGCAGATTCACATTCCGCTTGTAGCGGATATCCATTTTGATTACCGGCTTGCGATCGCTGCCATTGAAAACGGTGCGGATAAGATCCGGATCAATCCGGGAAATATCGGTGACAGAAGCAGGGTGCAGGCGGTTGTCGATAAGGCGAAGGAACGCAATATTCCGATCCGCGTTGGGGTCAACAGCGGATCTCTGGAGAAACCACTTCTGGAGAAATATGGCGGTGTGACCGCGGAGGGAATCGTGGAAAGCGCAATGGATAAGGTGCATCTGATCGAGGAGATGGGGTATGATAATCTTGTTGTCAGCATTAAATCCTCAGATGTCCTGATGTGTGTCAAAGCACATGAACTGATCGCGAAGCAGTGTCCGTATCCGCTGCATGTGGGCATCACAGAGTCCGGCACAGTGTTGTCCGGCAACATCAAGTCTTCGGTCGGACTGGGGATTATTTTGTACCAGGGAATCGGGGATACGATCCGTGTGTCGCTGACCGGAGATCCGCTGGAGGAGATCAAGTCTGCAAAATTAATCTTAAAGACACTGGGACTTCGCAAGGGTGGCATTGAAGTTGTATCCTGCCCGACTTGCGGAAGAACGAAGATCGATCTGATCGGGCTGGCCAATCAGGTGGAAAATATGGTGGCAGATATTCCGCTTGATATCAAGGTCGCTGTGATGGGCTGTGTGGTAAATGGACCGGGGGAAGCGAAAGAGGCGGACATCGGAATCGCCGGAGGAATCGGAGAAGGGCTTCTGATCAAAAAGGGAGAAATTATCAAAAAGGTCAAAGAAGATCAGCTTTTAACCGTGTTAAGAGAAGAACTTTTGAATGAATAGAAGGATGGCAGACGATACATGGGAAAATTATTTTTTGATGTATTTCCGACATTGAAAGTAAATAAAGAGTATGAGAACCTTTTCAGAGAAGTGGAGGTGACGAAGGTCACGACCACTTCTCTGAGAGATTTTATACGGGTACATATGTGCAGTACGCATCTGATCGCAAAACAGTCCATCTGCAAGATGGAGGAGATGATCCGGGAGCAGCTGTTTGGTCATACGCAAATTCAGATTGAACTGGTGGAGACGTATCAGCTCTCGGAACTTTACACTCCGGAAAATCTGATGCGGGAGTACCGGGACAGTATTTTGTATGAACTTCAGCGGCAGAGTATGCTAGAGTATAATATGTTTCAAAATGCGGTCTGTACATTTGAAGACACACAGACTCTTTGCATTGAGATGGCAGACTCCATTGTGGCAGAAGGGAAAAAGGATGCGATCGTAGGGACAATTGACCGGATTTTTAATGAGCGGTGTCAGGTTCCGACAAAGATCAAAGTACTGTACCGGGAGCCGAAAGAAAGCAAGAATAAGAAACATGGGGAAATCCGGATCCAGCAGGAGGTAGATGCAATCCTGGAGCAGAATGCAAGCCTTCATGAGGAAAAGATCGCGCAGAAGAAGGAAAAGGCAGAAGGGGCAAAGAAGCAGGGAAGTGCTCCGAAGCAGGAGAAAGCGTCTGCAGAACCGAAGAAAAAGGAATTTCCAAAGCGGGAATTTCAGAAAAAGGAATTCTATCGTTCGCCGAAGCGTTCCGACAATCCGGATGTACTATATGGAAGAGATTTTGAGGATGAGGCAATTCCGCTTTCCGATGTGGTCGGAGAGATGGGCGAGATCACGATCCGCGGAAAGATTCTGAAGCTGGAGACAAGAGAAATCCGAAATGAGAAGACGATCGTCATGTTTGCGATCACAGATTTCACAGATACGATCATGGTAAAGATGTTCACGCGAAATGAACAGCTTCCGGAGATTTTGGCAGGGATTAAAAAGGGAGCCTTTTTGAAGATCAAAGGGGTGACGACGATCGATAAATTTGATGGAGAGCTGACGATCGGTTCGGTTGTGGGTATTCGTAAGATCAGTGATTTTACAACGACGCGGAAGGATACAAGTCCGGAGAAGCGTGTGGAGCTTCACTGCCACACGAAAATGAGTGACATGGATGGGGTATCTGAAGCGCAGGCGCTTGTGGCGAGAGCGCATGACTGGGGACATCAGGCGATCGCGATCACGGACCACGGCGTAGTGCAGGCATTCCCGGATGCCAATCACTATGTGGAACGTCTGGATAAGGATGACCCGTTTAAGATCATTTACGGAGTGGAGGCATATCTTGTCGATGATCTGACAGAGATTGCCGTGAATGAGCAGGGACAGACACTGGATGACACGTTTATTGTATTTGATATTGAGACAACCGGATTCAGTGCGGCGGAAGACCGGATCATAGAGATCGGGGCGGTAAAGATTACGGACGGAGTGATCGTGGACCGGTTCAGCACCTTTGTCAATCCGGAGGTCCCGATCCCATTTGAGATCCAGCAGCTCACGCACATCACCGATGACATGGTACTGGAGGCTCCAAAGATCGAGGAGGCGCTTCCGGCATTTCTTGATTTTGTCGGTGAATCTGCGCTTGTGGCGCACAATGCAGGATTTGATGTGGGATTTATTGAGCAGAACTGTGCAAGACTTGGAAGAAGCCGGACATTTACCTCGGTAGACACCGTGGGACTTGCCCGTGTATTGCTTCCGACCTTGTCCAAATATAAGCTGAACATTGTGGCGAAAGCATTAAATATTTGTGAAATTTATCGAAATGTTAAAAGAGCGGGGGATGACGACTTTAAAAGAAGTCAATGCATTTGGGGATATGAACCCGGATGCGATCAAGAAAATGCCGACCTACCATGCGATCATCCTCGCAAAAAATGAAGTGGGAAGAGTGAATCTTTATACACTTGTCTCCCTCTCGCACTTAAAGTATTTCGCGAGACGTCCGAGAATCCCGAAAAGCGAATTTAACAAGTACCGGGAAGGGTTGATCCTCGGAAGCGCCTGTGAGGCGGGCGAATTATACCGGGCGCTTCTGGACGGAAAATCAGAGGAGACGATCGCAAAGATTGTAGATTATTACGATTATCTGGAAATCCAGCCGATCGGAAACAACGCATTTATGATCGCCAGCGAGAAGCAGAGAAACATTAAGAGCGAGGAAGATTTAAAGGACATGAACCGGAGGATCGTACAGCTTGGCGAGAAGTTCCAAAAGCCGGTTGTCGCAACCTGTGATGTGCATTTCATGGATCCGGACAGTGAGGTTTACCGGAGGATCATTATGACCGGAAAGGGATTTTCCGATGCGGACAGTCAGCCGCCGCTGTATCTGCGGACAACGGAGGAGATGCTCGAAGAATTTGCTTACCTTGGCTCCAAGAAGGCGGAGGAAGTAGTCATCACAAATACAAATAAGATCGCGGATTCGATCGAACGGATTTCTCCGGTGCGGCCGGATAAGTGTCCTCCGGTCATTGAAGATTCGGATCAGACACTGCGGAATATCTGTTATGACAAGGCGCATAGTATGTATGGGGAAGAACTTCCGGAGATTGTCGTGGAACGTCTTGAGAGGGAACTGAACTCGATCATTTCCAACGGATTTGCCGTGATGTACATTATCGCGCAGAAGCTGGTGTGGAAATCAAATGAGGACGGGTATCTCGTAGGTTCCAGAGGTTCTGTCGGCTCTTCTTTCGTGGCGACAATGGCGGGAATTACGGAGGTAAACCCGCTCAGTCCACATTATTACTGTACCAACTGTCATTACAGTGATTTTGAATCGGATGAGGTCCGTGCATGTGCCGGTGGAGGCGGCGCGGATATGCCGGCTAAAGTGAGCCCGAACTGCGGACAGCCGCTTGTCAAAGACGGATTTGATATTCCGTTTGAGACGTTCCTCGGATTTAAGGGAAATAAAGAGCCGGATATCGACCTGAACTTTTCGGGAGATTATCAGAGTAATGCGCATAAGTACACGGAAGTGATCTTCGGGGAAGGGCAGACGTACCGCGCCGGGACGATCGGAACACTGGCGGAGAAGACGGCATTCGGATTTGTGAAAAACTATTATGAGGAGCATGGAAGCAGGAAGCGGAAGTGCGAGATCGAGCGGATCGTGGAAGGGTGTACCGGGATCAGACGGAGCACCGGGCAGCATCCAGGAGGGATCATTGTACTGCCTCACGGGGAGAATATCAATTCTTTCACACCGGTGCAGCATCCGGCGAACGATATGACGACAGACATTATCACGACACATTTTGACTACCACTCGATCGACCACAACTTGCTGAAGCTTGATATTCTCGGACACGATGATCCGACGATGATCAAGATGCTGGAAGAGCTTGTGGAGCAGCTGACCGGAAAGCCGTTTAAGGCGACAGAGATTCCTCTGGATGATCAGGGAGTCATGCAGCTCTTTGCGAACACGGGATCTCTCGGGATCAAGCCGTCGGATATCGGCGGATGTCCGGTGGGATGTCTTGGAATCCCGGAGTTTGGGACCGATTTCGTTATTCAGATGGTCGTGGATACAAAGCCGAAGACACTGTCAGATCTGATCCGTATCTCCGGTCTGTCCCACGGTACCGATGTGTGGTTAAACAATGCACAGACATTGATCCAGGAAGGAAAAGCGACGATTTCTACGGCAATCTGTACCCGTGACGATATTATGACATATCTGATCAATACCGGGATGGAAAGTGAGTTGTCCTTTACGATCATGGAGAGTGTCCGTAAGGGAAAAGGGCTGAAGCCGGAGTGGGAAGAAGCGATGAAGGCAGCAGGGGTTCCTGACTGGTATATCTGGTCGTGTAAGAAAATCAAATATATGTTCCCGAAAGCCCATGCGGCGGCGTATGTCATGATGGCATACCGGATTGCCTACTGTAAAGTCAACTATCCGCTGGCATATTATGCAGCATATTTTAGTATCCGTGCCTCTGCATTTTCCTATGAACTGATGTGTCAGGGCAAGGAAAAACTGGAGTTTTATCTCCGGGACTATAAGAACCGCTCGGATTCTCTGAGTAAAAAGGATCAGGATACGCTCAAAGATATGCGGATCGTGCAGGAGATGTATGCGAGAGGTTATGAATTCCTGCCGCTTGATATTTACCGGGCAAAGGCGACAAAATTTCAGATCATCGACGGCAAACTGATGCCGCCGCTCTCCAGCATCGAAGGAATGGGTGATAAGGCGGCAGAAGCAGTGGAGATGGCGGCGGAAGACGGGCCATACCTCTCCAGAGATGATTTCAGACAGCGGACGAAGGTCAGCAAGACGGTCATTGACTTTATGGCAGATCTGGGGATGTTCGGGGATCTGCCGGAGACGAACCAGCTGTCGCTGTTCGATCTGTAAAAGATTAAGAAAAAGATTAGAAAATAGGGACTTTCCCTTTTGGGGGAAGTGTGCTATGATAAGAAATATCGGTAAGCGGTTTTTCGCCGCTTACCATTTCAAGAAGAATTTCAAAAGAGAAGATGAATCACGAAAACATTCTTGTTTTCCCGGCTGGATGATCTTTCCCGCCGTTATTCCAAACAGTAGAACAAAAGAAAATGTAAAAAAAGAGAAAAGGGAGATTTGTATGATGGAACAAGTTGAAAAGAAAACATGGAACAAGAGCGTATTTTTTACTTATTTTGCGCCGAAAGCGAGGCTGGAAGAGCTGATCGGGCTGGAAGAAGGCGGCGGGGAACGAAAAGAAAACACAATGGGAGATCCCAGGCCGGATGGTATTGTAAAAGCGGCACATTTTTCTTATAATGATAGCGAAAAAGAAGTGTTGCAGGCAGAGGCGTGGGAGGCGCTTTGCAAAGTATGAGTGATCCATACAGAAAGGCAGAAGATATGACAGACTATCAGAAGATATTAAAAGGACAGAGAGAATATTTTCAGACACAGGTGACAAAGGATGTTTCATTTCGTCTGGTTCAGCTGAGAAAGCTGTATCAGTGGATCGAGGAGCATGAGACAGAGATTGAGAAGGCATTGTGGGAGGATCTGAATAAGGCTCCTTTTGAGGCTTATGCCACAGAAATAGGGATTGTGAAAGAGGAGATCCGGTATGCAGTCAGACATTTGAAGGAATGGGCTTCGGTGCAGAAAGTCCCGACACCGGTCACACAATTTCCGTCAAGGTCACGCATCTATGCGGAACCGTACGGAGTAGTGCTGGTCATGTCTCCGTGGAATTATCCGTTTCAGCTGACGGTCGCACCGCTTGTGGCTGCAATCGGAGCGGGAAACTGTGCTGTGTTAAAGCCATCCGCCTACTCCCTGCATGTCTCAAAGCTGATCCGCGAGATGACAGAAGAATTGTTTGCACCGGGGTATGTCTGCTGTGTAGAAGGCGGCAGGGCGGAGAATGAGAGTTTGCTGAGTGAGAAGTTTGACTATATCTTTTTTACGGGAAGTGTAGAAGTAGGAAAATATGTGATGAAGAGGGCAGCAGAACATCTGACCCCGATCAGCCTGGAACTTGGCGGAAAGAGTCCTTGTATTGTAGATGAAACCGCTAATCTGAAACTGGCTGCAAAAAGAATTGTGTGGGGGAAATTTCTAAATGCAGGGCAGACGTGTGTGGCGCCTGATTATGTGCTTGTGCATAAGAGCGTAAGAAAGAAACTGCTTTTTTATATGAAGCGGATGACGGAAAAGCTGTATGGAGCGCATCCGTGCAGCAATAAAGAATACCCGAAGATCATCAATGAGAAGCATTTTGAACGCTTGTGCGGATATATTGACCAGCGGTATACGATGACCGGCGGGGAGTGGTCAAAGAAGACCGGGAAGATTGCTCCTACGATTCTGACGCGGGTATCGTGGGAAAGTCCGGTAATGCAGGAAGAGATTTTCGGTCCGATCCTTCCGGTGCTTGTGTATGAAGATCTGGACGAGGCGATCGCACAGATCAACCGACGTCCGAAACCACTGGCGTTGTATCTGTTCACAAGAAGCCGGAAGACGGAGCGGAAAGTGCTTGGACAGATTTCGTATGGCGGGGGATGCATCAATGACACGGTTGTTCATCTGGCTACATCCCATATGCCGTTTGGCGGGGTGGGAGAGAGCGGAATGGGATCTTATCACGGAAAAGCAGGATTTGATACGTTTACGCACAGAAAGAGTATTTTGAAAAAGGCTTTGTGGTTGGATCTTCCGGTCAGATATCCGCCGTACAAAGGCCATTTACGGCTGTTGAAGAAGCTGATGTAAAATGTGTTCCTCAAACTTTTGACAAAGAGCTAAAATATTTTACAGCAATTCCTGACAAAGAGTTAAAAGAAAAGAGCTGGTGGCAGAGGAAAATTTCTGATCTGCCATCAGCTCTGTTTTAATCACGTAATACAAGTACTGCTTTTTAATTATGAAATATCAAAATGAATATATATAAATAAAAGGCACAGTAAAGATTCTGATTAAAGTTTTACGACATTGATTGCCTGAGGTCCTTTAGCGCCTTCTGTCACTTCAAATTCGACTGCCTGACCTTCTTCAAGAGTCTTGAATCCTTCCATGTTCAGACCAGAGTAATGTACAAATACATCGTTTCCAGCTTCATCAGAGATGAATCCATACCCTTTTTGGTTGCTAAACCATTTTACAGTACCTTTGTTCATGATGTTACCTCCATAAAAATAAATGTGTTGTCCAGGCATGCTGAACACCTCTTGAGGATAGCATACTGCCGGCTGAATGTCAACAAAATATATAAAAAATAAATAAAAATCTGCTGGAAAAATAGCAAAATATATAAATGTGGAGGAGAGGGAGCAAAGAGGGAGTTCCCAGGAATAAAGTTTCATGGTACAATAGAACAAAAGTAAGTTAAAACTAACTTATGGAATATAGAAAGGATATTTCAGGAAATCTGGAAAGAAAGGACGGAGCATATGAAAATTTATGAAACGATTACAGAACTGATTGGAAATACGCCATTACTGGAGACAAAAAAACTTGCAAAAAGTCAGGGGCTTCAGGCAAAGATTCTTGTCAAGCTGGAATATTTTAATCCGGCAGGGAGTGTGAAAGACCGGGCGGCACTTGCGATGATCGAGGATGCAGAAGAGAGCGGACTCTTAAAGAAAGGTTCGGTCATCATTGAACCGACGAGCGGAAATACGGGGATCGGTCTTGCATCGATCGCTGCTGCAAGAGGATACCGCACCATTTTTACCATGCCGGAGACGATGAGCATTGAGCGCAGAAAACTTCTCCAGGGGTATGGTGCAGAAATCGTGCTGACAGAAGGGAAAAAAGGGATGAAGGGGGCGATTGAGAAAGCTGCCGAACTGAAACAGAAGATAGAAGGAGCGGTTGTGCCGGGACAATTTGTCAATCCGGCGAATCCAGATGCGCATTACCGCACGACGGGACCGGAAATCTGGGAAGACACAGAAGGAAATGTAGATGTATTTGTAGCGGGAGTGGGAACCGGAGGAACAATCACCGGGACGGCCAGATATTTAAAAGAAAAAAAGGCAGAGATCGAGGTCGTTGCTGTGGAGCCGGCTACATCGGCGGTACTCTCCGGCAAACAAGCGGGGACGCATGGCATTCAAGGGATCGGGGCAGGATTTGTACCTGAAATTCTGGATACAGACATTTACGATAAGATTCTGCCTGTGGAAAATGAAGAGGCGTATCAGGCAGCAAAACTTCTGGCAAAAGAAGAAGGGCTTCTTGTTGGAATCTCTTCCGGGGCGGCACTTCATGCTGCGATCTGCCTTGCAAAAGAGGAGGCATACAAGGGGAAAACGATTGTAGCGCTGCTTCCGGATACGGGAGAGCGATATTTGTCCACACCGCTGTTTGACTCTAAACAATAGGAATAAAGTTGGCAAAAACACATGAAAGATATTGATTTTAGAACAGTATTTTTATATAATTACCACATAAAATTGAAAAAAGAGAGGAGGTTGTGGAAGCGGATGCAGAAACTGGAATATGTGATCCAAAAAGAAGAAGGGCTTCATATGAAAGAGGCAGTAGCATTTGTAGATATGACCGAGGAATTTCATTCAGAGATCACGGTTGAGAAGAAGGAAGTGCGGACCGTGAGCGGAAAGAGTCTGCTTGGGATTATCAGCCTGATCGCACGCAAGGGAGAAAGACTCTATGTTACGGTGCAGGGAGAAGATGAAGTTAAGGCAGCGGAAGAGATCCGAAAGTTTTTGGAAGAGAAGCTGTAAGATACAAATTTTACAGCTTCTGGAAATGAAAGAATGATTTTGAGAAGACTAGGTTTTTATTGGGGAAAAAGGAACGGAACTGCAAAGAAAGCAACAGATCCGTTCCTTTTGTTCAGGTGTGGGAAGATTTCTGTCAGTCTTTTTTCTTCCGGTCTTTTTCAAGTGGATTCTTGACCAGCCAGAGGACGACAATGATCCCGGTAATATACAGAATATTGACAAGGACTGTCGGATTATCTCTCAACAGAAAGACAACCGTGACAACTGCTGCAAGAGAAAGAAGCAGCTGAAAAAGAGTGAACAGTCGTTTCTCGCGGGTTTCCTTTCGTGTCTGGATCAGATGCAGCTTTTCATGTTCCATTTCAAGGTAACGCATCAGATCCGCGTCGCTGATACGTGCAAGAATCTGTTCTTCAATCGTAGGGGAAGCTTTTTTGGCAGTTCTGGAAAAAAGGGAACGTCTGGATGGCTCGGCCCCCTCTTTCGGCTGCGCTTCATGGAAACGGTCTGCCTTTTTGGTGCTTTCGGTACCGGATGAAAGCGCAGATGCACTCTCGGCAGAGAAAGCTGCTGCAGTACGGTCATCTGTGACAGATGGAGCTTCTGGTTTCGTATCAGAAGCGTTGTTAGAATCTGCTCCGGAAGCGGTGTCGGTAAACGGAAGGATATCGGCCTCCTTCACGCTGGCAGCGGGAACCGGTTCGCAGATGTCAAAGTCTGTCCCGGAAAAGAGCGCGCTGGAGACAGCAGGTTCCTGCGTTTCACTCTGTTTTACTTCGTGTATTTTATCGGCTTCATTTGCCGCTTTTGATTTTTTGGACATGAGAGTTCCTCCTTTATCGTGTGATATGAATCGTCAGTTTATTATGTGCCTATTATACTATTTATTTTGGATAGAGACAATCTTTTTTGACATTTACGGGAAAATGATTCCAAAAGAAAATACAAGTAGAGAGAAAAAGCCACGGAAAATATTTTAAGCACTTTTTTCATTGAGTTTCACGGAAAATGATTGTAATATAAAAGCAGTAAAAACAAAGTGGAGGTGGCTGCGATGATCTATACAGTAACTTTTAATCCTTCGTTAGATTATGTGATCCAGACAGAAAATCTGAGGTTGGGAGAAATCAGCCGGACGACTTCTGAGGCAGTCTATCCCGGAGGAAAGGGAATCAATGTGTCAGTTGTGCTGGCAAATCTCGGAGTGAACAGCAGAACACTGGGATTTGTGGCAGGATTTACCGAGGAGGAACTGGAAAAAAGGCTGAATAAATCTGGATGTATGACAGAATTTATCCGGTTGGAAGAAGGAATGACGAGAATCAATGTAAAGATTCATTCTGATGTGGAGAGTGAGATCAATGGTCGGGGACCAGCAATCCAGGAGCAAGCGCTAAAGGCACTGTTTGAGAAAATGGACCGACTGCAGAGGGAAGATATCCTTGTACTTGCCGGAAGCCTTCCAGGTACACTTGCAG
>CAUWEA010000026.1:0-28665 GCA_963557735.1 uncultured Faecalimonas sp. | reverse complement strand
TCCTGCTCAAAAGGGACTTAAATCCGGACTTTGTGTCACGATATCGGAGAAAAACTTGGATGTGGGGCATGTATGGAATCACTGCTCCGGACAAAGGTGAGCCGCTTTGCTCTGGAGGACAGTCTGACTTTGGAAGAGATTGCAAAGAAAAAGCAGGAGGGAACGTTGGAGGAAGCGATCATTCCGATCGATGCGATGTTTTCGGACTGCAGGAGCGTAGAGGTAAAGGAAGCGGGAAGCACTTATCTGTATAATGGCAATCCCTTTGCACTCTCTTTTGTAAAGAAAAAGGAACCGTATCAACCGGGGGAACGTGTGCGGGTGTACGATGCACATGGAACATTTATCGGAATCTACAATTACCGGCAGGAGCAGAAGATGTTCCGTCTGGAGAAGATGTTTTACGAAAAGTAGAGCGTGGGGAATACGGATAGAGATAAAGAGGGAATAACATGCAGTATATAAGAAAACTAGAATGCTATCAGGAGCAGAAACAGGCTGCGGTGACGCTGGGGAAATTTGATGGTCTGCACAGAGGGCATCAAAAGCTGGTCGACCGGGTGAAAGCACATGCATCGGAGGCGGTGGCAAGCGTCGTATTTGCATTTGATATGACGCCGCTTTACGAGCGCCTGGGAAGAGAAAAGAAGAGTCTGATGACCGGAAGAGAACGGTATGAGCATCTGGAAGGGCAGACAGATTACCTGATCGATTGTCCGTTCACCGAGGAAATCTCCAGTATGGAGGCAGAGACGTTTATCAAAGAGGTGCTTGTAAAAAAACTGCATGCGGCATATATTGCAGTCGGAACAGACTTTCACTTCGGACATGAGAAGCGCGGAGATATCCATATGCTGAGGCAATATGCGGATCTCTATGGCTATGAGCTGGAAGTGGTGGAAAAAGAACTGTATCAGGGCAGGGAGATCAGCAGTACCTATATCAAAGAAGAAGTGCGCGCAGGCCGTATGGAGACAGCAGAGTGTCTGCTTGGGTACGCATATGCGATCAGCGGCGTTGTGGAACATGGGAGAAAGCTTGGGAGAAAACTTGGGATCCCGACGATGAATATCACACCAGAACCGGGGAAGCTGGCGCCGCCAAATGGTGTTTATGCGTGCCGTGTGCGCATCGGAGAGGACTGGTACAGTGGGATCGGAAATCTTGGCAACAAGCCGACGGTAGATGCAGACGGAAAACTGATCCTCGAAGTCCATGTGTTTTCCTTTGACGGGGAGACATACGGGGAGGAGATCAAAGTAGAACTACTTTCCTTCGTAAGGCCGGAGCGCAGGTTTGCATCGGTGGAAGAACTGAAAAGCCAGATGGAGGCCGATATCGCCACGATCAGGAACAGATAAGATCCACTGGCAAAAGTGTGATTGTGCATAGTGACGAAAAGAGATAAAAGAAAAGAAAATTAAAAATAAATCTTGAAAAACAAAGGTAATTATGCTAATCTAATCAAGGATTTACGAGCCGATATCCGGTAACCGGAAGACTCCGACCGTTACTTAATATCCGGCGCTGAAATTAAATTAAGAAAGAATAAGGAGGATCATCACATGATCGCAAAAGAAAAGAAACAGGCTATTATTGCAGAATATGGAAGAACAGAAGGAGATACAGGTTCACCGGAAGTTCAGATCGCAATCTTAACAGCAAGAATCAATGAATTAACAGATCACTTTAAAGCAAATCCAAAGGATCATCATTCAAGAAGAGGTCTTCTTAAAATGGTAGGTCAGAGAAGAGGATTACTTGCTTACTTAAAGAAAACTGATATTGAAAGATACCGTTCTTTAATTGAACGTTTAGGACTTAGAAAATAATCAAAGTGATTTCAGCAGGGGATGGTTATTCGTGCCATCCCTTGTTTTCAGTTAAAATTGCCGGACCGGAGATGTCTGGCGGGATATTTTATAGAAAAGACGGCAGGAACGTATGAGCCGAGACCACTGAAAAGGATATTTAGAGCACATTTCAAAAGAGGAGCATCAGAAAGTCTGACTGCCCACAGAAAGGAAGTGTCTTTTTCAGTAGTTTCGGTACAGACTGCCGGCAGAGAAAAGGAGAGCAGTATGTTTAAGAAATTTGAAATGGAATTAGCCGGAAGAACTCTGCGCGTCGATGTAGGCAGAGTGGCAGCGCAGGCAAATGGAGCAGCTTTGATGCACTATGGTGAGACAGTCGTATTATCGACAGCGACCGCATCTGAGAAACCGAGAGAAGGGATTGATTTCTTCCCGCTTTCTGTAGAATATGAAGAGAAGTTATATGCGGTAGGAAAGATCCCGGGAGGATTCAATAAGAGAGAAGGAAAGGCATCTGAAAATGCGATCCTGACATCCCGTGTGATCGACAGACCGATGAGACCTCTGTTCCCAAAGGATTACAGAAATGATGTAACATTAAATAACCTTGTACTGTCCGTTGACCCGGACTGCAGCCCGGAGCTGACCGCAATGTTAGGTTCTGCGATCGCAACAGCGATCTCGGATATTCCGTTTGACGGACCGACATCCACAACACAGGTGGGACTGATCGACGGTGAGTTTGTATTCAATCCGAACGCAGCACAGAGAGCAGTTTCGGATCTGCAGCTTACAGTGGCATCTACAAGGGATAAAGTGATCATGATCGAGGCCGGTGCAAATGAAGTGCCGGAGGCGAAGATGATCGAGGCAATCTTCGCAGCGCATGAAGTGAACCAGGAAGTGATCAAATTCATTGACACGATCGTTGCAGAGTGCGGAAAAGAAAAGCATACTTATACAAGCTGTGCAGTGCCGGAAGAATTGTTTGAAGCGATCAAAGAGATCGTGACACCGGAAGAGATGGAAGAAGCGGTGTTTACAGACGAAAAACAAGTCAGAGAAGAAAATATCCGCGTGATCCGCGAGAAATTAGAAGAAGCATTTGCAGAGAACGAAGAATGGCTGGAACTGTTAGGGGAAGCATTATACCAGTACCAGAAGAAGACGGTCCGTAAGATGATCTTAAAAGATCATAAGCGTCCGGACGGAAGAGCGATCGACCAGATCAGACCGCTTGCAGCAGAGACAGATCTGATCCCGAGAGTACATGGTTCTGCAATGTTCACAAGAGGACAGACGCAGATCTGTACGATCACAACACTTGCGCCGCTTTCTGAGGCTCAGAGGATCGACGGGCTTGACGAGGCGGAGACTTCCAAGAGATACATGCACCACTATAACTTCCCGTCATACTCTGTCGGAGAGACAAAGCCGTCAAGAGGACCGGGACGCCGTGAGATCGGGCATGGTGCACTTGCAGAGAGAGCGCTCGTGCCGGTACTTCCAAGCGAGGCAGAGTTCCCATATGCGATCCGTACGGTATCAGAGACATTTGAATCAAATGGTTCTACCTCCCAGGCAAGCGTATGTGCATCCAGCATGTCACTGATGGCTGCAGGTGTTCCGATCAAATCAGCGGTAGCAGGTATTTCCGCAGGTCTTGTAACCGGGGAGACAGATGATGACTACATCGTTCTGACAGACATCCAGGGTCTGGAAGACTTCTTTGGAGACATGGACTTTAAGGTTGCCGGAACACACAAAGGTATCACTGCGATCCAGATGGATATCAAGATCCACGGACTGACAAGACCGATCATCGAGGAGGCGATCGCATGTACGAAGAAGGCAAGAACGTACATTTTAGACGAAGTGATGAGCAAGGCGATCGCAGAGCCGCGTGAATCTGTTGGACCGTACGCTCCGAAGATCCGCCAGATGCAGATCGACCCTGCAAAGATCGGTGATGTTGTCGGACAGCGCGGAAAGACGATCAATGCGATCATCGAACAGACTGGCGTAAAGATCGATATCACAGATGACGGCGCAGTGTCTGTATGCGGCGTGGATGCCGAGGCAATGGAAGAGGCAATGAAGATGATCTCGATCATTGTCACAGACTTTGAAGCCGGACAAGTGCTGGAAGGAAAAGTTGTAAGCATCAAAGAATTTGGGGCATTTGTTGAATTTGCTCCGGGAAAAGAAGGAATGGTACACATTTCCAAGATTTCCAAAGAGCGCATCAAAAACGTAGAAGATGTGCTGACACTTGGCGATAAAGTCAAAGTAGTCTGCTTAGGAAAAGATAAGATGGGAAGAATGAGCTTCTCCATCAAAGATGTAGCAGAATAAAATAGAAGAGAGAAGGAGGATCCGAAAGCGCAGCGTGCCTGGGGCAGGCTGGCAGGGTTCTCCTTCCTTATATTCCCTATCGGATAAAAAGCTTCCACAGAAGATTTCTGTGCGGAGCTTTTTTTGCGTACATGGAAGATCCCTGGCATGGAGATATTCCGCAGATGCTTTGCAGTGTTTTGACGGGGTGTAAAAATTTAGGCTCTTTGTCAGGGGGTGGGTAAAATATTTAGTTCTAAATTGAGAAGTCCTTCATATATTGTTTTAAGAGGTGGACAAAGATGAACAGAACAATCGAGAAAAACAGGCAGGTGATGCAGATCCTGGCAAAAGAGATCCGGCAGGTGATTGCCGAGGCAGAGATCGATATCAATGGACTCCAGGAGATCCGTCTGCGGGCGGGAAGTCCGCTGATCGTATATATTCGTGGAGAGGAGCAGATCTTACCGAAGAATGGGAGACCGCATCTTGTCACAAAGGCGGAGATCCGGGAGACAGTAGATTATATCAGCAGCTATTCACTCTATGCATTTGAGGAGGAACTGCGGCAGGGATTTCTGACAGTGGAAGGGGGACACCGGGTGGGAATGGCAGGCAAGGTTGTGATGGAGCAGGGGAAGATCAAAAATATTCAGTATATTTCGTCCGTCAATATCCGGGTGGCGCATGAGATCCGAAACTGTGCGGACAAGGTGCTGCCTTATCTTACATATGACAGACAGCTGTACCATACGCTGATCATCTCGCCTCCGGGTTGTGGGAAGACGACACTTCTCAGAGATCTGATCCGGCAGATTTCCGATGGAAACCGGTGGATCAGAGGGGCGAGTGTCGGCGTGGTGGACGAACGTTCGGAACTGGGGGCATGCTATCTTGGCATCGCACAGAATACACTTGGGATCCGTACCGATATTTTGGATGGCTGTCCGAAGTCAGAGGGGATGCTCATGCTGATCCGGTCAATGGCGCCGAAGATTCTTGCGGTCGATGAGATCGGGGCGCCGGAGGACATCCACGCGATCGAATATGCGATGCACTGTGGATGCTGTATGCTGGCGACAGTACATGGGGCCTCGATGGCAGAGATACAGAAAAAACCGGTGCTGCAGCAGCTGGTCCAGCGGAAGCAGTTTGAGCGGTATGTCGTATTGAAAAATGGCACCCATATCGGGGAGATAGAAGGAATTTATGATAAGAGAGGAACCTTGCTTTACCGGGAGCAGTATGAGAAAGGAGCGTGCGTGTGAAAGGAATTGGAGTGATCTTAATCCTTCTTGGGACGAGTGGGATCGGATATCTGGCGGCGGCAGATTTAAAGCGCCATCTAAATGATCTGAAGTGGCTGCGCAGGATCCTGCTGCTGTTAAGAGAGGAGATTACTTATACCCATACGCCGCTTGGGGAAGCCTTTTTTCATATTTCCGGAAAAGTGAAGGCGCCGTATGGTCTGTTTCTGGCGCAGGTGTCAGAACAGCTGCTGGGGCGCGCCGGAAGTTCTTTTTCTGAAATCTGGTCCTGCGCAGTGGAGGAGAGACTGCATGCGACAAAACTGACCCGAGAGGAACTGGAAGAATTAAAAGATTTTGGAAACAGTATCGGATATCTGGGCGGACATGCCCAGGAGGGAGCGATCGATCTTTATCTGGAGCAGCTGCAGGTGGAGATGCAGGAAGTGCGGGAAGGAATGGCGGCAAAACAGAAACTGTGCGGCTGCCTCGGCGTGATGAGCGGTATTTTTATTACGATTTTATTGATCTAGCAGGAGGAAGTACATGAGTGTTCAGCTTATTTTTAAGATTGCGGCAGTCGGGATCCTCGTCTCGGTGCTGTGCCAGGTGTTAAAGCACAGCGGCAGGGAAGAGCAGGCGTTTCTGACAAGCCTTGCAGGACTTTTGCTCGTGCTGTTCTGGATCCTTCCCTATATCCAGGAACTGTTTACTTCCATTGAGCGTTTATTTTCTTTGTAAAAAGGATCCGGCAGCTGTCAGAGGCACAGAGAGGAGGCAATCCGTTGAATGCAGTGCAGATTGGACTTGCGGGGGTAGCGGGAGCGCTGCTTGCAGTACAGTTTAAAAATGGAAGAACCGAATACGGAATTTACATGAGCGTGGCAGTGAGCCTTTTTATTTTTCTGCATATCGCCGGAAGACTGGAGATCATCCTGGATACGCTGCGTGCAGTCGGCGATCTGATCACCATTGACCGTGCATATATCGGTACGCTGTTAAAGATGGTCGGGATCACTTATGCGGCAGAATTCTCTGCGGGGATCTGCAGAGATGCCGGGTATCAGACGGTGGCGTCACAGATCGAGATCTTCAGCAAGCTGACGATCCTGGCACTTGGAATGCCGATCCTGCTGGCGCTGCTGGAGACGATCCATGCGTTTTTACATTGATCCGCAGCAGAGGTGCGGGCAGAAACATGCGGGAGGAGATATGAAAAGATTCGGGATAGTTCTGCTTTTGTTTTGTATCTTTCTGGCAGCTGCAGATGTGCGGGCGTCGGAGATCGATCAGGAGCGGTCGTTGGATGAGATACAGCAGGCGGTAGAACAGGCGCTTTTTGGAGAACTGGGATTTAAAGAAGTAGATGAGGCGCTTGAAACATTATTTCCGGAGGGGAAGATGGAGTTTGGAGAGACTGTAAAAGCAGTGGCAGAAGGCAAACTTCCGCTGTCGTTTGAGACTGTGGGAAAGTTTGTAAAAGAGCAGCTGTTCTATGAGTTTAGCCAGAGTAAAAAAAGTCTCGTCTATATTCTGATGCTGGCAGTTGCTGCTGCGGTATTCGCCAATTTTTCCGGTATTTTCCCAAACCGGCAGATTGCGGAGATCAGTTTTTATCTGCTGTATCTGTTATTGTTCACTGTGTGCCTGAATGGATTCCGGGTTATGACTGATTTTACGGCGCAGCGGCTGGGACTTCTGACTTCATTTATGAAAGTGCTTGGTCCGGTCTATTTTCTTGCTGTGGCAGTTGCAAGAGGAAGTGTGACTTCGATTGCCTTCTACAATCTTGTCTTATTTTTGATTTTTCTGGTTGAGCTGTTGATCCTGAATGTGCTTCTTCCGTTTGTGCAGGTCTATACGATACTGGAATTGCTGGATCACCTTTCCTCAGAAGAATATCTATCCAAAATGGCAGAACTGATCCACACGGGGATCAGCTGGAGCATCCGGACGCTTCTTGCATGTGTGATCGGTCTGAATCTCATTCAGGGGATGTTGCTCCCTGTCATTGATTCTGTAAAAAGAGGTGTGGTGGCAAAGACAGCCGAGGCGATCCCCGGTGTGGGAGATGCGATCGGAGGGATGGCAGAGGTTGTGCTTGGAACGACCGTTCTTGTAAAGAACAGCATCGGGATCACTGGAGCGGTCATCTGCGTTGGGATCTGTGCAGTGCCGTTTCTCCAGGTGGCGGTCATCTCTTTTCTGTACAAGCTTGTAGCGGCGGTGATCCAGCCGGTGTCAGATGAGCGGATCGTCGGATGTGTCTCGGGGATCGGCAAAGGCTATGAACTTCTTCTGAAGATCATCTTTACGACCGGCCTGCTGTTTCTTCTGACGATCGCGGTCGTCACCGCATCGACAACTTAGGGAGGTTCTTTGCGGGTATGCCGAAATACATGTCTGTGACAGCCGTATTTGTCCGGCAAAGCAGAAAAAGAATGGAGCGAAAAAGGGGGAGACATATGGCAGAAGGATTGTATCAGTGGGTGGGAAATATCGCATTTTATATGGTGTTTATGACAGCGGCGCTCCATCTGATCCCCGGCGATGGTTACCGGAAATATTTGAAATTCTTTACCGGTATGATCTTGATTTTGCTCGTAGTCAGTCCCGTGCTGAAACTTGCGGGTTTGGAACAGACATTTCACGAGCGCTTTGAGGAGCATGCTTATGAGGAAGAATTAAGAAGGATCGAGAAGAAGACAAGTTATTTAAGAGAGATCAAGCCGGAAGAGTATCTGTCTTTGGAGCGTGGCGGCAGCGAACAGGCATTGGAGGACCTGTATGCAGCTGACAGAATCCAGAGGGAAGATGCCGGGGCAGAAATGGAAGGAGGCGAACGCGATGAATAAGGAATGGCGGGGATGGAAGTTTCCAGGAGAGTTTCCAAAAAAGCAGCAGCTGTTCCTCCTTCTGCTTGTCGGCATCCTTCTTGTTGTGATCGCGATCCCGACTCCGGAGCAAAAGGAGAGTCTGGAGAAGGAGGAATGCGTGGAGCGTTTGGAAGATACAGATTTAGACGGTTACCGGGCGTCACTGGAGCGGGAACTGGAGGAAATTCTGGCACAGACGGAAGGGGTGGGAGATGTGCAGGTGATGATCACATTTCATACCTCGGCGGAGAAGATCGTAGAAAAGGATCTGGAGAAAAGTGATTCTGCAAGGCAGGAGATGACTGTTCTTCAGGATACTTCCGACGGGGCGCACACCCCATATGTCCGGAAGGAGATCCGCCCGCAGGTGGAAGGCGTGCTGATCAGTGCAGAAGGAGGAGATCATGCGGTTGTGCGAAAAGAGATCACGGAGGCGGTGCAGGCATTATTTGGCATTGAAACGCATAAAATTAAAATAATGAAGCAGAGTGATTCAAAGAAGGAGGGTTCATTTTGAAAAAATTATTTAAGAAGAATCAGGTAATCATCGCAACACTGGCAGTTATGATCGCGGTCGCAGGCTATCTGAATTATTCGGGGAAACTGTTTGGCGGAGAGGAAGGAAAAGAGACGAGCGGAGAACTGGCAAATAAAGAGCTGCTTGATATTTCTGACCAGGAACTTGCAGAGACGGCGGGAGACATTGAAAGTACGGACCAGGAAGCGGCGCTGGATGACACGGTAGAGGGGACACCGGGAGAGGCAGTGCTTACAAACGGAGAGGCGAGCAAAGTCGTGGCGGAAGCAAAAGTCTCAAGAGAGCAGGTGCGCGCGAAAAACAAGGAGACACTGCAGGCGATCATTGATAATGCGGAGATCGGGGAGGAGCAGAAGCAGCAGGCAGTCAACGAGATGATCCAGCTGACCGATCTGTCGGAGAAAGAAGTGGCGGTGGAGACGCTTCTTGCATCAAAAGGATTTTCGGAGACGGTTGTGAACCTGACGGTGGACAGTGCAGATGTCGTTGTAAGCAATTCAGATCTGACCGATGCAAACCGTGCGCAGATCGAGGATATCGTGACGAGAAAGACCGGGATCGCTCCGCAAAATATCGTGATCACTCCGATACATAGCGAGGAGAAGGCGGCGGAGACAGATGTTGAGGAAAAATAGTTTTTGTTGATAAACAAAAGAAGAGTTGCTATAATAGAAACGTTGAAAAAAAGCAAAGCAGGAGAACATTATGTCAAATATTACGAATGAAATAAAGAAACGAAGAACATTTGCGATCATTTCTCATCCCGATGCCGGTAAGACGACATTGACAGAGAAGTTTTTATTATACGGCGGTGCGATCAACCAGGCAGGATCTGTCAAGGGGAAGGCGACCGCAAAACATGCAGTGTCCGACTGGATGGAGATTGAGAAGGAGAGAGGAATCTCGGTGACTTCTTCCGTGCTCCAGTTTAACTATGACGGCTACTGTATCAATATTCTGGATACACCGGGACACCAGGATTTCTCGGAAGACACCTATCGTACGCTGATGGCGGCGGATTCTGCGGTCATGGTCATTGACGCATCCAAGGGTGTGGAGGCACAGACGAGAAAGCTTTTTAAAGTCTGTGTGATGCGCCATATTCCGATCTTTACGTTTATCAACAAGATGGACCGTGAGGCGAGAGATACTTTTGAACTTCTGGATGACATTGAGAAGGAACTGGGGATCGCGACCTGTCCTGTCAACTGGCCGATCGGTTCCGGAAAGGCATTTAAAGGGGTCTATGACAGAGAGCACAGAGAGATTGAACTGTTCTCAGATACGCAAAAAGGAACCAGAATGGGAGAAGTGAAGAAAATTGCATTGGATGATCCGGAAGTGGGCACACTGATCGAGGAAGATGCGCTCGCACTTCTTGAGGAGGAGATCGAACTGCTGGACGGCGCAAGCGCCGAGTTTGACCAGGAGCTTGTAAGCAAGGGAGAACTTTCCCCGGTATTTTTCGGTTCGGCGCTCACAAACTTTGGCGTGGAGACATTTCTGCAGCATTTCCTCTCCATGACATCGTCTCCGCTTCCAAGAAAGTCAGACAAAGGCGAGATCGATCCGATGACGGAGAAAGATTTCTCTGCATTTGTCTTTAAGATCCAGGCAAATATGAATAAGGCACACCGTGACCGTATCGCATTTATGCGGATCTGTTCCGGGGAATTTGAGGCGGGAATGGAAGTTTATCATATGCAGGGCGGAAGAAAAGTGCGTCTGTCACAGCCGCAGCAGATGATGGCAAGCGAGAGGAAGATGGTGGAGAAAGCGTACGGAGGAGATATCATCGGTGTGTTTGACCCGGGGATTTTCTCGATCGGTGATACGCTTACGACTTCATCTGAGAGATTCTGTTATGAGGGAATCCCGACATTTGCGCCGGAGCATTTCGCGAGAGTGCGTCAGGTCGATACGATGAAGCGGAAGCAGTTTATCAAGGGGATCAACCAGATCGCGCAGGAAGGTGCGATCCAGATCTTCCAGGAGTACAATACCGGGATGGAGGAGATCATCGTCGGAGTTGTCGGAGTACTTCAGTTTGACGTGTTAAAATACCGTCTGGAAAATGAGTACAATGTGGAGATCCGCATGGATCAGCTTCCGTATGAGCATATCCGCTGGATCGAGAATACAGACATCGATCTTGACAAGGTGATCGGAACTTCTGACATGAAGAAGATCAAAGACTTAAAAGACCGTCCGCTTCTGTTATTTGTCAACAGCTGGAGTATCCGCATGACGCTGGACCGAAATGAAGGCCTTGTTCTGTCTGAGTTTGGCCGCTCTTAAAGTTTTTTGTTTGCAAACAGTGAGAAATTTGTTATAATGACTATCATAGACAGTGAACCAGACAGGAGGTTTTAGAAATGGTAAAAGACGAAAGAAATACGTATACGATACATCAGGATCCGAATCTCGGAGAAGTGCAGATCGCCGATGAAGTTGTTGCGATCATCGCGGCGCTTGCAGCTACAGAGGTGGAAGGCGTTGCTTCGATGGCGGGCAACATCACCAATGACCTGATTGCAAGACTTGGAATGAAGAATCTGTCAAGAGGCGTGAAAGTCGATGTACTTGAAGGGATCGTGACAGTATCTCTGGCGCTTGTCCTGAAATATGGATACAGTATCATGGATGTATCGGCAAAGATCCAGGAGAAAGTCAAAGCGGCAGTGGAGAACATGACCGGACTTACCGTGGCGGATGTCAATATCCGGATCGCGGGTGTGGACATGGGCGAAGAATAGAGTTTCAGAAGAGCGTGATGCAGGGGAGATTATGAAAGGTTTTTCATAATCTCTTTTCGCGTGCTGTCCAAAATCCGTTGGAATTCTATTTTGCAATATGGCATGTTATGTAGTATAATAGTGCCTATCGAAGAGATAACCTTTGAAAAAACAGACAGTGAGGTATACAATGGGAAGATCAGAACTTAGAGAACACATTTTTAGAATATTATTCCGCATCGAGTTTCAGCCGAAGGAAGAGATGGAGGAGCAGCTTGCACTTTATCTGGAGGAATTAGAGTCGGCAAAGGATACGGAAAAGGAATATATCCGCAAAAAATATACCGCGATCGCGGAGAAAGTAGAGACGATCGACGAGATGATCAATACTTCTGCAACGGGCTGGAAGACATCCAGAATGGGAAAGGTAGATCTTACGATCCTGCGTCTTGCAGTTTATGAGATCGAATGGGATGAGGAAGTACCGCAGGGTGTTGCGATCAACGAGGCGGTAGAACTGGCGAAGAGATATGGAGGAGAAGAAAGTCCGTCCTTTATCAACGGAGTCCTCGGAAAGATCGTTAATCCGAGGTAGTGTCATGCGCAGTGTATATTCTGTCGGGCAGGTCAATTCTTATATCAAAAATATGTTTACGCAGGATTTTATGCTTGGGCGCATCTATGTCAGAGGAGAAGTGTCAAACTGCAAGTATCATACGTCCGGACATATTTATTTTTCGCTGAAAGATGAGACTGGAACGATCGCCTGCGTGATGTTTGCAGGACAGCGGGGCGGTCTTGCCTTCCAGATGAGAGAAGGACAGCAGGTCATTGTCCTCGGAAGCGTCAATGTCTATGAGCGTGACGGCAGATACCAGCTCTACGCAAAAGAGATTATCTTAGATGGAGCCGGACTGCTGTATGAGAAGTTTGAGAAGCTTAAGCAGGAACTGGAAGAAATGGGGATGTTTGCAGAGGAGTACAAGCGCCCGATTCCCGCCTTTGCCGGCAGAATCGGGATCGTGACAGCCCCGACCGGAGCGGCGATACGGGATATCATCCACATTGCATCGAGAAGGAACCCATATGTACAGCTGTACTTATGCCCGGCGCTGGTGCAGGGGAGCGGAGCGGCTGAGAGCATTGCCGAAGGGATTCGAAGACTGGATGCGTTCGGTGTGGATGTGATCATCGCAGGGAGAGGCGGTGGCTCTATCGAAGATCTGTGGGCATTTAACGAGGAGACGGTCGCCCGCGCGATCTTTGCGTGTGAAACACCGGTCATCTCAGCAGTGGGACACGAGACGGATACGACGATTGCCGATTATGTGGCAGATCTGCGTGCGCCGACGCCTTCTGCGGCGGCAGAACTTGCGGTTTATGAGTACAGCACGGTCCGCTCTTACATGGAAGAGGCGGACAGAAAGCTGAGGCATATGCTCCTGCGCACGGTGGAGGAGAAGCAAAGGCAGACAGATCTGATAGCACAGAAGCTTTCGTATCTGCATCCGCAGATCAAGCTCAATGAGAGACGGCAGCAGGCGGCAGATCTGGAAGAACGTCTCCGGCAGAAGATGCAGGAGCAGCTGCGCGAGGCAAAGCATGCGATGTCTGTCTGTGCAGAGCGGCTCAACGGGCTTTCTCCCGTAAGGAAACTCGGGCAGGGATTTTCTTACGTAGAGAATGCAGATGGAAAGAATATCAGAAGGACAAAGGAGGTCTGTCCCGGGGAGGTACTCTCGATCCGGGTGACAGACGGAACAATACACGCGCAGGTGACGGGAGTGGAAAAGGAGGCAGAGGATGGCAGAAAGTACAGCGAGGGAGAATAAAACGCTTGAGGAACTGTTCCAGGAGCTGGATGAGATGATGCGGCAGATGGAAGAGCCGGGACTGTCTCTGGAACAGTCTTTTTCACTTTATCACAGAGGAATAGAACTTTTGAAGTCATGCAATGACAAGATCGATACAGTGGAAAAAAAGATACAGATATTAGAAGAAAATGGAGAGTGTCATGAATTTTAAGGACGAGAGACAAAAGAAAACCGGGGAGATCGAACAGATCTTAAAGGAGTATCTGCCCCCGCAGGAAGGAAAGCAGAAGATCATCATGGAGGCGATGGAATATAGTCTGATGGCGGGAGGAAAGAGACTCCGGCCGATGTTGCTTGCGGAGACGTTTCAGATGTTTGGCGGTACTTCAAAGATCGTCCGGCCATTTATGGCGGCGATCGAGATGATCCATACTTATTCACTCGTTCATGATGATCTTCCGGCGATGGATGATGATGATTACCGGAGAGGGAGGAAGACGACGCATATTGTGTTCGGGGAGGATATGGGAATTCTTGCCGGGGATGCACTGCTAAATTATGCGTTTGAGACTGCATGCACTGCATTTTCTGAGGAGCCGGGGGAGGCAGTCCGGATCGGGCGGGCGCTTCAGGTTCTTGCAAAGAAAGCAGGAATTTACGGGATGATCGGAGGTCAGGTTGCAGATGTCAGTGCAGATGGAAAGGAAGTAACAGCAGATATCCTTTCCTTTATCTATGAACTGAAGACCGGAGCGCTTCTTGAAAGCGCGATGATGATCGGCGCGATCCTTGCCGGCGCGTCAGAAGAAGAGATCGGAGTGATCGAGCAGGCTGCAAAGAAGATTGGGATCGCATTTCAGATCCAGGATGATATTCTGGATGTCACAAGTACGGAGGAAGTACTTGGCAAACCGGTATTCAGCGACCAGAAAAATGAGAAGACGACTTATGTGACGCTCTTTGGATTAGAGAAAGCAAAAAGGGATGTAGAACAGATCTCCGAGGAGGCGATCGCTCTGCTTAAGGGGCTTCAGAGAGAAAATCCTTATCTGGAGCAGCTTCTGCAGGAACTGATACATCGGGAAAAATAGAGGGAGTGCCTATGGTACTGGAAAAAATTCAGAAAGCAAATGATATTAAAAAACTAGATCCGGAGGAGCTTGAGATCCTTGCGCAGGAGATCCGGGATTTCCTGATCGAGAAGATCAGTGTGACCGGAGGGCATCTTGCATCGAATCTCGGAGTAGTTGAACTGACGATGGCAATGCATCTGATTTTTGATCTTCCGGAGGATAAGATTATCTGGGATGTGGGACATCAGGCATATACGCACAAGCTTCTTACCGGCAGAAAAGCAGGATTTGACGATCTCAGAAAATACGGTGGGATGAGTGGATTCCCGAAGCGGAAAGAAAGCGACTGCGATGCATTTGATACCGGACACAGTTCTACGTCGATCTCCGCAGGACTTGGATATGTGGAGGCGAGGGAGATCCTCGGGCAGGATCACAAAGTGATCTCTGTCATCGGGGATGGTTCCCTGACCGGCGGGATGGCATATGAAGCGCTGAACAATGCGGCAGGTTTAAAAAGTAATTTTATTATTGTGCTCAACGACAATAATATGTCGATCTCGGAAAACGTGGGAGGCATGTCGAAATATCTTGATGGTCTGCGGACAGCCGGCGCTTATACCGGGTTAAAGAAAGGGGTAGAGGCGGCGCTTGAGAAGATCCCGTATGTCGGGGCGAAGATGACCGGGCATATCCGGAAGGCAAAAAGCGGGATCAAACAGCTGTTTGTTCCGGGAATGTTTTTTGAAGATATGGGGATCACCTATCTCGGGCCGGTAGATGGTCATGATCTGCGGGCGCTGTGCCGCGTGTTTAAGGAAGCGGAAAAGCTGGAAAATGCGGTGCTTGTGCATGTGATTACAACAAAAGGGAAGGGATATCTTCCGGCAGAGAAGTATCCGTCTAAATTTCATGGGACAGGCCCGTTTGATATCGAGACCGGACAGACAAGGGAGACATCCGGGGAAGACTCTTACACCGATGTCTTTTCCAAAGTAATCTACCGGGAGGCGAAGAAGGAGCCGAAACTTGTGGCGATCACTGCGGCGATGGCCGGTGGAACCGGTTTAGTGCCGTTTTCCAAAACATACCGGGATCGATTTTTTGATGTGGGAATTGCGGAGGAACATGCGGTGACATTTGCCGCAGGGCTTGCGGCGGCAGGGCTAAAGCCGGTTGTCGCGATTTATTCTTCCTTTTTGCAGCGCGCCTACGATCAGCTGATCCATGATGTGTGTCTGCAGAACCTTCCAGTTGTATTTGCCATCGACCGGGCAGGGCTTGTAGGAAGTGACGGGGAGACGCATCAGGGTCTGTTCGATCTTTCCTTTTTATCCACGATACCGAATATGACGGTAATGTCCCCGAAAAATAAATGGGAACTTGCGGATATGCTCCGTTTTGCCATTCAGTATCCGGGTCCGGTCGCAGTGCGTTATCCGAGAGGAACTGCATATACGGGTCTGGAAGCATTTCGGGCACCGATCGAGTACGGAAAGAGCGAAGTGATAAGGAAAGGATCCGGGGTTGCGATCTTCAGTGTCGGACATATGATGGAGACTGCCTTGCAGGTCTGTGATGCTCTGAAGACGCACGGGATCGACAGCACGCTGGTCAACAGCCGTTTCATTAAGCCGGTCGATGAGGAACTCCTAAAGGAACTTTCCGCATCGCACACCCTCTATGTGACGATCGAAGAGAATGTGCTGACCGGAGGGTATGGCGCACAGGTACTTGCCTGTATAGAAAAGGAACGGCTTTCTGTACGGACAGAGTCGTTCGGGATCCTGGACGAGTATGTGGAGCATGGAAGTGTAGACGTATTAAGAAAAGAAGTCATGCTGGATGCAGATACGGTCACAGCGCGGATCTTGTCGGTATACCAGGGTGGACAGCAGGAGTAGAATCAATGAAAGAACGTTTAGATGTATTACTTGTAAAGAGAAATCTTGCAGAATCAAGGGAGAAAGCAAAGGCGATCATCATGTCTGGAAATGTGTTTGTGGAAGGACAGAGGGAAGACAAGGCGGGAACGACCTTTTCGGATGAGGTTCAGATCGAGATCAAAGGACACACGATGCCATATGTCAGCCGCGGCGGTTTAAAGCTTGAGAAAGCGATCGCTAATTTTGACGTGGATCTGGAAGGAAAAGTCTGCACAGATGTAGGTTCTTCCACGGGAGGCTTCACAGACTGTATGCTTCAGAACGGGGCAAGAAAAGTATTTGCGATTGACGTAGGGAGAGGACAGCTCGCATGGAAGCTTCGGCAGGATGAGCGGGTAGTCTGTATGGAAAAGACGAATATCCGCTATGTGACACCGGAAGATCTCGGGGAACCGATCGATTTTTCTTCAATCGATGTGTCCTTTATTTCACTGACGAAAGTACTGGAGCCGATCCGCAATTATTTAAAGCCGGACGGAGAGATCGTTGCACTGATCAAGCCGCAGTTTGAAGCGGGAAGAGAAAAGGTCGGCAAGAAAGGCGTTGTCCGTGAAAAGAGCACCCACCATGAGGTGATCGAGATGGTCACATCCTATGCGGCATCGATCGGATTTCAGATTCGCGGAATTGAATTTTCGCCGATCAAAGGACCAGAAGGAAATATTGAGTATCTGGTATATTTAAAGAAAAGTGAAGTCGGAAGCAGCCTTCCGGATATGGAGGAGGCGCTGTATGAGGTAGTGGAGGCAGCATTTGCCACGCTGGCAAAATAAAGGAGCAGAGAGGTACGTTATGGAGACGTTTTACATCATTACGAATTACAGTAAAGATGAAAATTATGAAGTGACAGGTCGGATCCAGAGTTATATAGAAAAGCGCGGCCGTACCTGCATTTTATGTGAGAGAGATGAAGAGGGGAATCTTCTCGCAGACCGGATCCCGGATCAGACGGACTGTGTCCTGACACTGGGAGGTGACGGGACTTTGATCCAGGCAGTGCGCGAACTCAGGGACAGACATCTTCCGCTGATCGGGGTGAATATGGGGACGCTCGGTTATCTGACAGAGATTGAACTTCCGCATATCGAAGAAGGACTGGAGAAATTGTTTTGCGGAGAGTTTATCCCGGAACGCAGGATGATGCTCCAGGGCAAACTGGAAGGAAGAAAGGAAGATATTGCACTCAATGATATTGTTGTGGCGCGGGCGGGAAGCATCCGTGTGATCCACTTTAATATTTATGTCAACGGGCAGCTTTTAAATTCTTATCAGGCGGACGGGGTGATCATCTCCACACCGACCGGATCCACTGCATATAATTTATCCGCAGGCGGACCGATCGTGGAGCCGACTGCCGAGATGTTTGTGATCACACCGATCTGTTCCCATGCGTTAAATACGAGCAGTATCGTTCTTTCCGCAGAAGATGAGATCGTGATCGAGATCGGGAAAGGAAAAGGAGATACTGTCGAGGAAGCGAGCGTCACATTTGACGGGGCGGATGTGATCCCGGTATATACGGGAGATCTGATTACGATCAGCCGGTCGGAGAAGACTGCGAAGCTGTTAAAATTAAGTGAAGAAAGTTTTCTCGAGACGCTGCGCAAGAAAATGAAAGGAAATTAAAAAAGATGAAAGTAAGTCGTCATGCAAAGATTGTAGAACTAATCAACCAGTATAATATTGAAACGCAGGAAGAACTGGCAGAACGGCTGAACAAAGCCGGATTCCAGGTTACGCAGGCGACTGTGTCAAGAGATATCCGTGATCTGCGTCTGACAAAAGTTGCAGGAGAGAACGGAAAACAGAAATATGTGATCCTCCAGGTCCCGGAGAAGGATATGAAAGAGAAATATATGCGGATCTTAAAGGACGGGTATGTTTCGATGGAGATGGCACAGAATATACTGGTAGTCAAGACTGTATCCGGGATGGCAATGGCGGTTGCTGCCTCGATCGATTCGATGCAGTGGTATGAAGTTGTCGGCTGTATTGCGGGAGATGACACGATCATGTGTGCGATCCGCAGTATGGAGGAGACAAAAATTGTGATGGAAAAAATAAGAAAAATTGTATTGTAACGACAGGAGAAACAGATGTTACAAAATCTACATGTAAAAAATCTGGCGCTGATCGATGAGATCGAGGTAGAGTTTAAAAAAGGATTCAACATTCTGACCGGGGAGACCGGCGCCGGAAAATCAATTATTTTAGGATCCATCGGGCTTGCACTCGGAGGAAAATATTCTGCGGAGATGCTCCGGAAAGGGGCAAGTTACGGACTTGTGGAACTTGTATTTACAGTGGAACATCCGTCCCAGGAAGCACAGCTTCGGGCGCTTGATATCTACCCGGAAGAAGGACAGATCATTTTGAGCCGGAAACTGATGGATGGAAGAAGTATCAGCAAGATCAACGGAGAGACTGTGACAACGCGGATCTTAAAAGATGTGGCGACGATCCTGATCGATATCCACGGGCAGCATGAGCATCAGACGCTGATCCACCGGAAAAACCACCTTGCATTTCTAGATCTGTTTGCGAGGGAGGAGATTGGGGATTTAAAGGAGCAAGTCAGGGAGGCATGGAACAGCTACCGGGAGAACCAGAAAGAACTTGCGCTTGCGATCAAAGATGAGGACAGCAGAAGGCGGGAGGAAGATTTCCTTTCTTTCGAACTGGAAGAGATCACAAAAGCAGAATTAAAGAGCGGGGAAGATGAACTTCTGGAAGAGCAGTACAGACGGATGTTAAACGGAAGAAAGATGGCAGAGCATATGGAAGAAGCCTACGCCTACACAAGTGATCATGGGGGCGCAAATGCTGCGGATTGTATCAGCCGCGCGGTCCGTATTTTTCAGGAGATATCCGGATGCGATCCGATCGCAGAGAGTCTCTATGAGCAGCTGTCGGAGATCGAGAATCTGTTAAATGATTTCAACCATGAGCTTTCTTCTGCGAGAGACTCGGTAGAATTTTCTCCGGAGGAATTTCAGGAGGTGGAGGTCCGGCTAAACGAGATCAATCGCCTGAAATCAAAGTACGGAAATTCTGTGGAAGAGATTGAACAATATGCCCGCCAGGTGGAGGAGAAGCTGGAAAAGCTTCACGATTATGAAAACTATATTGCTTCCCTGCAGAAAAACTGTGAAGAATCATGCAGAATGATGGAGACTCTTGCAGAAGAATTGTCCGGAATCCGACAAAAACAGGCACAGGTTTTTGTAGAGCGGATCCGAAGTGGCTTAAAGGATCTGAATTTTCTTGATGTTCAGTTTGAGATGAAATTTACAAGGCTTCCGGAATGCCGGGAAGACGGGATCGATGAACCGGAATTTCTCGTGTCGATGAATCCGGGAGAACCACTGCGTCCGCTCGGCATGGTGGCATCAGGCGGTGAACTGTCGAGGATCATGCTTGTGATCAAGACGGTTCTTGCCTACCGGGAGGAGATCGCCACGCTGATCTTTGATGAGATCGATACCGGTATCAGCGGCATCACAGCTGGAAAGGTAGCGGAAAAAATGGGAATGCTGGCGAAGGAATACCAGGTGATCTGCATCACGCACCTTGCACAGATTGCAGCGATGGCAGATGCCCATTATGTAATTGAAAAGACCGTTCAGGACGGCGTTACAAAGACTGCGATCAACGAGCTGACAGAGGAAGCCTCGATCGCAGAACTCTCCAGACTGCTTGGAGGATCTGCGGTGACAGATGCGATCCGCCAGAGCGCTGTTGAACTGAAAAAAATGGCAGAACTTTCCAAACAAAAAACCGAGTGAATCTGGCCAGATTCCATATACTAAGGCAGACATGACTGTGTCTGTCTTTTTTTGCGTAGAAAACTTCTGGGTTCTTATCGCAGGGGGAACATAGTTGCTGACAGTTTTTTGACGGGGAGGAATGGTGTATGAGAAAATACTGGTATCGGAGGAGTCTGGTGATCCTGCTTTTGTTTACGGTGCTTGTAGGCGGCGGCATCTGCATTTCGAAATATCAGATGACTTTGATGAAGAGAGAAGTAAGTACGGAGGAGATCAGCGGAGAATATCTGATCCCCGGCGGAATGCCGATCGGGATCTATATGGAGACAAACGGCGTCATGGTACTTGGCACTGATGCGATCGAGGGGGCAGATGGCGATCAATACGAACCGGCAGACCACATTGTGCGCCAGGGAGATTACATTACCGGGATCAATGATGAAGTCATTACGAATAAAAAAGAACTGATCGCGGCAGTAAAAAAACTTGAGGGTGAGGATGTGGTGCTGCATCTCAGGAGAAAGGAGGAACCGGTCGATGTGCGGTTAAAAGCAGTCGAGAGTAAAGATGAAGAATACCACCTCGGGATCTGGGTCCGGGACAATGCGCAGGGACTTGGGACCGTGACATTTCTGAATGGAAACAGCCAGTTTGGCGCACTTGGGCATGGAATCCACGATGTAGATACAAACGAACTGCTGGAGATTGCAAAAGGAAGTCTCTATGAGACCAGTATCAGCTCCATCCAGAAAGGGGAAGATGGAACACCTGGGGGCATGGAAGGTGTGATCGTCTACAACCGTTATAACATTCTTGGGGAGATTACGGAAAATACAGAGGCGGGGATTTTCGGAACAGTGGAGCGGATCGACGAGCTGTTTGCCGATCAGAAACCGCTGAAAGCGGCAGGAAAAAGCGAGATTGTAAGAGGTCCTGCAAAAATCCGGTGCTGTGTGGATGGAACGGTGGGAGAATACGATGTGAATATTCTACGGGTCGACCTTTCTGAGCGGGAGGTCAATAAAGGGATCGTTCTGGAAGTGACCGATCCGGATCTGCTTGAAAAGACCGGAGGGATCATCCAGGGGATGAGCGGGAGCCCGATCATCCAGAACGACAAGATCATCGGCGCTGTGACGCATGTGTTTGTGCAGGATGCGAAAAAAGGCTACGGGATTTTTATCGAAAATATGTTGGAACATGTAGAATCCTGACAGAACTGTCGAATAAAGAGGAACCCTTTTTCTTGATTCGCCACACGCGGCAAGCCTATAATAAATGCTGTGGAATGAAGGCAGAAATTGAAGGAGGATGTAGCCATGGGAAAACTGAATGTAGCTATTGCTGACGATAATGAGAGAATGTTGGATCTTCTTGGAGAGCTGATCGATAGAGACAGTGAACTTACACTGGTCGGGAAGGCGAACAATGGAGAAGAAATGTGTAAAATCATAGAACAGAAACAGCCGGATGTGGTACTTTTGGATCTGATCATGCCGAAGATGGACGGACTGAGCGTGATGGAGCAGGTCAATGCGGACAGAAGGATCAAAAAGCATCCGAGTTTTATCGTCGTGACAGCTGTCGGACAGGAACGTATGACAGAAGATGCCTTTGAAAAAGGAGCGAATTACTATATCATGAAGCCGTTTAACAACCGGATGTTGTTAGACAAGATCAAACATGTCAGAAGAGTCTGCCGGCCGGCATCCCAGGAACAGGGGATGGACGCTTTCGGAGCAGATCTGCCGGAATATGATCTGGAGGAGGAAGTGACCGGTATGATCCATGAGATCGGAATCCCGGCGCATATCAAAGGGTATCATTATCTGCGGGATGCGATCATGATGGCGGTGGAAGATATGGATGTGCTAAATGCGATCACGAAGATTTTATATCCGACGGTCGCAAAGAAAAACCAGACGACATCCAGCCGGGTGGAACGCGCGATCCGCCATGCGATCGAGGTGGCATGGACGCGGGGAAAGATGGAGACGATCGATGAGATGTTCGGCTATACAGTGAGCAGCGGCAAGGGAAAACCGACTAACTCCGAATTTATCGCGCTTCTTGCAGACACGATCCGCTTAAAGGGGCGGCACAGACAACTGCTCGGATAAAAAGGACTCAGTTCCATCTTATGTCTTTTCATTTTTCTGAAAATACGTTATAATAACAGAAAGTAAAAAGTTTGGAGGGAATCATATGAAAAGGATTTTGTTCGCAGCGTCAGAGTGTGTGCCGTTTATCAAGACCGGGGGGCTTGCAGATGTTGTAGGTTCGCTGCCGAAATACTTTGACAAAGAAAAGTATGATGTCAGGGTCATGCTGCCGAAATATATGTGTATGAAGGAAGAATGGAAAGAAAAATTAGAGTACCGGACTCATTTTTATATGGATCTGAACTGGAGGACACAGTATGTCGGCGTGCTGGAGTATGTGCATGACGGCGTAACATTCTATTTTATTGACAATGAGTTTTATTTTAACGGATTTGCACCTTACGGAAATATCTACGAAGATATCGAGAAATTTGCCTTTTTCTCCAAGGCAGTTTTAAGCACTCTTCCGGTGATCGATTTCCGGCCGGATATCATCCACTGCCATGACTGGCAGACCGGACTGATCCCGATCTATCTTGACAATTTCCGGTATTCCAATGAATACTACCGGAATATTAAGACGATCATGACGATACATAACCTGAAGTTCCAGGGAACATGGGACACGAAGACAGTGCGTGATATCACGGGACTTCCGGATTACTATTTTGTTCCGGACAAACTCGAGGCATATAAAGATGCAAATTATCTGAAGGGCGGGATCGTCTATGCAGACCGCATCACAACTGTGAGCAATTCTTATGCGGAGGAGATCAAGATGCCGTTTTACGGGGAGAACCTGGATGGTCTTATGCGCGCGCGGGCAAACTGCCTGCGGGGGATCGTAAACGGGATCGACTATGAGGTCTATGATCCGGAGACGGACGCGCTGATCACAAATAACTTTTCACTCAAAAATTTCCGCAAAGAGAAAGTGAAAAATAAACTTGCGCTTCAGGAAGAGCTTGGTCTGGAGAAGAATGCCAAGACGATGATGATCGGAATCGTATCAAGACTTACGGATCAGAAGGGACTGGATCTGATCGCTTATATGATGGATGAACTGTGTCAGGAGAACATCCAGCTTGTCGTACTTGGAACCGGGGAAGAGCGGTATGAAAATATGTTCCGCCATTTTGCATGGAAGTATCAGGGAAAAGTTTCTGCCAATATTTATTACTCAGAGGCGCTGTCCCATAAGATTTACGCTTCCTGCGATGCGTTCTTAATGCCGTCTCTGTTTGAACCATGTGGATTGAGCCAGCTGATGAGCCTGCGTTATGGAACCCTTCCGATCGTACGTGAGACCGGAGGACTGAAAGATACTGTTGTTCCGTACAATGAGTTCGACAAGACCGGAACCGGATTCAGCTTTGCAAACTATAATGCACACGAGATGATGGATATCATCCGCTATGCAGAGCATATTTATTACGACCGGAAGCGTGACTGGAACAAGATCGTGGAACATGCGATGCAGCAGGATTTTTCGTGGGACAATTCCGCGAAGCAGTATGAGCAGTTATATGAGGAACTGCTCTAAAAGAAACAGAGGATTCTGACAGCGTGCCGGGAGCTGATCTTTTCAGTTTCCCGACACGTTTTTTCCAGATATATGGGGCATAGCATCCCAACTGGCAGAAGAATATTGCAGCGAAGGAGAATACGAGAAGATGAAGATCATAGATAAATTACAGGAAGGCAAGATACATATTTCATTTGAGGTGTTTCCGCCAAAGACAGATGCAGGGATCGAGGCAGTTTTACATGCGACAGAGCAGATGGCAAAGCTTGCGCCCGCCTTTATCAGCGTCACTTACGGTGCAGGGGGAGGAACGAGCAAGAATACCGTTCAGATCGCGTCCGATATCCAAAAGAAGATGGGAGTGACCAGTCTGGCACACCTGACCTGTGCTTCGTCTACAAAGGCAGAAGTGCTGGCGGTTGTAGACAGACTGAAAGCGGAAGGGATTGAAAATATCCTCGCGCTCCGCGGAGATATCCCGGAGGGACAGCCGTTCCCGGATGAAGATCAGTATCACTATGCATATGAACTGATCCAGGAGATCAGACGGCAGGGAGATTTCTGTATCGGAGCGGCATGTTATCCGGAAGGACATGTGGAGAATGCACATAAGGAGGATGACATTGCTTACCTCAAACAGAAAGTAGACTGTGGAGTTGACTTCCTTACAACGCAGATGTTTTTTGACAACGCGATCCTTTATAACTTCCTCTACCGGATCCGGGAGAAAGGGATCACCGTTCCGGTACTTCCGGGAATCATGCCAGTCACAAACGGAAAGCAGATGGCAAGGATCTGCAAATTGTCAGGAACCATTCTTCCACAGCGTTTTCATGCGATCCTCGACCGGTTCGGAGACAAGCCGGAGGCGATGAAGCAGGCAGGGATCGCCTATGCGACAGACCAGATCATCGATCTGATCGCCAATGGGATTAACCACATCCATATTTACTCTATGAATAAGCCGGAAGTGGCAGCAGCAATCATGACAAATCTGTCTGAGATTCTGAGGTAACCAGTATGGATGTGCGGATGAAAGAAGCTGTCCGCTATCTTGGCTATGGAAAACATGCGGTAGATGATGGAACACTTGCACTGATCACAGAAGTTTTCAGAGAGCTGGATCAGATCAAACGTGTGAAATCAGTCTATCGTATTTTTGATTTGCAAGTCGGAGAAGCAGGACAGACAGAGATTGCCGGATGGACGGTTACAAGCAAAAATCTTGCAAAAAATCTGACGGGTTGTGATCAGATTGTTTTGTTCGGAGCGACACTCGGGACAGAGGTAGATCAGCTAATCAGAAGGTATTCACTGACAGATATGGCAAAGGCAGTTGTCGGTCAGGCGTGTGCAGCTGCAGAACTTGAAGAATACTGTGATCATTGTCAAAGGCAGATTGCCCGGGAGGCAGAACGGCAGGGGCGGTATCTGCGCCCGAGGTTCAGCCCGGGATATGGTGACTTTTCAATCCATTGTCAGGACACATTGATGCGGATGCTGGACTGTGCAAAGACGATCGGGCTGACGCTGACTGCCGGCGGGATGATGACACCGACAAAATCCGTCACGGCGGTAATCGGCATGAGTACAGAAAAAGAACCTTGCCATATCAAAGGGTGTGAGGTATGTGAGAAAAAGGATTGTTTATACAGAAGGAGTAGTTAAAGGATGCTGTTAGAACGTTTGGGAAAAGAATTGTTGTTTCTCGATGGAGGAATGGGAACATTATTGCAGGAGAGAGGACTGCGGCCGGGAGAACTTCCGGAAAGCTGGAATCTGAAGAAGCCGGAAGAAGTCACTGCGATCCATCAGAGTTATTTTGAGGCAGGAAGCGATATCGTATTGACGAATACATTTGGCGCGAATGCACTGAAATTCCACAGTGAGGACTGTCCGCTGGAACAAGTTGTCACACAGGCAGTTGCAAATGTAAGAGAGGCCGCACGCCGCGGGGTGCATGATGGCAGGGAAGTTTACATTGGTCTGGATGTGGGTCCGACGGGAAAGCTGCTCAAACCGATGGGAGATCTTGCATTTGAGGAAGCTTATGAGGCATTTGCGGAAGTGATGGAATATGGTGAGAAAGCGGGGGCAGACCTGATCCATATTGAAACGATGAGCGATACATATGAAGTCAAGGCGGCGGTTCTTGCTGCAAAGGAGCGGACCAATCTTCCCGTCTTCGTGACGATGATCTTCGATGAGCGCGGCAAACTTCTGACCGGGGGAGATGTGGCATCAGTCGTTGCGATGCTGGAGGGACTTCGCGTCGATGCACTCGGGATCAACTGTGGAATGGGGCCAAAGCAGATGCTTCCGGTGCTGGAAGAACTTCTGACTTACGCCTCACTTCCGGTCATTGTAAAGCCAAATGCCGGGCTGCCAAAACAGCGCGGAAAGGAGACGTACTACGATGTGATGCCGGAAGCCTTTGCGGGTACGATGAAGAAGATCGCAGAAAAAGGGGCATGTGTGATCGGTGGATGCTGCGGAACTACACCGACGCATATCCGGCAGATGACAGCAAGTTGCAGAGGAATGCAGGCAGTCCCTCCGGTAAAAAAAGACGATACACTTGTCTCTTCCTATGGAACCTGCGTCCGGTTTGGAGGGAAGCCGGTGATTATCGGAGAGCGGATCAATCCGACCGGGAAGAAACGATTTAAGCAGGCGCTGAAAGAAGGAGATTTTGACTATATCTTAAAAGAAGGGATCCTGCAGCAGGAGAAAGGCGCACATATCCTGGATGTCAATGTAGGACTTCCGGACATCGATGAGGTTGCGGTGATGAAGAAAGCGGTGACTGAGCTGCAGAGTATCACAAGCCTTCCGCTTCAGATCGACACAGTACTTCCGGAAGCGATGGAATGTGCCATGCGGATCTACAATGGAAAACCGATGATCAATTCTGTCAATGGAAAGCAGGAGTCGATGGATCAGGTATTTCCTCTGGTACAGAAATACGGCGGGGTTGTTGTCGCGCTGACGATTGATGAGGATGGCATACCGGATACGGCGAAAGGACGGCTGAAAATTGCACAGAAGATCATCGGCGAGGCTGCAAAATATGGGATTGATAAGAAAGACATCGTTGTCGATGTGCTTGCAATGACGATCAGTTCCGAACCACAAGGAGCACTTGTGACGCTGGAGGCATTAAAACTTGTGCGGGAAGTATGCAAGGTAAATACAGTGCTAGGAGTATCCAATATTTCGTTTGGACTGCCGAGACGCCCGGTGATCAATGCAAATTTCTACACGATGGCAATGCAGCAGGGGCTGACTTCTGCGATCATCAACCCGTTCTCAGAGGAAATGATGAATTCCTACTATGCATTCTGTGCGTTGATGAACTACGATGAGAACTGTTCCTCTTATATTGAGCGTTACAGCCAGCAAATGCAGGAAGGAAAAGCAGCGGCTTCACAGGCGCTTCCGGTATCTGGCGGGGCTGCATCAAAAGAGACAGAAATGACGCTTCAGACGGCGATCGAGCGCGGGCTGAAAGAAGAAGCAGGGCATCTGACAAGAGCGCTTTCCGCAGAAAAAGAGCCGCTTGCGATCATCAATGAGCAGCTGATCCCGGCGCTGGATGTCGTCGGGAAAGGGTTTGAAAAAGGAACAATCTTTCTCCCTCAGCTTCTGATGAGCGCGGAGGCGGCAAAAGAGGCATTTGCGGTCCTGAAAGAATTACTGGAAAAGAGCGGACAGAAGGAACAGAAAAAAGGAAAAATCATTCTTGCCACAGTGAAAGGAGATATCCACGATATTGGGAAAAATATTGTAAAGGTACTCCTGGAAAATTATAGTTTTGATGTGATCGATCTTGGAAAAGATGTAGATCCGGAAGTGATCGTGCAGACTGCCGAGAAGGAAGCGGTAAAGCTGGTCGGACTGAGTGCGCTGATGACGACGACTGTTGTAAGTATGGAAGAGACGATCCGTCTGCTCCGTGACCGGTGTCCGGACTGTAAAGTGATGGTCGGCGGTGCGGTGTTAAACCCGGAATATGCCGAGATGATCGGTGCAGATTTCTACGGAAAAGATGCGATGCAGTCAGTCTATTATGCCCAGAGCCTGCTGGAAAAAGAGTAACCGGGCCTGATTGTATCTGAAAGAATGCAAAGACAGACATTGACAAATGATTAACAGTCTTTTATGATTAATGGTAACGATGTAGTTGAAGCACATAAGGAGGAAAAAGAATGGGAATGCGAGGACTAGAAACACCCGTCAGAAGAATCCGGAGACAAGTATTCCGTGAAGTATCGAAAATAGCATTTGAGTCAACATCAGAGAATCTGATCGAGGAGATTGAGGAAATTCCGTACCGCCTTGTGACGGAGGACGGAGAGAAATACAGAGACAGTATGTACCGCGCCAGAGCGGTTGTCAGTGAGCGTGTGCGCCTTGCAATGGGAATGTCACTGCGCCCGGAAGACCGTCCGGTCCACATTACAGCAGGGGTGGAGGAGAGTAATATTTCTGAAAAATATTATGAACCGCCTCTGATGCAGGTCGTTCCGTCTGCGTGTGCCGCATGCGAGGAGCGGGGATATGAGGTCAGCAACATGTGTAAGGGATGTCTGGCACATCCATGTGCGGAAGTCTGTCCGAAGGATGCGATTTCCATGGTGAACGGGCATTCTTATATCGACCAGTCAAAGTGTATCAAGTGCGGAAGATGTAAGTCCGCCTGCCCGTATGATGCGATCGCAAAGAAAGAGCGTCCATGTGCGAGAGCGTGTGGAGTGAATGCGATTGTCAGTGACAAAGTCGGAAGAGCAAAGATCGACAATGAGAAATGTGTCTCCTGCGGAATGTGTATGGTAAGCTGTCCATTTGGAGCAATTTCCGATAAATCCCAGATTTTCCAGCTGGGAAGAGCGCT
>CAUWEA010000025.1:0-28991 GCA_963557735.1 uncultured Faecalimonas sp. | reverse complement strand
AGGGAGATGAGGCTGCGAGGGAGCGGTATATCAAAGGGAATCTGCGCCTGGTCTTAAGCGTGATCAAGCGGTTTGCGAGCAGCAATGAAAATGTAGACGATCTGTTTCAGATCGGCTGTGTCGGTCTGATGAAGGCAATCGACAATTTCAACACAGATCTTCAGGTAAAATTTTCAACCTATGCAGTTCCTATGATCATTGGGGAGATCCGGCGTTACCTGCGCGACAATAATCCAATCCGGGTGAGCAGATCGCTGAGGGATACGGCCTACAAGGCGATCTATGCAAAAGAAGGATATATGAAACGGCATTTAAAGGAGCCTACTGTGGAAGAAATCGCAGAAGAGATCGGGATCTCAAAAGAGGATATCATCTTTGCGCTGGACGCGATCCAGGCTCCGATGAGTCTGAATGAACCGGTATACAATGACAGTGGGGATGCGCTGTATGTGATGGATCAGATCAGTGACAAGAAAAACCGGGAGGAATACTGGGTGGAAGGACTGTCTCTGGAAGCTGCGATGGAACGGCTGAATGAAAGAGAACGTTTTATCATCCAGCTGCGTTTCTTTGAGGGAAGGACACAGATGGAAGTGGCAGATCAGGTGAAAATCTCTCAGGCACAGGTGAGCCGGCTTGAGAAAAATGCACTGAAGACAATGCGGCAGTATCTGGCAGGATAGTATGGATGTACCATCAAATATTGTGAGAAAGACAGGTATGTGAGAAAAAATACGGAAAGAAAAACATGCATGCAGGAGATCAGATCCTGACAGTACACATGCGGGGAACAGGTCTGCGGATAAAAAATAAAGATGAAAAAAGAGGGGAAAAAGTTATGGGGCAGAGTAGAAAAGCTATGAAAACACTGTTCCTCTTGCTGCTTGTGGCGGTCTGTGTCTGTCTGTGCACGGCGAGTGAGGCGGAGGCGGAAGAAAATTTATTGTTGAAATTTCAGCCCATTCATACTATTATATGGATATAAAGGAGAGGAACAATGTATAAAGCGTGTATATTTGACCTGGATGGAACATTGACAGATACGCTGGACTCCCTTGTAAGATCTGTAAATCTGACATTGTGTGAGATGGGTCTTCCAGAGATCACGAGAGAGCAATGCAGACAGTTTGTAGGAAATGGAGCAAAGGTGCTGATGGAGAAGGCGCTGGAGGCTTCCGGAGCAGGAGATCTTACGAGGATCCATGAGGCGATGGAGATTTATGGAAGAGTGTTCCAGAAGAACTGTATGTATCATGTGGAGCCTTATGAGAAGATCCGGCAGCTTTTGGAAGGATTAAAAGAGCGGGGGATCGAGCGGGCTGTATTGTCTAACAAGCCACATGCCCAGACTGTTCATGTAGTGCAGAGTGTATTTGGAGATGATACATTTTCTTATGTGCAGGGACAGTGTGACGGATGTCCGAAGAAGCCGGATCCGGCTATGGTGTTTGTGATCGCCGCGAGTCTTGGGAGAGAGCGCGGGGAGTGTGTCTATATCGGAGATTCCGAGGTGGATATCAGAACCGGAAGAGCCGCAGGGATGCGGACGATCGGAGTGACATGGGGGTTCCGTTCGAAGGAAGAATTGCTTGAAGCAGGAGCTGAGGAAACTGTGGATGACCCGCTTGAGATATTGGAACTCATATCATAAGATAAACATGCATAGAAATACAAAAAAGAGGAAATGAAGGAGGATATATGCCATGTACGAATATGATGAGGATTGTTTAAAGGTGTTCTTAAAGAACCAGTCACAATTATTTGACGAGCCCGTGGCAGAGACATTGGAGGAGGCAGAGGCATTTCTGGAAGACTGTATGGCAGTGATCGTAGATTCTCTTGCAGAAGTAAGAGAATATTTTGAGGAGAACGGTGCAGACGTAGAGGGAATGTCAGACGAAGAGCTGGAAGAAGCTTCCGAAGTCTTTGCACTTCCAGGCGGACAATATCTTGTCGTAGAAGGATAGCGTATAGATCAGATCATCTTTCACAGCCCGGAGCTTTGGGAGGGATCTGTCAGATCCGAAGAAACAGAAAGAAAACAGAGCATTACAAAAGCCGCAGTTATCTGACCGCGGCTTTTTTTAGTGCCTCACCGACAGCGTCCAGGATGACTTGTGAGGTATATGGATTATCCTGGGGAAGCGAGATGTTTTCAAGAGACTGCGTATCGTAGATCTGCTCTGCAATATTTTCGATTGCAGGCTGGATCAGCGGAAACATTGTTGTAATCGTGTCGTCCAGGTTCGAGAAGCGGATGGAATTAATATGGGATGCATCGACGGCAACTTCCACTTCCAGATCTGTATTATTTAATGTCAGTGTCGAAGTATAGATGCCGGGATTATACTGCCTGGTCTCGGAGTGCCCTTCTTTTTTTTCAGGAAGAAACATAAAGAAGAGAAGGAGCAGAAGCAGGATCCCAAGTACGACAAAGATGGTAGTGTAAATGATTTCCTTCATGTGAAGGACGACGATTTTTGTTTTCGAACTCATATATGCCTCCTGTGAATGTATGCTTGAAAAAGAACTGTGAAATAGTTGTTTTAATATACTTTATGATATGGGGAAGGGAAATATGCGTGACAAACGGAGGAGTATCTTGTAAAATGGGAACGGAGGTGACGAAAAATGTATATCATTATTGGACTGGGAAATCCGACAGCACAGTATGAAGGGACAAGACATAATGTCGGATTTGATGTGATAGACAGACTTGCAGAGAAATATAATATAGCGGTAGATACGAAGAAGCACAGAGCTTATATCGGGAAAGGGATGATCGACGGGCAGAAGGTGATCCTGGCAAAACCGCAGACCTACATGAACTTAAGCGGCGAGAGTGTCAGGGAACTTGCGGAGTATTACAAGGTGGACCCGGAGCAGGAGATTCTTGTGATCTATGATGACATCAGCCTGGATGTGGGGCAGCTCCGCATCCGCAAGAAAGGAAGTGCAGGAGGACATAACGGGATTAAAAATATCATCGCGCATCTCGGAACACAGGTATTTCCGAGGATCAAAGTAGGTGTCGGGGAAAAGCCGAAAAATTATGATCTGGCAGACTATGTGCTGGGACATTTTTCCAAAGCAGAGCGGGAGCAGATGGAAGCAGGGTATGACCGTGCCGCAGAAGCTGTCCGCCTGATCCTTGCAGGCGAGACCGACGCTGCGATGAACCAGTATAATAAAAAGCAGCCGTCAGTATAAGATGGCAGCGCAGAGGAACATACTGTTTTTGCAGGAAGAGGAAGGAGTGAGTGTATGGAAGCTCTTTTAGAGCCATTAAAGGAACTGGCAGAGATTGAGGAGATTCAAAAAGAGAAGAAAAAGGAAGCAGGGCTGATCCAGATCACAGGCTGTGTTGGCTCACAGAAGACGCATCTGACTTATGCACTGGGAAGTGGCTGTAAGTATAAGTTGATCGTAACGTCCGGGGAGTCAAAGGCGAAGCAGATGTATGAAGAGTACCGCTTTCTCAATGAGACAGTCTATCTGTATCCGGCGAAGGATCTGCTGTTTTACCATGCAGATCTGAGAGGAAAACAACTGCTCAGCAGCAGAATGGAGACAATTCAGGCACTCCTTTCGGGGGAAGGCTGCACGGTGATCACAACGTTTGATGCCTTTATGGATTCTCTTTTACCGGTAGAGACGATCCGGGACAGAGTATTCACAATCCGATCCGGGGATACAGTTGATTTTGAAAAGATGCAGAAGGATCTGGCGCTTTCAGGCTATGACAGAGAAGTCCAGATCGAAGGACCGGGACAGTTTGCGGTGCGCGGAGGGATCCTTGACGTCTACCCGCTTACGGAGGAAGTGCCGGTTCGTATTGAACTGTGGGATGACGAGGTGGATTCCATCCGTACGTTTGATGTGGAGAGCCAGCGGTCGATCGAGAATCTGGAAGAGATCACGCTCTATCCGGCATCTGAATTCATGGATGAGAAGGCAAAGAGAGTTTCATTTCTCGACTATTTTCCGAAGGAAGAGACACTTTTATTTCTGGAGGAACCGGCACGGCTGATCGAGCAGGGTGAGGCGGTCGAAGCAGAATTTATCGAGAGCATGAAAAAGCGTGTGGAGACGGGCTGTGAAGTGTCAGAGGAAGAGGTGAAGCTGTTTACGCCGAAAGAGATTGCGGCAAAGATGAACCACTATCCGGGGATCGGGTTGTCGATCCTGGAGAGCAAAAGCAGTGTATTCCATGTCAGAAAGAGTATCCATCTTCAGGTAAAAGGAGTCAACCCGTACAATAACAGCTTTGAGACACTTACAAGAGATCTTGCCAGGCTGAAGCGCAGCGGGTACAGAGTGATTCTTCTGTCAGGCTCTCGTACAAGGGCAAAGCGGCTTGCGGAAGATTTGAGAGACTACAGTCTGAGCAGCTTTTACAGTGAGGAGATGGACCGGGAAGTGAACCCGGGGGAGATCATGGTCGCATACGGACATGTGGATGAGGGATATGAATATCCGCTGTTAAAATTTATCGTGATCTCCGAGACCGATATTTTCGGAAAGAAAAAGAAAAAAAAGAAGCGGAAAACTTACGAGGGACAGAAAATCCAGAGTTTCTCAGATCTGAAAGTCGGGGACTATGTCGTTCATGAGAATCACGGACTTGGAATCTATCAGGGGATCGAGAAGATCGAAGTCGATAAAGTCGCAAAAGACTATATGAAGATCTCCTATGCAGACGGAGGAAATTTGTATATCCTTGCGACCCAGCTGGAACTGATCCAGAAATATGCAAGCGCGGATGCCAAGCGGCCGAAGTTAAATAAACTTGGCGGTCAGGAATGGGCAAAGACGAAGACGAGGGTCCGCGGCGCGGTAAAAGAGATCGCGGAGGAACTTGTAGAACTTTATGCCGCAAGGCAGAAAGAAGAAGGGTATGTATACGGGGAAGATACAATCTGGCAGCGGGAGTTTGAAGAGATGTTCCCATTTGAGGAGACGGAAGACCAGCTGAATGCGATCGAGGCCACGAAAAAAGATATGGAGAGCAAGAAGATCATGGACAGACTGATCTGCGGCGATGTCGGATATGGAAAGACAGAGGTTGCAGTTCGCGCTGCATTTAAGGCAGTGCAGGAGAGCAAGCAGGTTGTATATCTCGTTCCGACCACCGTGCTTGCCCAGCAGCACTACAATACATTTGTGCAGCGGATGAAAGACTTTCCGGTGCGGGTGGATCTGCTGTGCAGATTCCGGACACCGGCGCAGCAAAGGAAGACGATCGAAGATGTGCGCAAAGGGATGGTCGATATCGTGATCGGAACGCACCGTGTACTGTCTGATGATCTGAAATTTAAAGATCTTGGTCTTTTGATCATTGACGAGGAGCAGCGGTTTGGCGTGCAGCACAAAGAAAAAATCAAGCAGATGAAAGAAAATGTCGATGTGCTGACATTGACGGCGACCCCGATCCCGAGAACACTTCATATGAGTCTGATCGGGATCCGCGATATGAGTGTGCTGGAGGAGCCGCCGATGGATCGGATGCCGATCCAGACATATGTGATGGAGTACAATGATGAGATGGTGCGCGAGGCGATCGAGCGGGAACTTGCAAGAGACGGACAGGTATATTATGTATATAACCGGGTGCAGGACATCGATGAAGTTGCAGACCGGATCCAGAAACTTGTGCCGGAGGCGAATGTGGCATTTGCACATGGGCAGATGCGGGAACATCAGCTGGAGCGGATCATGTATGATTTTATCAATGGGGAGATCGATGTGCTGATCTCGACGACGATCATTGAGACTGGTCTTGATATTTCCAATGCCAATACGATGATCATACATGATGCAGACCAGCTCGGGCTTTCACAGCTCTATCAGCTTCGCGGGCGTGTAGGGCGGTCCAACCGGATGGCGTATGCATTTTTGCTCTATAAGCGGGATAAGCTGCTAAAAGAAGTGGCAGAAAAGAGACTTTCGGCGATCCGGGAATTTACTGATCTTGGCTCCGGATTTAAGATCGCGATGCGGGATCTTGAAATCCGCGGAGCAGGAAATCTTCTCGGAGCAGAGCAGCATGGGCATATGGAAGTCGTTGGATATGATCTGTACTGCAAGATGTTAAATGAAGCGGTCAGACATCTGAAAGGCGAGGCGGAGGAAGAACCATATACGACGACGGTAGATCTGAATGTCGATGCCTATATTCCTGCATCGTATATTCCGAATGAGTATCAGAAGCTGGATATTTATAAGCGGATCGCGGGTATCGAGAATGAGGAAGAGATGGATGATATGGTAGAAGAGCTGATCGACCGCTTCGGAGACATTCCGAGAAAAGTCCAGAAGCTGCTGGCAATCGCAAATCTGAAAGCGATGGCGCACAGTCTGTATATCACAGCGGTAGAACAAAAGGGTGAAGATTATAAATTCACGATGTTTGAGCATGCAAAGATCCGGACAGAGAAGATCCCGAAACTTCTCGAACTGTACAAGGAAGAGCTGAGCTTTAAGATGGATACGCCTCCCTATTTCCTTTATCATAAGAAGAGCAGAAACCGGAAAGCGAAAGAGGAAGATCCGATCGAAGTTGTGAAAAAAGTGTTAATTGATATGAAAACATTGCTAGAATAAAAGGCAGAGAGTATAATGATATCGTTAGAAACGCGAAGGAGGAAATGTATGAGAAAGACAGGGAAAAGAGCGGCAGCAGCCGCTGTGGCAGCGGCACTTGCTGTATCCGCTGCCGGCTGTGGACCGGTCAAAGACAGTGATGTGGTGATGACGATCGGCGGAGAAGAAGTGACTGCGGGGACCGCTAATTTTTTTGCACGCTATCAGCAGGCAGAATATGAGACGTATTATGCAGGAGCGATGGGAGAAGACATGTGGTCGACAGAGATCTCCAAAGGGAAGACATATGAAGACACCGTCAAGGAACAGATCCTGGAGATGCTGGAGAATATGTATGTGCTGGAAGACCATATGGGCGAATATAAGGTAGAACTTACCGAAGAAGAGAAGAATCAGATCACGGAAGCTGCAAAGAAATTTGATGAGGCAAACGGACTGGAAGAGAAAGAGGCTGTCTCCGGAGAGAAGAAAAATGTGGAACGGATGCTGACACTTGTGACGATCCAGGAGAAGATGCAGAAAGCGATGGTCGCAGATGTGGATACAGAAGTGTCAGATGAGGAAGCGGCCCAGAAGAGTATGCAGTATGTTCATTTTCCGCTGACGAAGGAAAAGGAAGACGGAAGTACGGAACAGATGACGGAGGAAGAGAAGGCAGAGACGAAGAAAAAAGCAGAAGAGTTCCAAAAAGCAGTAAAAGGCGGCGCTGACTTTGCGAAGACAGCTGCGGACAAAAAGCTGGAAGCAGAGACGATGACATTTGACGAGGAATCGACAAATCCGGATGAAGGACTGATGACTAAGGCAAATGAACTTGGAGAAGGGGAAGTGTCGGAAGTCATCACAACAGATGGTGGTTATTATGTGCTGAAACTGACAAGTCTTCTTGACAGGGAAGCGACAGACAACGAGAAAGAAGTCATTGTGGAGGAACGTAAGGAGAAACAGTACAAAGATCTGTGCGAAGAGTGGAAAAAAGAAGCAAAGATCGAAGTAAATGAGAAGGTATGGGACAAGATCAGCTTTGAGAAGAAAGGCATTAAGATGAAGCTGCAGGAAGAGATCCCATATGCGGAAGGATCAGATACCGAGAAGAGTAATCAGGCAGAATAGCAGAAAGAATGGAGGATGCATCATGAGTAAGATTGAAGAAGTAAGAAGTGCAATGGTAAGCGCGATGAAAGCCGGAGATAAGGAGACAAAGGAATCGTTATCCCTGCTCTTATCCGCGCTGAAGAACAAAGCGATCGATAAAAAGAGTGATCTGACACCGGAGGAAGAGACACAGGTGATCTTAAAGGAGATCAAACAGACAAAAGAGACGCTGGAACTTGCGCCGGCAGACAGAAATGACATCATCGAGGAATGCCAGAAGCGGATCGCAGTGCTGGAACAGTTTGCACCGAAGATGATGTCAGAAGAAGAGATACGCGCAGTGGTAAAAGAAGTGCTGGAAGCACTCGGGTTAGAGGCGCCGGCTGCAAAGGACAAAGGAAAGATCATGAAAGAACTGATGCCGAAAGTAAAGGGAAAAGCAGACGGAAAGCTTGTCAATGAGATCGTGCTATCCCTTCTGAACTAAGCGGAAGACACAAAAAATACAAAGAACACTTATCCACAAAAAGTTCTGAAAAAGATCGAAAAAAAGATTGTGTAATTGTATTGGCTGAGATAGTATAGAGGTAACAAAAAAGAAGAAAGGGCGGATAGATATGATGAGTATTATATGGCTGGCGCTGATCGTCGTATTTCTGATCGTCGAGATCGTCACGGTAGGACTGACATCCATCTGGCTTGCAGGAGGAGCTCTGGCAGCGCTTGTTGTAGAACTTCTCGGACTTGGCATTGTATGGCAGATCGCAGCATTTCTGATCGTGACCTTTATACTGCTGTATTTCACGAGACCGTGGGCGCAGAAATATTTAAATGCCAAGTCAGTGAAGACAAATTATGAGAGTCTGGTCGGACAGAAAGTAAAGATGACAGAGCGGGTAGATAATTTAAGCCAGACGGGGACTGCCATTGTAAATGGTCAGGAATGGACAGTCAGGTCTGAGGAAGACAAGGAAGTGCTGGAGCCGGGAGACTGCGGGGAAGTGCTTCGCGTGGAAGGTGTAAAACTGATCGTAAAGAAAGTTTGACAAAATAACAGAGTGTGGTACAATGCTATATGAAATGATAAATTTCATATAGCATTTTGCTAGGGGAGCCTTGGGCTGAGAAATCACATGGTGATGACCCTCACTACTTGAACCGGTTAGTACCGGCGGAAGGAAGCAGTACCAGAATGGTTCCTCCTGTAAAAAATTGTTTTAAGGAGGTTTTTTTATGTCATTTTTTGTAACAAAAGCGGATGGGGCGTACAGTCTGACGACAGCAGGTTATGTGGCAGTTGCCCTGATTCTTGTAGTTCTGATCGTTGTAGCAGCGCTGGCTGCGAAGCGGGAGAAGAAGGAAGCGAGGGAAAAAATCGGGACAAAGCAACTCGTCGTATGTGCGATGGCGGTTGCACTTGCAATGGTGGCATCGATGCTGAAGATCTACTCATTCCCATTTGGGGGATCCGTGACACTTTTCAGTATGCTGTTCATTTGTTTTGTCGGATATTTATATGGACCGGCAACGGGGATGCTGACCGGGGCTGCTTACGGTATACTACAGCTTTTGATCGAGCCATATATCTATTTTCCTATTCAGGTACTTGTGGATTATCCGCTTGCATTTGGGGCACTCGGACTTTCCGGATGTTTCAGCAGATCAAAACATGGACTTGTAAAAGGATATCTGCTCGGTGTCTTTGGAAGATATGTATTTACTGTAATTTCAGGATGGCTCTTCTTTGGAGAATATGCGTGGGACGGATGGGCAGCGCTTCCATACTCGCTTGTCTATAATGGATGTTATATTTTTGCAGAAGCAGCGCTTACCGTGATCATCTTATCCATCCCGGCAGTTTCAAAAGCAATGAAAAAAGTGAAAGTTACTGCAGTCAGCTGATGCATCAAAGAATCTGACAAAAAATAAAACATGTTATAAATTCCTTCATTTTACAGATACTATTTCCAGAAATGGAAAACAAAGTAAAATGGAGGAATTTTTTATATGAAAGCAACGGGAGTCGTACGAAGAATAGATGATCTTGGGAGGGTTGTGATCCCAAAAGAAATCCGCAGGACATTAAGGATCCGGGAAGGAGATCCACTTGAGATTTTTACAGACCGGGAGGGAGGCGTGATCCTGAAGAAATATTCTCCGGTCGGGGAGATGACGCCGCTTGCGGCGCAGTATGCGGAGAGTCTTGCCCAGGTAGCAAAGTGTACCGTGTGCATTACAGATACGGAAGCGGTAGTTGTGGCGGCAGGGCCGGGGAAGAAAGAATTTGCAGGAAGAAAGATCAGCGAGGAATTTCGGATGTGCATAAATGAGCGCAGGGAAAGGAATGCGGCGAGAGGAGAACGGGGATTTGTCACACTGACAGAAGGGCAGAGTCAGATGTTTGCGCAGGAGGTCATCTGTCCGGTATTTGCGGAGGGAGATGTGATCGGGGCGGTCGTTCTGTTGGAAAAAGGAGAGGAAAAAAGGATGGAAAAAGTGGAAGAGAAGCTGGCGCTTGCGGCATCTGCGTTTCTTGGGAAGCAGATGGAATTTTAGAAAACGGACCTATCAGAATAAACAGACCGGGGAAGGAAAAATCATAAATCTTCCGGGACGGGCATAGATTAAACTGTACGTAATCTTTTGTGTGCTGACACATTCTGCCGGAAAAGAATGATGCGATGCACAAGTACGAATATGCCTGAGATCAGGGAGGGATGATGATGGAAAAGACAGTCAGACGGGAAATGCGGGCAATCTGGGTATTAAAAGCGCTGACAGCATCTTATGTTGTGACGGGACTGCTTCTGCTTTTGCTTACACTGCTTGTGTATAAGCTGGGACTGGATGAAGAGAAGGTGACCGCCGGGATCGCTGCAATCTATGCGCTGTCCACGTTTGTAGGAGGGATCGTGATCGGAAAGCTTTCTAAAATGCGGAAATTTTTGTGGGGGCTCACAGTCGGGCTGCTGTACTTTGGGCTGCTGCTTCTGATTTCTTTTGGGATCTACCGTACGCTGCAGGGGAGTGGGACGAACATTCTGACTTCTTTTTTACTTTGCGCGGCGGGCGGAATGGCAGGTGGGATGATTTCCTGAAAGAAAGTTTCTTTGCATGATTTCTTAAAAGAAAGTCTTTCAAATCTCACATGCATGTGGTATAATAACCTAAGTTAATGCAAATTTAAGGAGGAATGTAAGATGAAGCACATTAAAACATTAAATACTCAGACATTAAACAATACAATGAAAAAAGGCGGATGTGGAGAATGCCAGACATCTTGTCAGTCAGCATGTAAGACATCTTGCACAGTTGGAAATCAAACTTGCGAACAAAAGAAATAAGCTAACATCGCAGAGATTGAGATCAGGCAGCGGCTTCGGTCGCTGCTTTGTCTTTGCACAAAGAAGAAAGGAGCATAAGAAAAGTGATTCATCAGTATGTGAATAACGGGTATCATATCGTGCTCGATGTCAACAGCGGTTCCGTTCATGTTGTGGATGAACTTTGCTATGATGTCATTCAGGCACTAGATACAATGGGAATAGATCAGGCAGAAAATCCTGTGGCAGAATTAAAAAAAGAAGAGACAGCGAAAGGTCTTCTGGAAGCGCTTGCGGGAAACTATCCGGAGAGTGATCTGAAGGATGCATATGGAGACATCGTGGAGCTGACAGAAGCAGGTCAGTTATTTACAAAAGATATCTACGAACAATATATCGGGGAAGTAAAGCAGAGAAAGACGGTAGTAAAGGCACTGTGTATGCACATTGCGCACGACTGTAACCTTGCATGCAAATATTGTTTTGCGGAAGAAGGAGAATACCATGGAAGAAGAGCGCTGATGTCCTACGAGGTAGGAAAGAAAGCGCTTGATTTCCTGATCGCGAACTCCGGAAACAGAAGAAACCTCGAAGTAGACTTTTTCGGAGGGGAACCTCTGATGAACTGGCAGGTAGTAAAAGACCTGGTGGCATATGGACGTAAGCAGGAGAAGATACATAATAAAAACTTCCGTTTTACGATCACAACAAACGGTGTGCTTTTAAATGATGAAGTGCAGGAATTTGTCAATAAGGAGATGGACAACGTTGTCTTAAGTCTTGACGGAAGAAAGGAAGTCAACGATAAGATGCGCCCGTTCCGCAATGGAAAAGGAAGCTATGATCTGATCGTGCCGAAGTTCCAGAAGCTTGCAGAGAGCAGAAATCAGGAAAAATACTATGTGCGCGGAACCTTTACGAGAGACAACCTTGATTTTTCAAAAGATGTGCTGCATTTTGCAGATCTTGGTTTCAAACAGATCTCTATTGAACCGGTCGTAGGGGAAGACACGGATTTCTATTCTATTAAAAAAGAAGATCTTCCGAAGATCTTTGAAGAGTACGATGCACTTGCAAAAGCGCTTGTTGAGAGAGAAAAAGAAGGAAAAGGAGTCAACTTCTTCCACTTTATGATCGATCTCGACGGCGGCCCGTGTGTGGCAAAGAGACTGTCCGGATGTGGTTCTGGTACAGAGTACCTTGCAGTGACTCCTTGGGGAGATCTTTATCCTTGCCATCAGTTCGTAGGAGAAGAAGAGTTCCTGATGGGAAATGTAGATGAAGGTATCGTGAAACCGGAGATCGCAGATGAATTCCGCGGATGCAGTGTATATTCCAAAGAAAAATGCAAGAACTGTTTCGCGAAGTTTTACTGCAGCGGAGGCTGTATGGCAAATTCGCATAAATTCCACGGATCGATCCACGACACATATGATATCGGATGTGAGATGGAAAGAAAGCGTGTGGAGTGTGCGATCATGATGAAGGCAGCACTGGCAGAGTAAGGGAAAGAAGGTAACAGGACATGAAGAAATCAAGAGGAGTATGGAGCCTGATCGCGACTACGCTTCTGATCATTTTGCTCGGATTTACGACGATCGTCGGATTCGGAAAGGGAAAGATCGGTTCTGCAAAGAACATCACACTGGGACTGGATCTTGCCGGCGGTGTGAGTATTACTTATCAGGCGAAGGATAAGAATCCTACCGAGGAGCAGATGAGTGATACGATCTACAAGCTGCAGAAGCGTGTGGAGCAGTACAGTACAGAGGCGACAGTCTATCAGGAAGGTGACGACCGGATCAACATCGAGATCCCGGGCGTGACAGATGCAAATAAGATCCTTGATGAACTTGGAAAACCAGGATCACTGGAATTTCAGGATTCAGAAGGAAATGTTGTCTTAGAAGGAACCGATGTCAAGACAGCTTCCGCAAAGACAACACAGGATGAGATGAACAACAAAGAGTACATTGTGGAACTGATCCTCACAAAGGACGGTACAGATAAGTTTGCCAAGGCGACAGCAGAAAATCTTGGAAAACAGATCGCGATCGTCTATGACGGTAAGACGATCAGCAATCCGGTCGTACAGTCTGAGATCGATGGCGGGCAGGCGTATATTGACGGAATGGCTTCTTATGAAGAGGCAGAAAATCTGGCGTCTACAATCCGGATCGGAGGACTTCAGTTAGAGCTGGAAGAACTCCGTTCCAATGTAGTCGGAGCACAGCTTGGCGAGGAGGCGATCAGTACCAGCCTTCTGGCAGGAGCGATCGGGCTTGCGATCGTGCTTGTGTTTATGTGTATCGTATATCTGCTTCCGGGATTTGCATCCAGCATTGCCCTGATCATTTATACGGGTCTGACACTGGTACTTTTAAATGCATTTAACATTACACTGACATTGCCAGGTATCGCAGGTATCGTGCTTTCTATCGGTATGGCGGTCGATGCAAACGTAATTATCTTTGCGAGAGTCAGAGAAGAGCTTGCAGCAGGAAGAGCAGTGAAATCAGCGCTCCGCATCGGATTTAAGAAAGCACTGTCTGCGATCATCGACGGAAATATCACAACACTGATCGCGGCGCTTGTACTTGGATTAAAAGGAACCGGAAGTGTCAAAGGATTTGCACAGACACTGGCGCTTGGTGTTGTCGTATCGATGTTCACAGCGCTTTTCGTTACAAGGATCATTATCTTCTCGCTGTATGCGATCGGCTTTAGGGACGTGAAGTTCTATGGAGCGAAGAAGACAACGAAAGTCCGCAATTTCCTCGGAAAGAAAGCAATCTGCTTTGCAATCTCCGGAGTAATCATCCTCGGCGGACTTGGCATCATGGGTTACCATGCGGCAAAAGGGCAGGGTGCGTTTAAGTACAGTCTGGAATTCATGGGAGGTACATCTACAAACGTGACATTTAAGGAAGATTACTCGATCAAAGAGATTGACTCCAAGGTAGTTCCGGTTGTGGAGAAGATCACAAAAGATGCGAATGTACAGACACAGAAAGTCGACGGTTCTAACGCAGTCATCATCAAGACAAGAAGTCTTGACTTAGAGGAACGTGAGGCATTTAACAAGGCGATGGTAGACAACTTCGGTGTGGATGAAAGTCTGATCACTTCAGAAAATATCAGTTCTACCGTAAGTTCTGAGATGAGAAGTGACGCAGTGGTTGCACTTCTGATCGCGACAGCATGTATGCTTCTGTATATCTGGTTCCGCTTCAAAGATGTCCGCTTTGCGACAAGTGCAGTGATCGCGTTGTTAAACGACGTACTGTTCGTTGTAGTCTTCTATGGAGTGGCAAGAATTTCTGTCGGAAATACCTTTATCGCGTGTATCCTGACGATGGTCGGATATTCGATCAACTCAACGATCGTTATCTTTGACCGAATCCGTGAGGAACTGAAGGTACAGAAGAGAAACGAGGATCTGGCAACCCTTGTCAACCGTTGTATTTCTGAGACGCTGACAAGAAGTATCTATACAAACTTTACAACATTTGTCATGGTCGTTGTACTCTTTATTCTCGGAGTAAGTTCGGTAAAAGAATTTGCAGCGCCGCTGATGGTCGGTATCGTGGGAGGAACATTCTCTTCCGTTACGATCACAGGTGCACTCTGGTACATTATGAGAACAAAAATTCAGAAGAAGAAATAAAAGCCAGGGGCGGGAGAACGAGGAAGTTCTTCTGCTCCTGTTTTGCATGAGGTAGATTATGGAAAAATGGTTTATTATGCGGAAAGGCGCTCCGTTCCAGGAGATTGCACAGAAATTTCATATCAGTCCGGTTCTTGCGAGACTGATCCGGAACCGGGAAATCATAGATGAGGAAGAGATCAGACTTTATCTGCATGGAACGATCGCAGAACTTCATGACGGGATCCTGATGAAAGATATGGACCGGGCGGTGGAAATCTTAAGTGAGAAGATCCGGGAGAAGAAGCGGATTCGGGTGATCGGAGATTATGATATCGACGGTGTCAATGCAACTTATATTTTGCTGGAAGGGATGGAAAAACTGGGCGGAGTTGTGGACAGCGACATCCCGGACCGGATGAAAGATGGATACGGACTGAATCAGGAACTGATCAATCGTGCGCTGGAGGCGGGGATTGATACGATCATCACTTGTGACAATGGAATTGCAGCGGCGGAGGAGATTGCTTATGCGAAGAAGATGGGAATGACGATCATTGTCACGGATCATCATGAAATTCCGTATGAAGAAAAAAACGGGGAGAAAGTTTATGAACTTCCCCCGGCAGATGCGGTCGTAGATCCGAAGCGGATTGACTGCGAGTATCCGTTCCCATCTTTGTGCGGGGCGGCGGTGGCTTATAAGCTGGTCGAGACGCTCTTCAATGTGATGGGGCAGGATGTGGAGGACGTGGACTATCTGATGGAGAATGTGGCGATCGCAACGGTAGGAGACGTGATGGATCTGGTCGGGGAAAACCGTATTTTTGTGAAGCAGGGGCTGGAGATGTTAAAGTGTACGAAAAATTTCGGCCTGGATGCTTTGATCGAATGTACCGGAGTTGACCGGGAACATCTGTCGGCGTACCATATCGGATTTGTGATCGGTCCATGTCTGAATGCAGGAGGAAGACTGGACACGGCAAAACGGGCGCTGGAACTTCTGCGCGCGAAAAACAAGCGGGAAGCAGATATTCTTGCAGGAGATCTGAAAGCGTTGAATGACAGCAGAAAGGAGATGACGCAGGCGGGTGTTGAGGAGGCGGCAAAACTTGTGGAGACAACAGCGCTCGGTGCAGATAAAGTGCTTGTGATCTTCCTTCCGGACTGCCATGAGAGCCTTGCGGGAATCATTGCAGGAAGGATCAGAGAGCGGTATCACAAACCGGTATTTATCCTTACGAAAGCAGAGCAGGGAGCAAAAGGCTCCGGCAGATCGATCGAAAGCTACGATATGTACGAGGAGATGAGCAAATGCAAAGCGCTGTTTACGAAGTTTGGAGGGCATAAGATGGCGGCGGGCTTATCGCTTCCGGAAGAAAATATCGAAGCGTTCCGCAGACAGCTGAATGAGAAGACGGTGCTGACCGAAGAAGATTTCTGCGAGAAAGTATCGATCGATATGCAGATGCCGCTCAGGTATGTGACAGAGGAACTGGTGGAAGAGCTGGAACTGCTTGAGCCGTTTGGAAAAGGGAATACAAAACCGGTATTTGTAGAAAAGGATATGCTTGTCTTAAACAGCAGAATTCTCGGGAAGAATCAGAACGTACTGAAGATGCAGGTGAAAGATTCCGGAGGAACTGTGATGGATGCGATCTATTTCGGGGAGGCGCAGACTTGCCTGGAACAGATCCGGCGGGCAGGCGGAAGGATTACGGCAACCTATTATCCGTCCATCAATGAATTCCGCGGGCAGAAGACACTTCAGATCGTGATACAAAATTACCGATGATATAAATGTTGTTTCAAAGCAAAAAAAGTGTTATACTAAAAAATATCGTTTGAAGCAATGGAGAAGGAGGGGATCGAGATGTCAGAAACACTGGAAATCAGACCAAAAGAATTTAAGATGGTGGACGGCCACGCGGTCAAGGAGCCGGAAGACTATCAAGATCCAGAACTGTTGTATCAGTCATTAATCAGGCGTGTGAGACAGTACCATCCGTCGGCAGATATTTCTATGATTGAGAAGGCGTATAAGATCGCAAAGCAGGCGCACGAAGGACAGAAGAGAAAGTCTGGGGAACCGTATATCATCCATCCGCTCTGGGTGGGGATCATACTGGCAGATCTTGAGATGGACAAAGAGACGATCGTTGCGGGGATCCTGCATGATGCAGTGGAAGATACGGTCATGACACGGGATGATATCGAGAGAGAATTTGGTGCGGAGGTAGCGCTTCTCGTAGAGGGAGTCACAAAGCTTGGACAATTGTCTTATTCAAAAGATGTCGACAAGATGGAGCTGCAGGCAGAGAATTTAAGGAAGATGTTCCTTGCGATGTCCAAGGATATCCGCGTGATCATTGTCAAGCTGGCAGACCGTCTGCACAATATGCGCACGGCACAGTTCTGGCCGCCGCACAAGCAGAAGGAGAAGGCGAGAGAGACGATGGATATCTATGCTCCGATCGCACAGCGGCTTGGAATTTCCAAGATCAAGAAAGAGCTGGACGATCTGGCGCTGAAGTATTATCAGCCAGAAGTATTCTACGATCTTGTGAAGCAGATTAATGACCGGAAGACAGAGCGGGAGGAATTTGTACAGCAGATCGTGGATGAGGTGGCAAGTCATATGAAGAATGCGGACATTCAGGCAGAAGTCTATGGCAGGGTGAAGCATTTCTTCAGTATCTATAAGAAGATGGTCAATCAGGACAAGACCGTAGATCAGGTCTATGATCTGTTTGCAGTCCGTATCATTGTAGATACGGTCAAGGACTGCTATGCTGCACTCGGTGTGATCCACGAGATGTACACACCGATTCCGGGAAGATTTAAAGATTATATTGCGATGCCGAAGGCAAATATGTACCAGTCCTTACATACGACACTGATGGGACCTTCTGGACAGCCGTTTGAGATCCAGATCCGGACGAAGGAGATGCACAAGACGGCAGAGTATGGTATCGCAGCACACTGGAAGTATAAAGAGAGCGGCGATGGCAAGAAGAATATCGCCATGCAGGAAGAGGAGAAATTAAGCTGGCTCAGACAGATTCTGGAGTGGCAGCAGAACACAGACAACCGTGAATTTTTAAGTCTGTTAAAAGGTGGTCTGGATCTGTTTGCGGAGGATGTCTACTGCTTTACGCCGAACGGAGATGTGAAGAACCTTCCAAATGGCTCCACACCGATTGATTTCGCCTATGCGATCCACTCGGCAGTCGGCAACAAGATGGTTGGGGCGAGAGTGAATGGAAAGCTTGTCACGATCGATTATAAGATCCAGAACGGAGACCGCATCGAGATCCTGACTTCTCAGAATTCCAAGGGACCGAGCCGTGACTGGCTGTCGATCGTCAAGAGTACGCAGGCGAAGAACAAGATCAATCAGTGGTTCAAGAAGGAATTCAAAGAGGAGAATATCGTCCGCGGAAAAGAGATGCTCCAGGCTTACTGCAAGGCAAAATCACTTGTGATGAGCGATCTGACAAAGCCGAAATATATGCAGGTCGTGCAGAAGAAATATGGATTCCGCGACTGGGATGCAGTGCTCGCTGCTCTGGGACACGGCGGACTGAAAGAGGGACAGATCGTAAACCGGCTTGTGGAGGAGTATCAGAAGGATCACAAGGAAGAGATCACAGATGAGACGATCCTCGAGAAAGTATCGGAGGCATCGAAACATAAAGTACATATCGCAAAATCAAAGAGCGGCATTGTCGTAAAAGGGATCGATGACATCGCAGTCCGGTTTTCTAGATGCTGCAATCCGGTGCCGGGAGATGAGATCGTTGGATTTGTGACGCGAGGAAGAGGAATGTCCATCCACCGGACAGACTGTGTCAATATTCTTCATTTGTCCAATGCAGAGCGCGCACGGCTGATCGATGCAGAGTGGGAGCAGACGGAAAATGACGCCTCCAGCGGACAGTATATGGCGGAAATCAAGATGTATGCGACAGACCGTCAGGGGATGCTGATGGAAATCTCAAAGATCTTTACGGAGAATAAGATCGATGTCAAGTCCATGAATGTGCGGACAAGTAAGCAGGGAACTGCGACGGTAGAGATGGGATTCATTGTGCGCGGCCGGGAGGAACTGGCAAGACTGATTGAAAAGATGCGTCAGTTAGAAGGCGTGATCGATATAGAACGTAGTGTGGGGTAACAAGAAGTGATGAAAGTAGAACGTTTTTTAACTGGAATATTAAGCACGAACTGTTATGTTGCGTGGGACGAACAGACAAAGGCTGCCGTGATCGTCGACCCGGCAGCATATCCGAAGAAGATGGCAGAGTTTCTGAAGGAAGAAGGGTTAGAGATTCAGGCGGTGCTTCTGACGCATGGACATTTTGACCATATCATGGGGCTGGATGCACTTCTGAACGATTATCCGGTTCCGGTCTATGTACATGAGGCGGAGAAGGAACTGATCGCAGACCCAAAGACCAATCTTTCTCTGACTTACACAAACGGGTACGTGTTTGAAAATGCGGTCTATGTGACAGACGGACAGAAGATCGAGGCGGCAGGGACAGTATTTGAAGTATTGTTTACACCGGGGCATACGCTGGGTGGCTGCTGCTATTACGCAGAGAGCGAGCATATTTTGTTTAGCGGGGATACGCTGTTTCGGTGTTCCATCGGGAGAAGTGACCTTCCGACCGGGGATGAAGCGACCCTGATCCGTTCGATCAAGGAGAAGCTGCTTGTCCTGCCGGAACATACAGTAGTATATCCGGGACATATGGCGGCGACGACCATTCAGACGGAAAAGACAGCAAATCCATTTCTTGCGTAAGCGGGGAACAGAGAAATTTTTCTGATCTGAAAAGACGTCAGCATCATACTGGGATCAGAAAAAAATGTTTTTTATGTAAGGTACTGAGGGCGGGGAAGCATTTTCCCGTCCTTCCTTTATCCAATGTATCGTATCTCCTTTTGCTTTAGTTATGAGGAGGAGAGGAGGATCAAAAGGAAGATGAGGATCAGCCCTTTCGGACGATTGGATGAAAAAAGTGTAATAGGAAAAGAAGTAAGGAAGAGAAGAAGATGATTCGATTACGGATAAAAGATAAAAGTTATATTTATGATGTATTTCATATTGTAAAAGCATTTTTTCCAAATGAGACAGTGGAGCAGGAGATTGACGAGGAGCAAAAACTGTTTTTGGAACTGGAGGTATGCGGAGAAGAGAACACCTGCAGAATCTGCGCGGAAGTGAAAGAGCTGGAGCCATATGAGACAAAAAAGGAGAAAAAGCAGTATCTGGACCGAAAGCTTTACCAGGAGCTTGCAGCGTATTCCGGGAAGACGCTGGCATGGGGGATCCTGACAGGAATCCGCCCGACGAAGATCGCGATGAAGATGTTAGAAGAACAGATCGAGGAAGGAGAGATTCAGAAGAATCTCGTGGAACAATATCTGATGAGTGAGGAGAAAGCACGGCTCGGGATTGAGATCGCAAAGCGGGAAAAAGCCCAGCTGGAGCAGCTTGATTATGAAGACGGATATAGTCTCTATGTGGGAATCCCGTTCTGCCCGACCACCTGCGCGTATTGTTCGTTTACCTCGTATCCGATCGCAGCGTGGAAGAAGCGGGTGGACGAATATCTGGATGCGCTCTGCAAGGAAATCAGCTATGTGGGAGCGATTTCCAAAGAGAAGAAATTAAATACGATCTACATCGGCGGAGGAACCCCGACTACATTGGAAGCGGATCAGCTGGACCGGTTACTGACACATCTGGAAGAGGCCTTTTCTTATGAGGAGATCAAAGAAATTACCGTGGAGGCAGGGCGTCCGGACAGTATCACGAGAGAAAAGCTGGAAGTATTGAAACGGCACAAGATTCCGCGGATTTCGATCAACCCGCAGACAATGCAGCAGAAGACACTGGATCTCATCGGAAGAAAGCATACTGTGGAAGATATTCTCCGCGTCTATGCGATGGCAAGAGAACTGGAGTTTGAAAATATCAACATGGATCTGATCGCCGGACTTCCGGGGGAGACGGTGGAAGATGTCAAAGATACGTTAAGACAGATCGAGGCACTTTCCCCGGACAGCATTACCGTACACTCGCTGGCGGTCAAGCGTGCATCGAGACTGGCACAGATGCCGGAATTAAAAGAGGCTGCGCTTCAGGAGGAAAGAGGACGGCAGATGGAGGCGATGATCGATCTTGCGGCAGAGAGCGCCGCGCGGATGGGAATGGAGCCGTATTATCTGTACCGTCAGAAAAATATTGCCGGAAATTTTGAAAATGTTGGCTATGCAAAGGTTGACAAAGCAGGAATATACAATATACTTATTATGGAGGAAAAACAGTCGATCGTAGCAGTGGGAGCAGGAGCCTCCACAAAGGCTGTGTTTCCGGCGGCAGAAGACCGGTCTGAGAGCGGTCAGCCGGGAAAAGAAGTAAAAGAAAAAAGGATTGAGCGTGTGGAAAATGTCAAAGATGTGGGACAGTATATCGCACGGATCGATGAGATGATAGAGCGAAAGGGAGAACTATTATGGCGTTAAAGAAGAAGCCCGTCACCGGGATGAAAGATATGTTACCGAGAGAGATGCAGATCCGGGATTATGTGATCCGCCTGATCAAGGAGACTTATGGAACATTTGGATTTTCTTCGATTGAGACACCATGTGTGGAGCATATCGAGAACCTGTCGAGCAAGCAGGGCGGGGAGAATGAAAAGCTGATCTTTAAGATCTTAAAGCGTGGAGAGAAGTTAAAGTTGGACACTGCAGAATGTGAGGCGGATCTCGTGGATGGAGGACTCAGATATGACCTGACCGTTCCGTTATCCCGTTATTATTCCAACAATGTCAGCGAGCTTCCATCTCCGTTTAAAGCGCTGCAGATGGGAAATGTATGGAGAGCCGACCGCCCGCAGAGAGGACGGTTTCGTCAGTTTATGCAGTGCGATATCGACATTTTAGGGGAGCCGAACAATCTTGCAGAGATCGAACTGATCCTTGCGACGACGACACTGCTCGGCAAACTGGATTTTAAAAACTTTACGGTCCGCATCAACGACCGGAAGATCTTAAAGGCGATGGCGGCTTACAGCGGGTTTGAAGAGAAAGATTATGATGATGTATTTATCATTCTGGACAAGATGGATAAGATCGGTCTTGACGGCGTGGAAAAAGAACTGGAGGAGCACGGCTATGCGAAAGAATCGATCGAAAAATACCTTCAGTTATTCAAGGAGATCACAAATGACATCGAGGGCGTCCGCTACTGCAAAGAGAAGTTAAACGGATACCTGGAGGAAGCGACCGCAGACGGGCTGGAGATGATCATCGCAAGTGTGGACAGTGTGAAAGAGGCAGATTTTAAGTTAAGCTTTGATCCGACACTGGTGCGCGGAATGTCTTACTACACCGGAACCATCTTTGAAATCGCGATGGATGAATTCGGCGGCTCTGTCGGAGGCGGCGGAAGATATGATGAGATGATCGGCAAATTTACCGGACAGCCGACACCGGCGTGTGGATTTTCAATTGGATTTGAGCGGATCGTCATGCTGCTTTTAGAGAGAGGGTATGAGATCCCGGACAACAAGGAGAAACTGGCGCTCCTGATCGAGAAAGGAATGCCGCAGGAGAAGATGCTGGAAGTGCTGGCATTTGCAAAGGAACAGCGTGCAGCCGGAAAGCAGGTAATGCTCTCGATCATGAAGAAGAACAAGAAATTCCAGAAAGAACAGCTTTCCCAGGAAGGTTACACAGAGATCAAGGAATTTTTTAGATAAATATGGAGGAAAAGAACATGGCAGAATCAATGCAGGGCTTAAAGAGAAGCCACAGATGTGCAGAATTAAGCAAAGCAAATATCGGCGAGACTGTGACCGTGATGGGATGGGTGCAGAAGAACCGTAACAAGGGAGGAATCGTTTTCGTAGATTTAAGAGACCGCTCCGGTCTGCTGCAGATCATTTTTGAAAATGGTTCCATCGATGAAGCCGGATTTGAAAAGGCAGGAAAATTAAGAAGTGAATTTGTGATCGCGGTAGTGGGAACTGTGGAAGCACGTTCCGGTGCGGTGAATGAGAACCTTGCAACGGGAGAGATCGAGATCCGCGCAAGAGAGATCCGCATCTTATCTGAGTCAGAGACACCGCCGTTTCCGATCGAGGAGAACAGCAAGACAAAGGAAGAACTTCGACTGAAATACCGTTTTCTTGACCTGAGAAGACCGGATCTTCAGAGAAATCTGATGATGAGAAGTAAGGCTGCGACACTGACACGTCAGTTCCTTGCAGAGGAAGGATTCCTTGAGATCGAGACACCGATGCTGATCAAGAGTACACCGGAAGGGGCAAGAGACTACCTTGTGCCAAGCCGTGTACACCCAGGGAATTTCTACGCGCTGCCGCAGTCGCCACAGATTTTCAAACAGCTTCTGATGTGCTCCGGATACGACCGTTATTTCCAGATCGTAAAATGCTTCCGTGACGAGGATCTCCGTGCAGATCGTCAGCCGGAATTTACACAGATCGATATGGAGCTTTCCTTCGTAGATGTAGATGATGTCATCGATGTTAACGAGAGACTGCTGGCAAAATTATTTAAAGAAATCTTAGGGGTAGAAGTAAGCCTTCCGATCCCGCGTATGACATGGCAGGAAGCAATGGACCGCTTTGGTTCCGACAAGCCGGATATCCGCTTCGGCATGGAACTTGTGGACGTATCTGAAGTCGTAAAAGACTGTGAGTTCGTCGTATTTAAAAATGCACTGGAAAATGGCGGAAGTGTCAGAGGAATCAATGCCAAAGGGCAGGGTGCAATGCCGCGTAAGAAGATCGATAAACTGGTAGATTTTGCAAAAGACTTTGGTGCAAAAGGACTTGCTTATATTGCGATCCAGGAAGACGGAACAGTGAAATCTTCCTTCGCAAAATTCATGAGCGAAGAAGAGATGCATGCGCTGATCGAGGCGATGGGTGGAGAGAACGGAGACCTTCTTCTCTTTGCTGCCGATAAAAACAAAGTTGTGTGGGACGTATTAGGAAATCTGCGTCTGGAGATCGCACGTCAGTTAGAGATCCTCGACAAAGGAGATTACAGATTCCTCTGGGTAACAGAATTCCCGTTATTAGAGTGGAACGAGGAAGCCGGAAGATATACAGCAATGCATCATCCATTTACAATGCCGATGGAAGAAGATCTTGACCTTCTCGATACAGATCCGGGAAAAGTCCGCGCGAAAGCATACGATATCGTATTAAACGGAACGGAACTCGGAGGAGGAAGCGTCCGTATCTTCAATCAGGAGATCCAGAACAAGATGTTTGAAGTGCTTGGATTTACAAGAGAGCAGGCAAAAGAGCAGTTCGGATTCCTGTTAAGTGCATTCAAATATGGAGTGCCGCCGCACGCAGGATTAGCATACGGACTTGACCGTCTGATCATGCTGATGGCAAAAGAAGACAGCATCCGTGACGTGATCGCATTCCCGAAAGTCAAAGACGCCTCCGATCTGATGACAGAAGCGCCGGCAGCAGTGGACAAAAAACAGCTGGAAGAGCTTGGGCTGGAGATTGCGAAGGCAGAAGAATAGAGAATCTGTGAAAAGGGCAGATAAGGAAGAAGACAATGCGAAAGGATATTTTGCAATACTTACAAAGTGAAGTGTACGCAAGGTGTAAAAGTCCTGAACAGATATAACCGCAGGGCAAAAAAAGAAGAGGGAGCGAGGGATGACAGGTAAATGATGATCTGTCATTCCTCGCTCCCTCCTTGTGCTTAACGCAGAAAGGGGAAATCATATTTCCATTGAGATTAGGAGTGATATCCAAGTTCTTCTTCCAGACGTTTCTTTGTCTGCAGCATCAGTTTCGAGAGCTCCAGAATACGCTCGTCTGTCATGCGGACGGTCGGACCGGAGATACTGAAAGCATATTTTGGCTTGCCGCTGTAATCCATGATCGAAGAGGCAATACAGCGGACACCGTTTTCATTTTCTTCATTGTCAAGTGCGTAACCATTTTCCCGTGCTTCTTTTAAAATGGAAAACAACTCATCCAGATCTGTGACGGTATGCTCTGTCAGCGCCTCGATCTTGCTTTCACCCCAGATCGTACGCACTTCCTCCGGGCGCATCATGGCGAGCAGCGCCTTTCCGACACCGGAACGGTACATCGGCGTACGGCTTCCGACGCGGGATACCATTCGCACCGAGTTGGAACTGGACTCTACTTTGTCGATGTAGACGACATCGAGACCGTCGCGCTTGACAAGATGGACAGTCTCCCCGCTGATATCTGCCAGCTCTTTCAAATAAGGGTGGATCGTCGAGAGTACATCGATATGCCCTAAGATCCGGCTGGAAATTTCGAGCAGTTTAAAAGAGAGGGAATATTTTCCACTCTCCTCATCCTGGCGCACATAATCCATGTACATAAGCGAGGTCAGCAGACGGTGTGTCGTGCTTTTATGTAAACCGAGCGTATTGCTCAGTTCGATCAGTCCGGTTGGTCCGGATCTGGAAAGTTCTTCAATGACTGCGAACAGTCTGTCGGCGACCTGGATCGGATTTTTCTGTTCCGCGGTCTGGGTTGTGGTTTGGTTCTCTTTTTTCTCGTACACAGTAGTTTCCTCCTAGAATCTGTGGACTATTGTAACATTTTATGAAAAGAGAAGCAATCCCCTTTCCAGATTCAGGGACGGCAGGAGTCATTTTGTGATCAATAGGGATAAATTTGATATTTGTTGGGGAAAATCCAAAGAAATAGCTTGACTTTCTTAGGTGAAGTAGTATAATGCAAATAAAGAGTATTGCATTATGAAACTAAGTTTCACAATGTGAAACAAAAATGAAACGTAGAGAGATCCAGTCAGGAGGAAATTAAATGAACGAAGTATTAGAGAAAATCCAGAAGATCGGAATCGTTCCGGTTGTTGTGTTAAACGATGCGAAGGATGCAGCACCACTTGCAAAGGCACTTTGTGACGGTGGACTTCCATGTGCAGAAGTGACATTCCGTACAGATGCAGCAGAAGAGTCTATCAGAATTATGGCAGAGCAGTTCCCGAATATGCTTGTAGGAGCAGGAACCGTTCTCACAACAGATCAGGTAGACCGCGCAGTGGCAGCAGGAGCAAAATTCATTGTCAGCCCTGGATTGAATCCAAAGATCGTAAGATATTGTGTAGAGAAGAATATCCCGATCACACCTGGTACAACAAATCCAAGTGATATCGAGCAGGCGATCGAGTGTGGACTGGAAGTTGTAAAATTCTTCCCGGCAGAACCGGCAGGCGGAATCAATATGATCAAAGCGATGGCAGCTCCGTATACAAACATGAAATTCATGCCAACAGGTGGAATCAACGCTTCTAACTTAAAATCTTACTTAGATTTCCCGAAGGTGATCGCATGCGGCGGAAGCTGGATGGTAAAAGGAGATCTTGTGGCAGCAGGTAAATTCGATGAGATCGAAAAGCTGACAAGAGAAGCAGTACAGTCTATGTTAGGATTTGAACTTGCACACGTGGGAATCAATGCAAACAGCGACGAAGAAGCAGGAAATACAGCAGGTGCATTTGAAAAAATGTTCGGATTCGCATCCAAAGAAGGAAATTCTTCTTACTTTGCAGGAACTGGTGTGGAAGTGATGAAGACTCCATACAAGGGAACAAACGGACATATCGCAGTTGCTACAAACTATATCGACAGAGCAGTAAGCTATCTGGAAATGTTAGGATATGAATTTGACATGTCCACAGCAAAATACGATGCAAAGAACAACTTAAAAGCAGTTTACTTCGCAGGAGAAGTTGGAGGATTTGCAGTACATTTAGTACAGAAATAGGAAATGCTTACAGCTGCACGACATTGCAGCGTATCCGTTAGAAGTTTGTAATATTGATTATAGAAGATAAAATTACAATTTATGATTAAGAGGAGATTAAACATGGCAAAGAAAGTAATTACATTTGGAGAGATTATGTTAAGACTTGCACCGGAAGGATATTATCGTTTTGTGCAGGCAGATACATTTGGAGCAACATACGGCGGAGGAGAGGCAAACGTAGCTGTTTCTCTTGCAAACTATGGATTTGATGCAAAATTTGTAACAAAATTACCGGCACACGAGATTGGACAGGCTGCTGTAAACTCTCTCAGAAAGTATGGAGTAGACACATCTTACATCACACGTGGTGGAGACAGAGTAGGTATCTACTTCTTAGAGAAGGGTGCTTCCCAGAGACCTTCGAAAGTAATCTACGACAGAGCAGGATCTTCGATCGCAACAGCTACAAAAGAAGATTTCAACTGGAAAGAGATTTTTGATGGAGCAGAATGGTTCCACTTTACTGGAATCACTCCGGCGTTAAATGACGAAGTAGCAGCTATCTGCTTAGAAGCTTGTAAAGCAGCAAAAGAAAACGGAGTGACAATCTCCTGCGACTTAAACTACAGAAATAAACTCTGGTCAAAAGAAAAAGCCGGAGAAGTGATGGGAGAATTATGTAAATACGTTGACGTATGTATCGCAAACGAAGAGGATGCAGCAGACGTATTCGGAATCCACGCAGCAAACACAGATGTTACAACTGGTACAGTAAACCATGAAGGATACAAAGATGTAGCAAAACAGTTAGCAGACAGATTCGGATTCAGCAAAGTAGCGATCACATTAAGAGAGTCTATCTCAGCAAACGACAACAACTGGTCTGCAATGTTATACGATGGAAATGATTATTTCTTCAGCAAGAAATACAAAATGCACATCGTTGACCGTGTAGGTGGCGGAGACAGCTTCGGAGGCGGACTGATTGCAGCTTCCTTAAACGGATTTGACTCACAGGCAACAATCGAATTTGCAGTTGCAGCTTCTTGTCTGAAACACTCTATCGAAGGAGATATGAACTTAGTATCTATGGATGAAGTGTTAAAACTTGCAGGTGGAGACGGTTCAGGCCGTGTACAAAGATAGTATATAATTTATTTTAATTATATAAACCTGTATTTGCCAGTACAGGAAACGTCCAGACAGCTTATACCCATTTGAGCTGTACCTAAAATTATTTATATATTTTTTACCGTAGGGAATACAGGCAGAGGTGCATTGTATTCCCTATTTTCAAATCAGAGAGAATGAAACTTTAAAATAAATGAAAAAGAGGTGTGCCTTATGGAAACAAAAAAAGAATTTGACCTGCTTGCACTTGGAGAATTACTGCTTCGCCTTTCCCCGCCGAACAATGAGCGGATCGTGCGCGGAGAGACATTGCAGAAGCAGGCGGGCGGCGCGGAATTAAATGTAGTATCGGGCGTTTCCCTGCTTGGGCTGCGAACCGGAATTATCTCTAAGCTTCCGGCAAATGATATTGGGACTTATATCAAAAACCGGGTGCGTTTCTGTGGTGTCAGTGATGACTATCTGGTATATGATGCAGAGAAAGATGCGCGTCTTGGAGTATATTACTATGAAAATGGGGCATACCCGAGAAAGCCAGGGATCGTCTATGACCGGATGTATACGTCTATGACAAAGATTGATGTGGAGGATTTTGATGAGAGTCTGTTTTCGTCAGCGAGATGTTTCCACACGACCGGAATCACACTGGCACTCAGTGAGAAGACACGGGAAACTGCGATCGAGATGATTAAACGATTCAAAGAGGCGGGGGCGATGATTTCTTTTGATGTCAACTTCCGCGGAAATCTGTGGACGGGCGAAGAAGCACGGGCATGCATTGAACGAATTCTTCCATATGTGGATGTATTTTTCTGCTCTGAGGAGACGGCAAGACTTACCTTTGGAAAAGAAGGAGATGTCCGGACGATCATGAAAAGCTTTACCGAGGACTATCCGATTTCCATCGTGGCTTCCACGCAGCGGATCGTCCACAGTCCGAAACGTCACACCTTCGGCTCTGTGATCTATAATGCAAAGACGGATGTGTACTATGAGGAAGAACCTTACAGAGATATTGAGGTCGTTGACCGGATCGGAAGCGGGGATGCCTACATTTCCGGTGTGCTGTACGGGCTGCTTGCGCACGGCGGCGACTGTCAGAAAGCGCTGGAATATGGCAATGCAACAAGTTCTGTGAAAAACACAATACCGGGAGACCTGCCATCTTCTGACCTGAAAGAAATTGAGCGGATCATCCGTGCACATAAGAGTACGGGAAGACAAAGCGAGATGGACCGGTAAGGGAAATCAGAGAAGGATTGAAAAAATAAGAATTATACAAAGAGTCGAAACAAGGAGTGAAATGCTTGTTCTGGCTCTTTTTTCTTTATAAGAAATTTCTCAAATCGTAAAAAATAGTGTATAATGTATGAG
>CAUWEA010000024.1:0-30626 GCA_963557735.1 uncultured Faecalimonas sp. | reverse complement strand
ATTGCGTAAGATGTCCGGATGGGTGTCGCAAGAGACGCAGATAAGCTGCAGCAGAACGATGCACACAAAGAGGTTTATCTGTGAAGAAAAAGGAGGAAAACAGACATGGAACAAAACAAATATGTGGATAAATTACTGGAACTGACAAAAAGTGCGACTTCACAGTTTCATACCGTACTGGAGACCAGGAAGCAGCTTATAGAGGCTGGATTTGAGGAAGTAGTATTAAGAGAGGACTGGAACCTTGCGCGAGGCGGAAAATACTTTATGGTCCATCACGATTCTACGATTTTTGCATTTACAGTCGGGGAAGCGTTCGACGGTAAGGATGGGTTCCGTCTGGCAGCGTGCCATGGGGATTTCCCGGGATTTCGCATCAAGCCAAATCCAGAGATCGTGACAGAGGGGTATGTGCAGCTGAATACAGAAGTGTACGGAGGAGTGAACTTATCAAGCTGGCTGGATCGTCCGCTTTCCATCGCAGGAAGAGTGGTGCTGCGCTCCGAAGATGTCTTCCGCCCGGAAGTACGCTTTGTTGATTTTAAGCGTCCGCTTCTTACAATCCCGAATATTGCGATCCATTTACAGAAAGAGATGAATCAGGGAGTAGAGTTAAACCGTCAGACACAGATGATCCCGCTTCTTGGAACACTTGCAGAAGGGGAGAAAAAAGACGGTTATTTTGCAGGCCTGCTCGCAAAAGAGATGGGTGTAAAAGCAGAAGATATCCTGGAATACGAACTGAATGTCTATAATATAGAAGATGGATGTCTGACCGGAGCGAAAGAAGAATTTATTTCTGCACCGAGACTGGATAATCTGACTTCTGTGCAGGCGCTTGCAACTGCGATCATCGATGCGCAGAGGGAGAAGGGAATTAACTGTGCGATCGTATATGACCATGAAGAAATCGGAAGCAGAAGTAAGCAGGGTGCGCAGTCCACTCTGATCGTGACTGTTTTAAAGAAAATTTATGCAGCACTTGGATATTCTGAGACTGCCTTTTACAATGCGATCATGGACAGTCTCCTGATCTCGGCAGATGTAAGCCATGCGATCCATCCAAGCTATGCGGCAAAGAATGATCCGACGAACAAAGCAAAATTAAATGAGGGATTCTGCATCAAGGAGGCATGTTCCCAGGGATATGCGACAGACTCAGAGGCGATCGCAATCGTACAGCAGATCTGTGAGAAAGAGGGCATTGCTTACCAGAAATTTGTAAACCGTTCGGATGGAAGTGCGGGGGGAACACTCGGATCTATCGTTTCTGCGATTCTTCCGGTGCGCACAGTGGATATGGGAATTCCGATGTTTGCAATGCATTCCAGCAGAGAATTTATGGGGAGAGAAGACCAGGAAAGCCTTGTAAGGTTTATGACAGCATATTTTTCGCTGTAAGAAAAGACCTGAAAGAATGTTACAGAATTGTAATAGAAAGAACAGACATTTGTAATATTATAAATCTATAATATTATTCTAAGGCGTGTGTTCGGATGGCAAAGAATAGCAAACAGATTTTTCACAGAATGTGTCTGGAGATGGATTTTGCAGGAATGATGCATGAGAGTTCTCAGGCACATTTTGTATGTCTAAAATGGCATGCCGGAAATAAAAAATAAGGGGTAACAATATGAAGCAGAACGTACAAAAGATTGTGGTCTGCGGTGTGTGTGTACTTGCGGGAGTGATTCTCGCAGCTGGCATCAGAAAGGAAATATTACCAGAAAGAACAGAAAAAGCAGACACAAAAAAAGGTGCAGCAGTTCTTCAGGAACTGGAGCAGGCAGACATTTCGCAGATCGAGGGGAAAATATTGGAACTGGAACGGAGTGAGATGGAGACGAACCCGGAGTTATACAGTCAGTCGATGAAGGTGAGGTTTTCGAATGCACTCATTTTAGGAGACTCGATTACAGAAGGGTTTATTGAATATGATTTTTTGAGGGAATCTTCCGTCATTGCAGCACTTGGAATGAAAGTGACAGATGTTACAGAAAAACTTGACACAGTCAGAACATTGAATCCACAGGTGATCTTTTTATCTTATGGGATGAATGACATTGCGGTAACCGGTGGTGATGCGAACACTTTTAAAGAGAATTACAAAGGCGTGGTCAGAGATATTCGGGAGATACTTCCGCAGACAGCAGTTTATATTAATTCTGTTTTTCCGGTACAGCAGATAAAAATTGATGAATCACCAGAATATGCAGCGCTGGATGCGTTTAACCAGGTGCTGCGCGAACTTTGTGAAGAGGAAGGAATCCTATTTATTGACAATACCGGTATCATAAAGGATGAATATTATGAGCCGGATGGAGTACATCTCCGTCCGGAGATTTATCCACTATGGCTTGTAAATATGGCGGAGGTGGCAGATTTATGACAAGGAAAATTCACAGCAGGGAGAGAAGAAACGGACTGGATATCATTTTTATTGCACAAATGATGCTGCTTGGAATACTGGTCGTGTATGTTGCAGTTCTGCTTTTGAGAAAAGGTGAAAGTGACACTCCGTTTACAGAGATGAAGCAGGCGGTAGAGACATCGATGGACGGTTCCGGAATGCAAGAAGCGGATCATAAGATGCTTCGTCGGAATTATCAGCTGAATGCAAATGATTATGACGGAGTGATGTTATGGTTTCGGGAGGGAACGATGGAGGTTGATGAAGTACTTCTTGTGAAATTAAAGTCAGAAGAGCAGTCAGATGCCGTCACAGAGGCCATAGAAGCGCGGCGGGATTCCAGAAAGGAGAGCTTTCAGGGGTACGGCGCAAGCCAGACGAAACTCATTGAAGATTCTATTATAGATGTAAGGGGAAATTATATTCTTTTTGTGATTAAGGAGGATGCAGAGAAGATCGACCAGGCATTTCAAAAAGCCTTGTAGCGAGGGAGTATTTCTGCAGAAGATCAAGAGAATATAAAAAGGGGACAAAAGAATGTTATTTAGCAGTATAGTTTTTTTATTTACGTTTTTACCGGTGACACTGCTTGTGTACCACCTTGTGCCGGGCAGGATGAAAAACATCGTGCTTTTGCTCTGCAGCCTTGTTTTTTATGCATGGGGAGAACCGGTATATGTCATTTTAATGATTCTGTCGATTCTGTTTAATTATGTATCGGGAATTGATATTGAACGGAATCTGGAAAATCCGTTTAAGGCGAAACAAAGTGTTGTGATAGCAGTTGGTGTGAACCTTCTGATTCTTGGGTTCTTTAAATACTATGGCTTTTTGATCGAAAGTCTGAATGCGGTGCTGCCGGTAGAGCTGCCTTATAAGGAACTGGCGCTTCCAGTCGGGATTTCCTTCTATACGTTTCAGACATTATCTTACATTATAGATGTATACCGTGGAAAAGTGCAGGTGCAGCGGAATCTGGTCTCTTTTGGAGTCTATGTGACGATGTTTCCGCAGCTGATCGCGGGACCGATTGTGAAATATACAGATGTGGAGCGGCAGCTCCGTGAGCGTGAGATTACGATGGAGAAGTTCGGCGATGGAGCAATTTATTTCGTGCGTGGGCTTGCAAAAAAAGTACTGATCGCAAATATGACGGGGATGGTATTTACAAAAGTATCGGCGATGGCGTTTGCAGATATGTCGGTGCTGACTGCATGGATTGGATGTATCGCTTACACGTTTCAGATCTATTTTGATTTCAGCGGCTACTCAGATATGGCGGTAGGGCTTGGAAAGATGCTTGGATTTGAATTTATGAAGAATTTCGACTATCCATATTTATCAAAGAGTATTACAGAATTCTGGCGCAGATGGCACATTTCACTCGGAACATGGTTCCGCGAGTATGTATACATCCCGCTTGGAGGAAACCGGAAAGGAACAGAACGGACCATCATCAATCTGATGATCGTATGGTTTCTGACGGGATTGTGGCATGGAGCGAGCTGGAATTTTGTGATGTGGGGAGTGTATTACGGAGTGCTTTTGATCGTTGAAAAATTCGTGATCGGGGATCGGCTGGAGAAGATTCCGGGATTCTTCAGACATTTCTACACGCTTTTGTTTGTGATGACCGGCTGGGTATTTTTCTTTAGTCCGACACTTGGATCTGCGTGGAAATATCTTGGTGTGATGTTTGGGATCGGGGCGAAGACAGTGGCGGATTCGATGGGGATTTATCTGCTTGCGACAAATGTTATACTGTTTTTGATCGCGGCAGCCGGATCATCGCCGAAGGTACATGAAAGTTTTGAGGAAATTATTTATGGAAGCAGGAAAGTAAAAGCGGTATCTGCATGCATAGTTTATGCGGGAATGTTTTTGTTATCAATTGCATACCTGGTGACAGAGACATATAATCCATTTTTGTATTTCAGATTTTAAGGGGAGAAGAATGAGCAGCAGATGAAAAGAGTAGACAGAAAGAGAAGAAAAGTCAGACTGTGGGTTGCGCTTGGATTTATTTTCCTGGCGGCAGTTACCGTTCTGGCAGACAGAATGACAAAGGATAAAGAATTTTCGGAGGAAGAGAACCGAATGCTGACGGGAAAGCCGGAGATATCAATGGAGACTGTAGCAAATGGAAAGTTCATGAGCCAGTATGAAAAATATAAATCGGACCAGTTTCTTGCAAGAGACTTCTGGGTAAGTTTAAAGACAAATGTCGATCTGCTGCTGGGAAAGAGAGAGTCCAATGGTGTTTTTAAAGGAGAAGACGGATATCTTCTGGAAGATATCAGTGTGACTGACGAACGTGCCTACAAGGAAAATATGGATGCGGTGACAGCGTTTGCCGGCAAATACCCGGATCTGAAGATGCACATGATGATCGTTCCGAATGCGGCAAATATCCTGAAGGAAAAGCTTCCGGCATTTGCAGTGACGGAAGACCAGGATGCACAGCTGAGAAAGACAGAAGAGATTGTCTCCGGTGCAGGGATCAGGTGGATCGATGTGTCAGAGCCATTGAAGGCACATAAAGATGAGGAAATCTACTACCGCACCGATCACCACTGGACAACAAAGGGAGCATACTATGCATTTCAGGCGTCGGCAGAAGCATTGGGGATTCCGGGTGAGGAACTGAAACCGTTAGAGCCATATACGGTTTCCGGGGAATTTAACGGGACACTCTCGGCAACAAGCGGATATGAGCGGGGGCGAAGGGAGAACATAGAGATTTATCTTCCAAAGGGAGAACAGACAGAAGTCGTTGTCAACTATGTGGAGGAGAAGGAAAAGAGCGCCTCCATGTACAGTTCAGAGAAGCTTAAAGAAAAGGATAAATATGGAATGTTCTTAAATGGGAATCATGCATTGGTAGACATTAAGACAACTTCAGAAAAGAACAGAAGGCTGCTTGTCCTGAAGGACTCCTATGCGAACTGCTTTGTACCGTTTCTGACGCCTTACTACAGAGAAATCGTGCTTGTAGACCCGCGATACTATTATGGAGATCTGGATGAACTGATCGAGGAAGACCGCATTACGGATGTATTGTTTTTATATAATGGAAATACATTTTTTACAGACAATAATTTAAGTGGAGTGTTGGAAAGTGAGTAATCAGATAGAGAGAGAATTTGACACACCGAAAGAGTCGGTGCGTCTGAATAAATTTTTGAGTGAGGCAGGGGTTTGCTCAAGGAGAGAGGCAGATAGACTGATCGAGAGCGGAAGAGTCACCGTCGATGGCAGACGTGCGGAGACGGGAATGCGTGTCACGAAGGAGCAGGAAGTATGTGTTGGAAAGAAAGTGATACAGAAAAAAGACCGGATGGTCCTGCTTGCAGTCAATAAACCGACCGGGATCGTATGCACAGAGGAGAAGCGGGAGAAGAAAAATATTATCCGTTTTTTAAACTATCCGACGCGGATCACCTACATCGGAAGACTGGATAAAGATTCCGAAGGGCTTCTGCTCATGACAAACAATGGGGATATCATTAATAAGATGATGCGTGCGGGAAACTGCCATGAGAAAGAGTACAAGGTGACTGTCAACAAAGAAGTGACAAAGGAGTTTGTGCGGAAGATGTCGGAAGGAGTGCCGATCTTAGATACCGTGACAAGACCATGTAAAGTCGAGAAGATCGGGAAATATAAATTCCGTATCATCCTGACGCAGGGATTAAACCGTCAGATCCGCAGAATGTGTGAGTATCTGGGCTACCAGGTGACAAGACTGGAGCGGATTCGTGTGATGAATATCGAACTGGGAGATCTAAAGAGCGGTGAATACCGAGAGGTGACGAAGAAGGAACTGGATGAGTTATATGAACTGTTGAAAGATTCTTCCAACAACACAGTATATGAGGAGTAGAATATGGAACAGAAAAAGCAGAGAATGCAGGAATTGGTGCAGCTGTTAAATCAGGCGGGGAAGGCTTACTATCAGGATGCACAGGAGATCATGAGCAACCATGAATATGACAAGCTGTATGATGAACTGCTTGCGCTGGAGCAGGAACTTGGCATTACGATGGCAAACAGTCCGACGGTGAACGTAGGATATGAAGTGTTAAGCGAACTCCCGAAGGAACGGCATGAGAAGCCGATGCTGTCGTTGGATAAGACAAAGGAGATCAGCAGACTTAAAGAGTTTGTCGGAACGCAGAAGGCGGTGATCTCCTGGAAGCTTGATGGGCTTACGATCGTGCTGACTTATAAAGGCGGAGAGCTGAAAAAGGCAGTCACGCGTGGAAACGGGGAAGTCGGGGACGTGATCACAAACAATGCGAGAGTATTTCGGAATGTACCGCTCCGCATTGCTTATCAGGGAGAGCTGATCCTGCGCGGAGAGGCTGTCATCGGCTATCGGGATTTTGAGAAAATCAACGAAGAGATCGAAGAAGTGGATGCAAAATATAAGAATCCGAGAAATCTGTGCAGCGGTTCGGTGCGGCAGCTCAACAATGAGATCACAGCCCGGAGAAATGTACAGTTTTTTGCATTTTCGCTTGTGCGGGCAGAAGGGGTGGACTTTAAAAATTCAAGGAACTTTCAGCTTGCCTGGCTGAAGGAACAAGGATTTGACGTGGTAGAGCACTATGAGGTGACAAGCGAGACGCTTGAGGAACGTGTCCGCTTCTTTGAAGAGCATATTGAAGGAAATGATATTCCGTCGGATGGACTTGTGTTGACTTACGATGACATTGCTTACGGGAAGTCACTTGGAAGTACAGCGAAATTTCCAAGAGATTCCTTTGCGTTTAAATGGGCGGATGAGATCCGGGAGACAATTTTAAGGGAGATTGAGTGGAGTCCGTCAAGAACCGGGCTGATCAACCCGGTGGCAATCTTTGATCCGGTAGAACTTGAGGGAACGACAGTCAGCCGTGCAAGTGTCCATAATCTAAGTATTATGGAAGAACTGGAGCTTGGGATCGGAGATACGATCCAGGTGTACAAGGCAAATATGATCATTCCGCAGATCGCGGAGAATCTTACGCGCAGTGGGATGATCCAGGTACCGGAACAGTGTCCGGCGTGCAAAGGCGCAACAGAAGTGCGCCAGGTCAGCGATACGAAGACATTATACTGTACAAATCCGGACTGCGGAGCAAAACATATCAAGGCCTTTTCGTTGTTTGTCAGCAGGGATGCACTCAACATCGACGGACTTTCTGAGGCTACGCTCGAGAAATTTATTACGCGCGGATTTATCCGTCATTTTTCGGATATTTTTCATCTGGAGCGGTATGAAGAAGAGATCCGTTCGATGGAAGGATTTGGAGAGAAGTCTTATAAAAATCTTCAGACAAGTATAGAGAAAGCAAGAAAGACAACATTGCCGAAGTTGATCTATGGGCTTGGGATCGCGAATATCGGGTTGTCGAATGCGAAGATGATCTGCCGTGCGTTTGACTATGATGTAGAGAAAATGCTTCAGGCAGATGTGGAGCTCTTAAATGAGATCCAGGGAGTCGGTGATGTGATCGCAAGGGCATTTGCAGACTATTTTGCGGTGGAAGAGCACCGGGAAGAATTTTTCAGACTGCTCGCGGAAGTAGAGATCCCCAAGGAAGAGTCAGAGCAGACAGAACAGATTTTTGCAGGTATGAATTTTGTGATCACGGGAAGTGTGAATCATTTTGCCAACCGGAATGAAGTGAAAGAGGTCATTGAGAGCAAAGGCGGAAAAGTCACCGGATCTGTCACTTCAAAGACAAACTGGCTGATCAATAATGATGTGGAATCCACGTCATCCAAGAATAAAAAGGCAAGAGAACTTGGCGTGCCGATCATTTCCGAGGAAACATTTCTGGAGATGCTCGGAAATGACTGATGGGAAACGTCCACAGATGTAACACGCATTTACAAGAATTTATAGATTCTTAACTTGTACAGAAGAAACGTCTACGATATAATATACCCATATATGGTAGAAAGAAGGAAAAGATATGTCAGAAAAAGATTTGACGATAGACAGTGAGATCATAGATGAGATTACAGAAGGAAACGAAGATAAACATACGGATGAGAAAGGCCATAAGCACCCGGATGTGCCGGATGACGCGGGATATGAGAAGTATTGCTCGCTTTGCAACCGTCCGGAGAGCATTGCGGGAAAGATGATCGAACTCCCGAACAATATTACAGTCTGCTCCGATTGTATGCAGAAGAGCTTTGACCTGATGTCGAACAGCAATTTTGATTACAGTAAGCTGATGAATATGCCGGGAGTGCATATCATGAATATGGCAGAACTTGAGAATATGATGCCGAAGACAAAGCCGGTCAAGAAGAAAAAGGAAGGCGAGAAGAAGGAGCCTGCACTGAATCTTAAGGATATTCCGGCTCCGCATAAGATCAAGGCGAAGTTAGATGAATATGTAGTCGGGCAGGAACATGCCAAGAAAGCGATGGCAGTTGCCGTCTACAACCATTATAAGCGCGTGGCGACAGATACGATGGATGACATTGAGATTGAGAAGTCCAATATGCTGATGATCGGACCGACCGGAAGCGGTAAGACGTATCTTGTGAAGACGCTTGCAAGACTTCTGGATGTGCCGCTTGCGATCACAGATGCAACTTCACTGACAGAGGCCGGATATATCGGTGATGATATCGAGAGTGTTGTCTCAAAGCTTCTTGCGGCGGCGGACAATGATGTGGAGAAAGCAGAGAGAGGGATCATTTTTATCGATGAGATCGATAAGATCGCGAAGAAGAGAAATTCCAGCCAGAGAGATGTCAGCGGCGAATCGGTACAGCAGGGAATGCTGAAGCTTTTGGAAGGAAGTGAAGTGGAAGTTCCGGTAGGGGCGAACAGCAAGAATGCAATGGTACCGCTCACGACTGTGAATACAAAGAATATTCTGTTTATCTGTGGAGGCGCATTCCCGGATCTGGAGGAGATCATCAAGGAGCGTCTGAACAAGCAGGCGTCGATCGGATTTACCGCAGATCTGAAAGATAAGTGGAACAATGATAAGAACATCCTTGAAAAAGTGACCGCAGAAGACCTCAGAAACTTCGGAATGATCCCGGAATTTATCGGACGTCTGCCGATCATCTTCACACTTCAGGGACTGAATGAAGAGATGTTAGTCAAGATTTTAAAAGAGCCAAAGAATGCGATCTTAAAGCAGTATCAGAAGCTGCTTGCGCTTGATGAAGTGAAGTTAGAATTTGATGAGGCGGCATTGGAGGCGATCGCAAAGCGCGCGATGGAGAAGAACACAGGAGCCCGTGCACTGCGCGCGATCATCGAGGAGTTTATGCTGGATATTATGTATGAGATCCCGAAAGATGACAACATCGGTCAGGTGACGATCACAAAAGAATATATCGAAGGAACCGGAGGACCTGTCATCACACTCAGAGGACAGGCTCTGCTTACGGGAAATTAAAGGAAAGTCAGGACATTGAAGCATATTCAGTGTCCTGATTTTATATGATATAAAGATTTGGGAAGATGGAGGCAGATATGCCAGAAACAGTAGAAACATGCAGAAGCAGGGTGTTGTCCGAAGAATACAGAGACTTTATTTTTCAGAGTCAGAGACCCTATTTTCTGAATGAGATTTCAGATGCAGAACTCTGTGAGCAGAAGATCGGGTATGAATATCATGCCGTATATATTGATAAGATGTTTGCAGAACCGCTTTCGATTGACCGGTTTACTTATGGGGCGATCCCGAAATGTTATACGCTCTTGGATACAGAGGCATTAAACGAGGCGGGGATCAGCCAGATCCAGAATTATCCGACTTTGAAACTGACCGGAAATGGCGTGATGATCGGATTTATTGATACCGGGATCGATTACCAGAATCCGATTTTTCGCAAGCCGGACGGCAGTACGCGGGTCGCCGGGATCTGGGATCAGACGATCCAGGAGGGAGAACCGCCGGAGGGGCTTTTGTATGGAACCGAATACACGGAGGAAAAAATCAATGAAGCATTAAGCAGCGGGGATTCATTGAGCATTGTCCCGTCCAGGGATGAAAACAGTCATGGAACCTTTCTTGCGAGCATTGCGGCGGGAGGCGAAAAGATCGAAGACCAGTTCAAAGGGGCGGCTCCGGGCGCGATGCTTGGCGTTGTGAAATTAAAGAAAGCGAAACAGTATCTGCGCGATTTTTATTTGATCAAAGATGATGCAGCGTGCTATCAGGAGAACGATATTATGCTCGGGATCCGGTATCTGACGGATCTGGCAAAAAGAAAGAATGTGCCGCTTGTTCTGTGCATCGCACTTGGAACAAATATGGGGGATCATAATGGAACATCCCCGCTCTGTAATCTTCTGGAAGTGTATGCGTACACGGCAAATTTCGGTATTGTTGTAGGCGGCGGCAATGAGGCAAACCAGAGACATCACTATTATGGGCTGATCGAAACTATGTCTGACAGCAAAAATGTGGAGATCCGTGTTGCCGAGGATATAAAAGGATTTACAATGGAACTTTGGACAGAAATTCCCAATATATTTGCGGTCTCTCTCGTGTCACCGGCAGGGGAGCGGATCCCGCTTGTGCCGGTGCGGCAGGGGAGCGGGACGGTATTAAATTTCGTGTTTGAGCGGACAAAAGTGTATCTGGATTACAGGCTGCTTGTTGAGCGGACGAATTCAGAGCTGATCCTGATGCGGTTTGCAGATCCTTCTCCTGGGATCTGGCGGATCGTTGTGGAACCGCAGCAGCTTGCAGATGGGATTTTTCATATGTGGCTTCCAGTCACAGAATTTTTGGATGGGGATGTATATTTTTTGCAGTCGGATCCAGATACTACTATTACAGAACCCGGAAATACAAGCGATCCGATGACCGTTGCAAGTTATAACGGGGCGGATAATAGTATTGCCATTGATTCGGGAAGAGGGTATACTAGAAGTGGAAGGCTGAAACCAGAATTTGCGGCTCCGGGAGTCAATGTGACGGGGGCGGCAGGCCGTGGGCAATTTGCAGAGCGGACCGGATCCAGCATTGCGGCAGGGATCACTGCGGGAGCGACGGCGCTTCTGTTTGAATGGATGGTCTATCAGTTAGGAAGGATCAACATTGACTCAATCCAGCTGAAGAATCTGATGATCCTCGGTACAGAACGAAAAGAAACAGAAGTGTATCCAAACAGAGCATGGGGATATGGAAGCCTGAATCTGTACAACACATTTGAGCAGCTGCGGACATTTTAAGGTGCAGTTGCGCGTGGCAGTCAGAGACATATTTTCATCGCGGAAAAGCAGAGAAAAGGACAGAAAGGAAGAGTGCTATGAAAGAATTTTTTGAAGATTTAGGAAAATTTATTACAGAGACGGCAGGAAATGTAGGGAAAAAGACAGAAGAAGTGATGGAAGTACAGAAATTAAAGAACCAGATCCGCAGCCTGGAGCGCAGCAACCAGAAGGATCTGACAGATCTTGGAAAGATCATTTACGAGCGTTTCCAGAAAGAGGAAGGCATCGATGCAGAACTTGAGGTGATCTGTGAAGAAATCCGGAAAAGACGAATGATCGTTTCTGCTTTTGAGAAGAAACTTGCAGATATGCGTGGGGTTAAGGAATGTGAAAGCTGTCATGAGCTGATCGAGAAAGATATGAAATTCTGCCCGCATTGCGGAGCGGAGATGAAGAGAGAAGAAGCGACGGAAGCGTGTGAAGATATTTTTGAAGAAAGCGATGAGCTTGACTGTCCGGAAGAGAAAGAGACCGCAGCAGAAGTGATCGAGGATATCATGGAAAGAGCGGCAGATGTCACAAAAGAATCGGCAGAACAAGTCAAAGATGCAGCAGTCAAGACTGCGGAGAATGTCAGAACGTCTGTGCATGAGGCGAAAGAGCAGATTCAGGATCGTGTAGACGATCTTCGTGGATAAGGAAGATACAGGAAAAAAAGATGATCTATTTTATTATTGCAGGAAGTTTACTTGTGCTTGATCTTGGGATCAAGTGGTATGCAGAGAAATCTTTGAATGAGGGAGAAACAAGACAGACCGCAAATGGAAAGATCCTGCTTCGAAAGAGCCATAACAGCGGGATGGCGATGAATCTGCTGGAGAACCGGCCGGGGATCGTAAAGTGGTCGACAGCAGGTCTTGGGCTGTGCCTTCTCGGATATTATCTGTATCTTCTGTCAAAGGATGGAAGAAAGGTGGAGAAGACGGGGTGGATGCTTGTTCTCGCAGGTGCATGCAGCAATCTGTATGACCGCTTCCGGAGAAATCATGTAGTGGATTATTTTAGTTTCCGGTGCAGGTGGAAGAAGATTGAGAACATTGTGTTTAATCTGGGGGATATGTTTATTTTTGCAGGCAGCATTCTTGTCATAGTTGCACAAATATTCCGAAAGAAGTAAATTGACTTTTAAAATCAACAGCGTTATACTGGATAACAGAAGAGCATTTGCGAATGATACTTTTATGATTTGCAAATGCTTTTTCCGGTATCGGGGAAGCTTCTGAGATGGAGACAGAACTGCACGTCAGGAAGGAATAGAGAAAGCAGGAGGAAAAGACATGAAGAAAATAAATGGGAAAGAACTGGCAATTGATCTTTTGACTGATATGGTAGGAGGAATGTTGATTGCAATCGGAATCTATAATTTTGCAGTGAAAGCACAGTTCCCGATGACCGGATTTTCGGGAGTTGCACTGATTTTTTATCATTTGTTCCATATACCGATCGGAGCGATGACGATCCTTCTGAATATTCCCGTCGTGTTTCTATGTTATAAGCTGCTTGGGCGGACATTTTTTCTGCGCTCACTGAAGACGATGATCATTTCCTCAATCTTGATGGACGTCGTGGCGCCGATGCTTCCGGTTTATGAGGGAGACCGGATGCTGGCAGCGATCTGTACGGGCGTCTTATCCGGACTCGGATATGGGCTGATCTATATGAGGAATTCTTCTACGGGAGGCGCAGACTTTGTGATCATGTCTGTGAAAGCGCTGAAGCCGCATGTGTCTATTGGACAGATCGCGTTTGTGATGGATGTGCTGATCGTTCTGATGGGAAGTTTCATTTTCCGGGATGTGGAGGGAATTATTTACGGACTGATCGTGACTTATCTGTTGTCTGCGGTAGTCGATAAAGTAATGTACGGAATTGACGCCGGAAAGATGACGCTGATCGTGACTGATTATCCGCATGAGATTGCGGCGAAGATCGATGAGTATACCGGCAGGGGAGCCACATTTTTAAAGGGCTGCGGAAGTTACTCAAAGGAAGAAAAAGAGATTGTCATGTGCGCCTGCAACAATAAGCAGATGTATACGATCCGAAAGATGGCAAAAGAGATCGATCCGAAGGCATTTATCGTGATCATGGAATCCAACGATGTTGTCGGGGAAGGATTTAAAGAGAACTAGAGTGAAAATAAAAGCAGAGTTTTTATCTGGACAGAAATCGTGTCCGGAAAAAAGAAAGAACGCATTGCAAATGAAAAAATCTATTTGCAGTGCGTTCTTTTCTATATCGCTATCACATCTCTATTGTAAAATATTATTCAGCATACCGCTGGATCAGTTTTACGATCATATCTGTGGCAAGATCCATTCCCTCGGCAGTGATGTGTTCGTAAGGTCCGTGATAGCCGTATCCTCCGGTTCCGAGGTTCGGACAAGGAAGTCCCATGTAGCTTAGACGGCATCCGTCCGTGCCGCCGCGGATCGGTGCGACATCCGGGACGATACCTGCAAGTCTGGCTGCCTCCACCGCATTGTCGATCAGGTGCATGCAGCCCTGGATCACTTCGGACATGTTCCGGTACTGGTCATTGATCGTCAGTGTGACAGTGCCTTCTCCCCACTTCGCGTTGAGCTGTTGTTCGATCAGACGGAGAGTATTTTTGCGCGCCTCGAAAAAGTGCGGATCATGGTCGCGGATAATGTATTCAAGTCTGGCGCTTGCAACGTCGCCGGACATTTCACAGAGATGATAGAAGCCTTCATAGCCTTCGGTACCGCGCGGTGTCTCGCAGGACGGAAGCATTGCATTTACTTCCATTGCGACAAGCGCTGCATTGATCATCGTGTCTTTGCTGGAACCCGGGTGCACATTAAAGCCTTTGATCTCAAAAATAGCTTCGCAGGCATTGAAGTTTTCATACTGGATCTCACCTTCCGGACCACCGTCCATAGTGTAGGCAAATTCTGCATCGAAATCTTTTACATTGAAGTGATTAACACCGGATCCTGCCTCCTCGTCAGGGGTGAAAGCGACAGAAATTTTCCCATGTGGGATCTCCTCTTTCTGGATGCGCTCTAACATCGTCATGATCTCAGCGATTCCTGCCTTGTCATCTGCTCCGAGTACAGTCGTTCCGTCTGTCGTGATCAGTGTGCGCCCCTTCAGGGATGGAAGATGCGGGAAATTTTTGACAGACAGTGTGCGTCCGCTTGTGCCGAGCACGAGATCTGCCCCGTTATAATCCTCTGTCACGACCGGGACGATCTCGTGGTCGCAGAAGTCAGATACTGTGTCCATGTGGGCGACGAAGCCAAGCTTTGTCTTATCCTCATATCCCTTTGTTGCAGGAAGAGAAGCGTATACAAAGCACTTTTCATCGACATAGGCATCTGTCAGCCCCAGTTCTTTTAATTCGGTTACGAGAAGATGGGCCAGGTCAAACTGGCAGGAGGTAGTTGGAACCGTCGCGCTTGTGTGATCACTTGGGGTACGGACAACTACATACTTTAGTAAACGTTCATATGCTCTCATGTTAAAAATCCTTTCTGTGCGTGATTGATCACAGAGATGCCGTTTCAGGCGGTGCATGCCGGGAACAAGAATGATTCCGGGGACCTCTCTGTTTTCGTATGACAATAGTATAGCAAGTCAGTGAAGAGAAGACAAGGGAGAGCAGAGGCGATGAAAAGAAAAAATAACAGAGAAAATAGTCAGAACGAATTCTGGAACAAATGATAAGAGATACCTTGAAGCATTCCAACACTCATTCCAACGCTTTCTTCATTTCCAAGAGATGGAAATAAATTTGTCTGTTTGATTTCGTCAATCATTCGGTTGGTAAGTGTTATTTCTTCCAAAGAATAATACGTATCGGATGATTCTTGCTTTTGCGTTTTTCCGACAGCAGCTTTTTGTAGTTGCTGTGACATATATGCAATATCATTTAACAACCACTGATCTTCTGAATTTTTTAAATGAGCATAATCCTTATTTTCTTCTGTAAATTCAATATAAAAAGATACTTTTTTTTGATATTCGGACATAATGCTGTCATATATTTTTCCGGTTTCATTTTGTACTCCATTTTCTTCCAAAAAGTTACCTATTTTTTTTTGAAAAATGGCTGGCGATTTTTTCTGATATTTCAGATATAATTGATTCCAGATCCTTTTGGTAGTTTTCAAGTTTTTCGCCATTAAAGTTTGTTTTTAGATATTCCAGAGTCGTAACATACGTAGCTGCAAGTCGGTCTAAATTGGAACTGATATCGTTTCCTCTGATGCTGAAGTCCAGGGCATAGTTTAATCTGTTTTTGTCCCACTCTGTAATTTCCGTATTGTTCAGATTATCTATAAATTCCTTTGGAATTTTAGAGACATCATGAATAACTTTAGAACTGCTGTCCTTATCAAAAATAGAAATAGAAATAGAAATAGGATTTTCCTGCCAATACTTATATAGTAGAGCATCTTCTTTAGTGATTTCTTTATTACCTCCATATAAAGAATCAATGACTGAATGATTTTTCGGGTTTGAAGTAAACGTTCTAGAATTTTTATTTGGAATAGCCGAAAAACAGTTTCTTGCGTAGTAAAGACTGGAATTAGAATAAATCCGCATAAAATCCTTCCTGAAATAACATAATCACTATTTTATCGTATAAGTTAACTGAACTCATTAGCGAATGATTGAAAAAAAGCTGTTACTTTCTATTCTGAAAAATTATTGACTTCTTCAAACGACACAACATTTAACGAAGAAGCGGCAAATACAGTAATCGAACTCAAAGAAAACAAGATTGTTGCTAAAACTAATGTAATTATGTTTTTATTTCGTATTCCTGAATTGTTTTCTTGTTAAAATAGTGAGTATGTATATGATATTGTTAACATTATAAGTTATGTTGTGCTTTTTTAATACTTTATTTTTGGAAAAAAGATAATTTCTGAAAATTTAACTGTTGTTTTGTTGTTTGGTTTTACTATTTGCGATGAATCGTTATCATTCAGTATACTTTAATAAAGATTTTATGTTTGCGGGGAAAATATATAGTTAGGGAATATAAACTGTGGATAGGAGTTATGTGTCTATTAAGAAAATATACGTATTGGTAATAGAGGAGAACTCAAAAATCGAGGTAAATTTGTTTCAGAAAATATTACGAAAGAGGATATGATCAAATGAAAGAGAAATCAGGATATGGTATAATATTGGTATTCTATAAAAAGAAATAAGGAAACGGGGAGAAAAGATGACGACAATTTTACTGCTGGAAGATGACAAAAATTTAAACAGAGGGATTTCACAGCGACTTGAGAAAGAAGGTTACCGCGTTTGTCAGGCATTTGGAATGACGGAGGCAAAGGAGATTTTTCAGAGAGAGGAGATTCAGCTGGTGATCAGTGATATCACACTGCAGGATGGGGATGGAATCACATTTTGCAGATGGGTAAGGGGAAGGAGCAGCGTCATGTTTCTGTTTCTGACAGCGCTGGATCAGGAAATCGATATAGTAAACGGGTATGATATCGGGGCGGATGACTATCTTACGAAGCCATTCAGTCTTATGGTGCTGCTTTCCAAAGTACATGCACTGCTGCGGAGAAGGAAAAAGGAGCAGGATGGCGTGTTGCGGTCAGGAGAACTTGTATTTCAGATCAGGGAAATGCGGGTGTTCTTAGGAGGAGCGGAACTTTTGATGAGTAAAAAAGAACTTCAGCTGCTGTTGTATTTTCTGAAAAATCCCAGACAAGTTTTATCAAAAGAGCAGATCCTTGAGATGGTGTGGGATATGGATGGCCAGTTTGTCGATGACAATACGCTTGCAGTCAACATCCGAAGACTTCGGACAAAACTGGGAGAGAGCGGAACATGGATCAAAAATGTGAGAGGAATCGGATATATATGGACGGAAGAGGTTGGAAAGGAATAAAGAAAAAGGAGATCGTAGCGGGAGCAGCTTTCTTTCTGTTGTTCAGTCTGCTGATGACGGCAGTATTTGCAGAAAGTTTCAGGAGGAATGAAACCGTATGGAAAAAGGAAAATATCGAACTGATCGGGAGAATGGCAGAACAGTTTCCAGGGCAGGAACTGCAGCTGATGGAGGCGGTGCATGGGCAGATGCAGGGAAAATCGGAAGATGCAGGAGCGGACAGAAAAGACAGAGAAGAACTGCATAGGAAGAAAAGCGCGTATCAGGTACGGGCAGAAGAACTGCTTGCCGCATATGGATATGAGAACAGAGATACGGAGTGGGAAAACGGGGAACTTCTGCGGGAGAGCGGATTCTTTTTCTGTGTATTTTTTCTGATCGGAGGTATCTTTCTTCTGGGTGGATGGCAGTATCGCCGAAGAAAAGTCAGAACTGCTCTTGGATCGCTGGAAGAGAGACTTGCGCTGTTAAATGCAGGGAAATATGAAAAAGCAGTCCGGGAAAGTGAGGAGAAGATTCTGGAAGAAGACAATTTCGCGAAAGTCGAGGCACAGATTGCTTTTCTGGGACGAAAAACAGAGCTTCTGATGGAACGCATGCAGCGGGAGAAAGAAGGAGTAAAAAGTCTTGTGACAGATATTTCCCATCAGCTGAAGACACCACTTGCCTCTTTGAAGCTAGAACTGGAACTTGCGCTTGAGAAGGACGCGGTTTGGAAGAAGGGAGAACCGGGGGATTTTCTGGAGCGGATGCAGGCAGAAGTGAGACGGCTGGAGAGTCTGACGGAGGGACTGAAAAATGTCTCTAAAATGGAAGCGGAGATGGTACAGCTTCGCCCAGAATGGTGTGAGCTGAAAGAGACACTGATCCGTGCAGTCAATGCGGTGTATATGAAGGCATTTGAGAAAGGGATTGAGATAGAACTGCGGGAAGATTACAAAAAGCAGCTGTTCTATGACCGGAAGTGGATGCAAGAAGTATTTATCAATATACTTGACAATGCGGTCAAGTATTCCGGAGAAGGGACAACCATCCGGATCCGCGTGGAAGAACTGCAAAACAGTGTTGTGACAGAAATCGAGGATGCGGGGATCGGAATTCCCAAAAAAGAATATCCGGAAGTATTTAAACGGTTTTACCGGGGAGAAAGGAAAGAAGTGCAGGAGCAGGAAGGAGCGGGAGTCGGTCTGTATCTTGTACGGAAAATTGTTGAACTGCATGGGGGAAGTGTGATGATCCGCCCGGCAGCAGGTGGTGGAACCATTTTTCGCGTGATCTTACAGAAAAATGACAGTTTTGTAAGAAAAGATGAAAGTAAGATGTAAGAATCGTCTGGTATTCTGTTTTTATAGAAAAGGACCTGATGAAAAAGAGGTGCTGTTTTATCAAAATCAGAATAGCGGGGAGGAGCGAACAGATGAAAACAATATTACAGACAATGGATCTTGTAAAATATTATGGGGAAGGAGAAAGCATTGTCAAAGCGATCGATCACACAGATCTGGAAGTAGCGCACGGAGAATTTGTGGCAATTGTCGGGCGGTCGGGATCAGGAAAAAGTACTTTACTGCATATGCTCGGAGGTCTGGACCGTCCGGATTCCGGAAAGGTACTGATCGATGGAAAAGATATTTTTGCACTGAAGGAGGAGCAGCTTGCAGTATTCCGGAGAAGAAAGATTGGGTTTATTTTTCAAAGCTATAACCTGATCCCGGCGCTCAATGTGTGGGAGAATATCGTACTTCCGACCGGACTGGACGGCAGGAAGGCAGACCGGAAATTTGTGATGGAGATTGTAGAAAATATCGGGCTTGTGGATAAGTTAAAGTCACTGCCAAATACACTGTCCGGCGGGCAGCAGCAGAGAGTTGCGATTGCCCGCGCACTTGCATCGAGACCTGCGATCATCCTTGCAGACGAGCCAACCGGAAATCTTGACTCCCGGACAGAGATGGATGTGATCACTGCATTGAAAACCTGCTGCCGTGAATTTGGACAGACACTGGTTATGATTACCCACGATGAAACGATCGCACAGATGGCAGACAGAATCCTTGTCATCGAAGACGGTAAGGTGGTGAGCGCATGAGGACGGTCACAAAGACAGCAATTGCCAATCTGAAACAGAATAAAAGCAGAAATATTTTAATCGGGATCGCAATCTTTCTGACGGCGCTTCTGCTGGTACTTGTCCCAAATGTCGGATTTGCGACAATGAATCTGGAATTTGAGGGAGTCAGTCAGACCCTGCCAACTTTCCATGTGATGTACCGGGAAGTGGGGGAAAAGGAAGCGCAGATGCTGAAACGCCACAGCGAGGCAGAATGTGCCGGACTCAGAGGAGATGCGGGAGAGGTTGTCCTTCAGGACGGAACGGCATTGCTGACATATATGGATGAGGAGGCGCGGAAGCTTCAGAAGATCACACTGGAGGAGGGACGTTTCCCGGAGAAAGAAAATGAGATCGTTGTGCAGGAGGGACTGCTGAAAAAGCTGGGAGTTGAGGCGGAAATCGGAGATATGGTTACCCTTCCGTACCAGATCTATGAAGATGGTGGTCTGTCCTGGCAGTATACAGACACGTTTCAGATTGTCGGATTTGAGCCGACGACAGAATACAGCGTGCAAAACGAAATGTTTGGCTGTCTTGTGTCAGAAGCATTTTATGAAGCGCATGTGCCGGAAACCGGGCGGGAATACCGCGTTGTCCTGCGGATTGCAGAGGCAGATCAGATGAATGCAGACCAGATTGAGCAGAAGGCAAAGGAACTTGGAGGAGCGTATGGGATCCTTCCGGCAAACGTTGTGATGAACAAAGAATATATCGTGGCAAATTATGTGGATCCGGAATTTTATATGGGGATCGTATGTATCATGCTGGTCATTATCCTTGCAGGAATGATCACCATCTATGGGATCTACTATGTATCGATGATCACAAAAGTGCAGGAATTCGGACAGCTGCGGGCAATCGGAGCCACGAAACGACAGATACGCAGGATTGTTCTTCTGGAAGGGATGTGTACAGCGGGGACCGCAATTCCGGCGGGACTGCTTTTAGGAACGCTGCTTGCCCCGGTATGTGTCCGGATGCTCTATGGCCGTGTGGATAACGGAAATATAAGAACGGCTGTTATCCGGGAGAGTTTAAAGAGCGGCGGTGTGCAGATGATCAATGGTTGGCTGATCCTTCTTGCCGCCATAGTGAGCTTTGCAACCGTGTATCTGTCACTGCTTCGTCCAATGTACCTGGCAGCTAAAATTTCACCGGTGGAGGCGATGCGTTATGCTGGAAATACAGACCGGAGAAAGAAGACAAGAAAAGGTTATGAAGCAGTTTCTGTAGGAAAACTTACCTGCATCAATCTTGGGAGAAATAAAAAGCGTACAGTTCTGACAATCGTTACGCTGAGTCTCACGGGAATCTTCTATGTGATGATTTCCACGATACTTGCCTGCGCAGATCCGAAAGAGATGGCAAAAGAAAATATTCAGGAGACCTTCCAGATCCAGATCGAATCGTGGGAGGATGACAAGGAACATCCGGAGCGTTCCTGGAAGGTGATCCAGAAGGGCAATCCGTTCACAGAAGCGTTCAAAGAAGAAATCCTTGCGATTGACGGAGTCGAAAAAATAGAAATGAAATCTTATCTGGCAGCAAAGGAGAAAGAACTGAAAATAGAAGGAGAGGAGGTTTTTCTGAGTGTGGGAGGACTGGACGATTCCCACAGCAGAGAAATGGAAGCGGGGCTGACGGAAGGAGATGTCACATGGGAAGAACTAAAGCAGGCGAAAGGAACGAAAGTCATCGCGGCGGTGCCAAGTTATTTTTCTCTGAATTATCCGGTGCAGGTGGGAGATACTTTCGATCTTGTCTATTTTGACGGAGAGAAAGAAGTGACAAAGAAAGTTGAGGTTGCAGGTATCGGAGAATATGATCGCGGAGTGACCAAAGATACGTTTATTATGCCAAAAGAAACCGTTGACGGGCTGGTAACATCGGATCTCTCCTATGCGATGGAGATCGAAGCAGATCCGGAGAAATACAGTGAGGTGGAGTCTGCACTTCAGAGAATCATAGAGTCCCGGGAACTTTTTGAGATGAAAAGTTATGGAGATCTGCTCAAAGAAAATGAAACTACGGTGCAGTTTATCGGAACCGTCTGCTACATGCTGATCGGTATTTTATCAGTGATCGGTATCCTGAATCTGATCAACACGATGATCAACAGTATCTACGTCCGCAGAAAAGAACTGGGAATCCTTCAGGCGATCGGACTGTCGGACAGACAGCTGACCAGGATGATTCAGATGGAGAGTATGGTCTATACGGCAGGGACACTGCTCTTGTCTGTCACGATCGGAGGAGGAGCCGGATATGCGGTGTTCCGGTATGCGAAAGAGCAGGGGCTGTATGTCGGAAATGTCTATCATTATCCGGTTGTGCAGACGGTGATTCTGGTTATCATTATCCTGGTGATACAGATCGTGCTTACTTATGCGGTAAATAAAAATTTCAGGCGGCAGAATCTGATTGACCGGATAAGGTTTTCTGAATAAGTATGGAAACAGATTTCCTTGAAAAGGGAAAGTAAAACTGTTATAATTGAGAACAGATAATAGCAATGGGGCAGGTAGATTTTTCACGGAAAAGCTGTATTTTACACTGATTTTTCCGATGGAGGATGAAGCGGGGCACTGGATTGTGAAAATGAAAGGAGACATATTTTTATGGGACAGAACAAATATGCAGGAACAGAGACGGAGAAGAATTTGCAGGCAGCTTTTTCAGGGGAATCAGAGGCTCGTAATAAGTATACTTATTTTGCATCGGTTGCAAAAAAGGAAGGGTATGAGCAGATTGCTTCATTATTCCAGAAAACTGCAGACAATGAAAAAGAACATGCAAAAATGTGGTTTAAAGAACTGAAAGGAATTGGAAGCACAGAAGATAATCTCAAGGCAGCAGCAGAAGGTGAGAACTACGAATGGACAGATATGTATGAGGGATTTGCAAAAACAGCAGAGGAAGAAGGGTTTCCAGAACTTGCAGCAAAATTCCGTATGGTTGCAGCAATTGAAAAGCACCATGAAGAGAGATACAGAGCATTGTTAAAAAATGTAGAGACAGCGCAGGTATTTGAGAAGAGTGAAGTAAAAGTGTGGGAATGCAGGAACTGCGGACATATTTTGGTGGGAACAGCTGCGCCGGAAATCTGCCCGGTGTGTGCGCATCCAAAGAGTTATTTTGAAGTACATGCAGAAAATTATTAAAAGAAAATAAAAATTCTATGAAAAGTGCCGGAAGCGTACAGATATATCTATCTTGTAAGCTTCCGGCATTCATTTTTCTCAGAGGACAGTTCCCTGATTTCTGAAAGAAGAAAATCAATTCTGCTGTCATTTGCAAATTATGGATTATTTCACGATGTCTCCGTGCCATTCGTTGATCCCGCCAAACTCTGCGATATTTGTATATCCGGCATCTGCCAGCTTTTGGGAAGCCTGTTTACTGCGGTTTCCACTGCGGCAATAGACGAAAATGAGCTGCTCTTTATCCGGAAGCTCAGCGAGTTTTTCTGACTGGATCGTCTCATTCGGAATATTGATCGCATTGGGAATGTGCCCCTCCTGGTATTCTTCAGAAGTCCGTACATCTAAAATGATATAATTGTCTTCCGTTTCCATCATGGCAGCAGCTTCCCCGGAAGAAATCTGCCGGTAATCTGCAGATCCAGAACCAGATGGAGAAGAAGAGCCCTGCTTCTGACTACATCCGGTAAATAAAAACAGTGTAGGCAGAAACGCAAAAAATAGAGAAATGATATACTTTCTTTTCATGATAAACCTCCTTAAAAATGGTAAAAATGATACTATTAGAATAACACAGAAAAAGAGCTCTCTTCTGTGATAAAATTACAAAGCACCAAACGAACGGTGAAAATTATTTAGAAACAATTTAGCACTCGAGGGTTGACATGGCTAACAACATATGTTATATCTATTATAGAACAAAAAGAAAGAGAGGTAACCAGATGAACATTAATAAATTTACCCAGAATTCATTGCAGGCGGTACAAGGATGTGAAAAAGTTGCCTATGAATATGGCAATCAGGAGGTAGAGCAGGAACATCTGCTGTATGCACTTATTATACAAAATGACAGTCTGATCGCAAATCTGATCGAGAAGATGGGAATTCAGAAGCAGCTGTTTGGCAATCGTATAGAAGAAGGACTCAGAAAGCGCACGAAAGTGCAGGGAGGCCAGATCTATATCGGTCAGGATCTGAACAAAGCACTGATCCATGCGGAGGATGAGGCAAAGCAGATGGGTGACGAGTATGTTTCGGTGGAACATATTTTCTTATCGCTGTTAAAATATCCAAATCAGGAATTGAAGGCAATCTTCAGAGAATTTGGTATTACAAGAGAAGGATTTCTTCAGGCGCTTTCTACCGTGCGCGGAAATCAGAGAGTGACAAGTGATAATCCGGAGGCTACTTATGATACATTAAATAAATACGGAAGTGATCTCGTAGAGCGGGCAAGGGAACAGAAGTTAGATCCGGTGATCGGACGTGACGCGGAGATCCGCAATGTAATCCGGATCCTTTCAAGAAAGACGAAGAACAATCCGGTTCTGATCGGAGAGCCTGGTGTCGGTAAGACGGCGGCGGTTGAAGGGCTTGCGCAGCGGATCGTCAGGGGCGATGTGCCGGAAGGTCTGAAAAATAAGAAGATCTTTGCGCTGGATATGGGAGCGCTTGTAGCCGGGGCAAAATATCGCGGCGAGTTTGAAGAGCGTCTGAAAGCGGTTCTGGAAGAGGTAAAAAACAGTGATGGAAATATCATTCTGTTTATCGATGAACTTCATACGATCGTTGGTGCGGGAAAGACAGACGGGGCGATGGATGCCGGAAATATGCTAAAACCGATGCTGGCAAGAGGCGAATTACACTGTATCGGTGCGACGACACTGGATGAATACAGACAATATATCGAGAAAGATGCGGCGCTTGAAAGACGGTTCCAGCCGGTCATGGTAGATGAGCCGACCGTGGAAGATGCCATTTCCATTCTGCGTGGACTAAAAGAACGCTATGAGGTATTTCACGGCGTGAAGATCACGGACAGTGCGCTTGTGGCGGCAGCCACACTTTCCAACAGATATATCACAGACCGTTTCCTTCCGGATAAGGCGATCGACCTTGTTGATGAGGCATGTGCGCTGATCAAGACGGAACTGGATTCTATGCCGACAGAGATGGATGAACTGCGCAGAAGGATCATGCAGCTGGAGATCGAGGAGGCTGCGTTAAAGAAGGAAAATGACAGACTCAGCCAGGAGCGTCTCGTGCATCTGCAGCAGGAGCTGGCAGAGATGCGAGATGCATTTGCCGGAAAGAAAGCACAGTGGGATAATGAGAAGACATCGGTAGAACGTCTTCAGAAGATCCGTGAGGAGATCGAGCAGGTCAATCAGGAGATCCAGAAGGCGCAGCGTTCTTATGATCTGGAGAAAGCAGCAGAGCTTCAGTACGGAAGACTGCCGCAGCTGACCAGGCAGCTTCAGGAAGAAGAGGAACGTGTTAAAGGAAAATCGATGACACTTGTGCATGAAAGTGTCACAGAGGACGAGATCGCAAGGATCATCTCCCGCTGGACGGGAATCCCGGTAGCGAAATTAAATGAAAGCGAGAGAAGCAAGACGCTTCATCTGGATGAAGAACTCCATAAGAGAGTGATCGGTCAGGATGAAGGTGTGACGAAGGTGACAGAGGCGATCATCCGGTCCAAAGCAGGCATCAAAGATCCGACCAAACCGATTGGTTCCTTCTTGTTCCTCGGACCGACTGGTGTAGGTAAGACCGAGCTTGCAAAGGCGCTTGCCCAGAGTCTGTTTGATGATGAGAGCAATATGGTCCGGATCGACATGAGTGAATATATGGAGAAATACTCCGTGTCACGTCTGATCGGAGCGCCTCCGGGATATGTCGGATATGATGAGGGAGGACAGCTGACAGAGGCGGTGAGAAGAAAACCATATTCGGTCGTACTGTTTGACGAGATTGAGAAAGCACACCCGGATGTATTCAATGTCCTGCTTCAGGTGTTAGATGATGGGCGGATCACGGATTCTCAGGGACGGACAGTGGATTTTAAAAATACGATTCTGATCATGACATCAAACATCGGTTCCACATATCTGTTAGATGGAATTGACGAAGATGGAGAGATCAAAGAGGAGAGCGAGGCTCTTGTCATGAATGATCTGCGGGCACATTTCCGGCCGGAATTTTTAAATCGTCTGGATGAGACAATCATGTTTAAGCCACTGACAAAGAAAGATATTTATCAGATCGTTGAGCTGTTGATCAAAGACCTGAACAACCGGCTTCAGGATTCCGAAGTGAAGATCGAACTGACAGAGGCGGCCAAACAATTTGTAGTAGACGGCGGATATGAACCGATGTATGGTGCAAGACCACTGAAGCGTTTTTTACAGAAAAATGTAGAGACGCTGGCGGCAAAACTGATTCTTTCCGGGGAGATCGGGGCAGAAGATACCATTCTGATCGATGTGGAAGATGGAATGCTGAAAGCAAGAGTGAAGGCGTGGGTGAGATCCTGACAACACATAGAGCAGACTGCTGACAGAATATAGGATGCTTGTGATTGACGAAAGAGAACATTTGTGTAATGATAGAATCAGCACAGATGTTCTCTTTTGCTGTATGAACGAGAATGTAAAGGGTGTGGAAGAGGAAGGTGAGAAGGATGTCCGAAATAATCTTTCATATTGATGTGAATTCCGCTTATTTAAGCTGGACAGCGGTGGAAGAATTGAAACATGGCACACAGATTGATCTGCGCGAGATCCCATCGATCATAGGAGGAAATCAGGAGTCCAGACACGGGGTTGTTCTGGCAAAGTCGATTCCTGCGAAGCGTTATGGGATAAAGACGGGAGAACCGGTGGCAAATGCACTCCGGAAGTGCCCGACACTTCTGATCAAGCCGCCGGATCACCAGATGTACAGAGCATACAGTCAGAAGCTGATGGAATTTCTGAAGGGATATACACCTGAGATCGAGCAGGTCAGTGTGGATGAATGTTATATGGATTTTACCGGGATCGCACATCGTTTTCCAGGTCCGGCCGAGGCGGCAGAGGAGATAAAAGGCGAGATCCGCAAGCGGTTTGGGTTTACGGTAAATATCGGGATTTCCTCCAATAAGCTTCTTGCAAAGATGGCATCTGATTTTGAGAAACCGGATAAGATTCATACACTGTTTCCCGAGGAGGTGGAAAAGAAGATGTGGCCGCTTCCGGTGTCAGAACTTTATATGGCGGGAAGAGCAAGCGTCCGGGTGCTGGAGAAGCTTGAGATCCGGACGATCGGTGATCTTGCAGGGATGGATCCGCAACTTTTGGAACTGCATCTGAAGAGCCATGGGAGGACACTTTGGGAATTTGCAAATGGGATCACACACTCAAAAGTGGCAAAAGAGCAGGCGCAGGCGAAAGGAATCGGGAATTCGACGACGCTTTCCCGGGATGTCACAAGTGAAACAGAAGCACAGAAAGTGCTTTTGATGTTGGCAGAGAGTGTAGGTGCGCGGCTCAGAAAGGCAAAACAGCAGGCGGGGATGATCAATGTTGAAATCAAATATGCAACCTTTCAAAGCGTCTCCCACCAGAGGCAGCTTTCGTTTCCGACCAGCTCAGATCGTGTGCTGTATGAAAATGCATGCAGTCTTTTTCGGGAATTGTGGGATCAGAGACCAATCAGACTGCTTGGAATCCGCACATCCAAACTGTCAGATGAGCGGGGACCGCGGCAGATGAATCTGTTTGACTATCAGGCCGGGCAGGAGATGCAGCGGCAAAAGAAGGAGGCCCGGGAGAAAAAGCGTGAAAAACTTGAGCAGGCAGTAGATGAGATCCGAAAGAAATATGGGGAACATGCAGTTATGAGAGGAGCGCTGCCTTCTCCTGAAAAGAAATCATAAAGACAGAAAATTTGCAGACTGTTTTTATTGGTTCTCTGTAAATTTCTTTACCTCATTGCCGAGCTGTTCTTCAAAATGATCACTGAACAAGTCATTTCCAAAAGGAACTGTCCGGGAGGAGACATTAGATCTTTTGCGGCGGGCTGCACGCATGGCATCTCTGTAATCTTCCTCTTCGTAATCCGCCTCATAATCGTTTTCGACCGGATAGTCCTCATAGTAGTCATCTTCATAATGGTCATAACTTCTGCGGGAAGATCTGCGAGGTTCCGGATCATATCTTCGCACGCTGTTTGCCGGAGCGGAACGACATTCGTAGGAACTGTAAGATCTGCGGGGAGTCTGTCTGTGCCTTGCTGCTTTTCGCTCCAGACGACGTCTTCTCCGCTCCAGTATCCGCGCCGGAGCAAGGAAGAGAAAGCAGACGATACGCACAGTCAGGATTCCGAAAAATACGCCGACACTGTCAATTCCGACATCGACGACAGAAGGGCCGCGCCCATCGACAAAGGACTGGTGGTATTCATCGCCGGCTGCAAATCCGACACAGATCATCCCTGCGACAAGCATCAGCGGAAATCCGCGCAGTCCGTACACATAAAATGGCAGAGAGACAGCCACTGCGAGAATGAAATATTCACTCATATGCGCAAGTTTGCGGACCGGATATTCGATCCTTGCGGCAACCTCAGGAATTTCCCAGTCCTGAAGCCCCTTATCTAAGACCTGGTTTCCAATCTCTACGAGTTTTACACTTACTTCATAGCTCAGATTTCCGGATTCCTCCCCAGTTTGTCCGGAAAAAGAGTAAATCATATACATCATTGCCAGTGCAGGCAGAAAAGATAATGGTTTCAACACAAACGTAATCAGTTCTTTCATATGTTTATACCCCCTTTTTTTATTATTACGCAACTATATCATTTTTTCGGATATTTGTAAAGGAGGACGAAAAAATCGGAAATGAAATCTTTCTAAAATAGAGGAAGACCGTTTTACAAGTATATCCGAGTGTGTTATTCTATAACTGTTATCGGTACTGAAAAAACAGTATGTAGAAAATCAGGAGGAAAACCGCATGAAATTAACAGCATTGTTAGAACGTTTACAATATGAAATTGTGCAGGGAACGAAAGAGATAGAAATTACGGAACTGACAAATGATTCCAGAAAGGTGACGAAAGGAAGTGTCTTTGTCTGCATCAGCGGAGCTGTCTCAGATGGACATCAGTATATCAGAGATGTGGCAGAAAAAGGTGCGGCGGCAGTTATTGTCGAGAAAGAGGTAGAAGCGCCGGAGCATATGACAGTCATCCGGGTGGAAGATACAAGATATGCACTGGCACTTGCATCGGCGGCATATTTCGGGTATCCGGCAGAGCAGCTGAAAGTGATCGGAATTACTGGCACTAAGGGAAAGACAACGACGACCTACATGGTGAAGTCGATTCTGGAAGGCGTCGGACATAAGGTGGGGCTGATCGGAACGATCGAGGCGATCATCGGGGACGAGGTGATCCCGGCAGTCAATACAACACCGGAATCTTTTACAATCCATCAGTATTTCCGGAAAATGGTCGATGCAGGATGTGATGCAGTCGTGATGGAAGTATCTTCGCAGGGACTGATGCTGCACCGCACTGCGGGGATCCCGTTTGAGATCGGAATTTTTACAAATCTTGGGGAAGATCATATTGGACCAAATGAGCATAAAGATTTTGAAGATTACAAAAGATGTAAGGGGATGCTTTTTAAACAGTGCAGAATCGGAATCGCTAATGTGGATGATCCATATTTTGAAGATGTCTTTCGGGGGGCAGCCTGCGAAGTGGAAACATTTGGATTTTCAGAGAAGGCAGATCTCCGGGCAGAACATGCAGAACTGGTCGGGAAGCCGGGATATCTCGGTGTGGCATACCATGTGGCGGGGCTGATGGATTTTGATGTGGAAATCGATATTCCGGGTACATTCAGCGTGTACAATTCTCTGACTGCGATTGCAGTCTGCAGACACTTTGACGTTCCGGCGGAGAAGATCCAGAAGGCGCTGAAGGTGGCGAAGGTGAAAGGACGTATCGAGATGGTCAAGGTTTCGGATGAGTTTACGCTGATGATCGATTATGCGCACAATGCGATGAGTCTTGAAAGTCTTCTGACTACTTTAAAGGAATATCATCCAAAGCGTCTTGTATGTCTGTTTGGTTGTGGAGGAAACCGTTCCAAAACCCGCCGCTATGAGATGGGAGAAGTGTCCGGGCGTCTGGCAGATCTGACGATCATTACATCGGACAATCCAAGATTTGAAGAACCGCAGGAGATCATCAATGATATTAAGAACGGAATAGAGAAGACAGATGGAGCATATGTGGAGATCTGTGACCGGAAAGAGGCGATCCGCTATGCGATCGTTCATGGACAGCCGGGTGATGTGATCGTGCTTGCAGGAAAAGGACATGAAGATTATCAGGAGATCAAAGGCGTGAAGTATGCCATGGATGAGCGTGATCTGATCGCCGATATCCTTGCGGAAGAAAGAGGGCAGGAGCAATAGATGTACGCAGATATCATTGTAGATATTACCCATGAAAAATTAGATAAGATCTTTCAATACCAGATTCCGGAGGCGCTGGAAGGGATACTTAGGACGGGGATGGAAGTATGGATCCCGTTTGGGAGGGCGAACCGTGAGACAAAGGGATATGTGATCGGATTTTCGGAAGAATGCAATTACGATCCGGGGAAAATCAAGGAAATTTCTCGGATCAGCCAGAACCATGTCGCGATCGAAGCGAAGCTGGTAGCCCTTGCTGCGTGGATGAAGGAGCATTATGGTGGAACAATGATACAGGCGTTAAAAACAGTGCTGCCAATCAAACAGCAGGAGAAACAGAAGGAAAAAAGGACGTTGCGGCTCCTTCTTGACAGGCAGGAGGCAGAAGCAAGACTGGAAGCCTTGCTTTCGAAAAATCAGACAGCCCGCGCAAGGCTGCTTGCGGCGCTTTTGGATACCACGGTACTTTCATATGAAACTGCGGTGCGGGAACTGAAAGTGACGGCATCGGTGATCCGT